>NZ_JAKRFE010000011.1:0-211912 GCF_022348225.1 Gordonia sp. McavH-238-E
CGGCACAATGAGCCAACACCAGCCCGATACAGCCAGGGCGGTAACCAGCGGGAGAGCCAGATGCCTGGTGCTCAGAACCCAACCACCACCGAAGTGGCTAAACAACAGTGACACTGAAACCAGCGGGGGTTGTCGCCAGGTGGTTTCGACTCGGCGCCTCGCTTCGCTCGGGGCCGGCTCAACCAGCAGTGGGGGGCTTCCGGGTCAACCGGCGCGGGTGGCGTCGGACACCGGCGTGATCGGCAGACGCAGCGCGCCGGGGGCGTGTGCGGGGACGGTCGGACGGTGGGGTTCCACCGGCTCGACGGGACGGTACGACGCTCCGAGCTCGGGGCGCGGGTCGGCCTCCCCGGCGTTGGGCCACATGGCGAGCGCGCGCTCCGCCTGTGCGGTGATCGTGAGCGAGGGATTGACGCCGAGGTTGGCCGAGACGGTCGCGCCGTCGACGATGTGCAGGCCCGGGTGATCGAACACCCGGTGGTAGGGGTCCACCACGCCGTCCAGTGCCGACCGTCCGATCGCGCAACCGCCCAGGAAGTGAGCGGTCATCGGGATGTTGAACAGGTCGACGATGGAACCGCCTGCGTCGCCGTCGATCTCGCGTGCGACAGCCCGGACCGCGTCGTGTCCCTCCGGGATCCACGTGGGTGGTGGATCGCCGTCGCCCTGCCTGCTTCGCAGCATCGGGCCGAAACGGCCTCGCCGGGAGAACAGTTCGAGTGAGTTGTCGGCAGTCTGCATGACGAGCGCGATGATGGTGCGCTCCGACCAGCGCCGTACGGAGAGGCCGCGCATCGTGATCACCGGGTGGCGGACCATCTCGATCAGTGCCTGCAGCAGCCGCGGCAGCGGACCACCACCGTCGACGAGAATCGCCTGCAACAATCCGATCAGGTTGCTGCCCTTGCCGTATCGCACCGGCTCGATGTGCGTGTGCTCGTTGGGATGGAACGACGACGTGATCGCCACACCCTCGGTGTAGTCGGTCTCGAGGTCGCGCGCTGTGGCGGCCAGTACCGCCTCGGAGTTGGTGCGGACCACCTTGCCCAGGCGCGACGACAGCCCGGGCAGGTGTCCGCCCTGCTGCATGTCCAGCAGGAGCTTGTTGGTGCCGTACGTGCCGGCGGCGAACACCACGTGATCGGCGGTGAACGTGCGGCGCCCGCGGCGCGACCAGCGGCGGCCCGACCGGTGCGCCTCCACGACGTATCCGTCGCCCGAACGGGGACGGACGGTGTCGACGGTCGTCATCGGGATGATGTCCGCGCCGGCCTGCTCGGCCAGGTACAGATAGTTCTTGACGAGCGTGTTCTTCGCCCCCACCGGGCATCCCGTCATACATGCGCCGCAGTCGGTGCAACCGGTGCGTGCCGGACCGGCGCCGCCGAAGAAGGGGTCCTCGACGGTCTTGCCGGCCTCCCCGAAGAACACGCCGACGGGGGTGTGGACAAAGGTGTCGCCGACCCCCATCTCCTCGGCGACCTTGCGGATCACGCGGTCGGCCGGCGTCACCTTCGGGTACGTGGTCACACCGAGCATTCGCGACGCCTGATCGTAGTACGGGTCGAGCTCGGACGCCCAGTCGGTGATCGACCCCCAGTGCGGGTCGTCGAAGAAGGCGGGCAGCGGCCGGTACAGGGTGTTCGCGTAGTTCAGCGATCCGCCTCCGACGCCGGCACCGGCCATCACGAGCACGTCGCGCAGCAGGTGCATGCGCTGTACGCCGAACAGTCCCAGCGCGGGCGCCCAGACGTAGTCCTTGAGGCGCCAGCTCGTCTTGGGCAGGTCGCCGTCGGAGAAACGCCGTCCGGACTCGACAACCGCGACCCGGTAGCCCTTTTCGGTGAGACGCAGGGCCGCAACCGAACCGCCGAAACCGGAGCCGATGACGATGGCGTCGTAATGGTCTGGGGTCGAACTCACGGTGCGACGGTCCTCTCGGTGTCGGGTTCGGTTGCGTCGGTGGCGGCCGCGGGTGGGATCGCGGCGTCGAATCGGTGATCGGCCGGGTCGAACGACGACATCATCCGGCGGAAGTCGCTCGTGAACTTCGGCCACATCACCGAGTTGCGTCCGGTGGAGTCGAGATACCAGCTCGAGCATCCGCCCGAATTCCACACGGTGCGTTCGAGTTCGGGATCGAGGTCGGCGTTGTACCGGTCCTGGGCGGTGTCGGTGACCTCGAAGGTCGACCGGCCACTCCGCGACAGCTCGGAGAGCGCCTTGCTCATGTAGTACGCCTGCGGCTCCAGCATCAGCACGATCGAGCTGTGACCCAGATTGGTGTTGGGGCCGTACAGGAAGAACAGGTTGGGGAAGCCGTGGATCTCGACCCCGCGGTAGGCGCGCGGCGAACCCGCCCACGCCTGGGCCAGGGTGCGTCCGTCGCGTCCGGTGATCGCCGACGCGATGGGCGGTTCGGTGGGGGTGAACCCGGTGGCGAACACGACCGTGTCGACCTCGTGTTCGCGGCCCTGGTCGTCGACGGCGCCGCGCGCGGTGAGGCGGGTGATCGCGCCGGTCACGGTGGCATTGTCGCGCTGCAATGCGGGGAACCATTTGTTGGTCAACAGCATCCGTTTGCAGCCGATGGTGTAGTCGGGGGTGAGCCGACGGCGCAGGTCGCGGTCACGGACCTGGATCCGCAGCTGCGCCAGCGCGATGGTCTTGGCGATCGGGAGCAGTTTGGGGTTGCGGGCCATCATCAGGACGTAGGCCTCGCGATAGGTCCACACCATCCGCCGGACGAGCCGGTGGACACCGGGGACGCGGCGATAGAGTGCGCGTTCGAGGGAGCCGATGGTGCGGTCCAGACGCGGCACGACCCAAGCGGGAGTGCGCTGGAAGACCGTGAGATGTCCGACCTCGTCGACGATCTCGGGCACGATCTGGATCGCCGACGCGCCGGTGCCGACGATCGCGACGCGACGTCCGCGGAGGTCGTGGGAGTGGTCCCACTGAGCGGAGTGGAACACGGTGCCGGTGAACTCATCGGCTCCGGCGACCGGTGGCAGACCCGGCTCGGACAGCGCACCAGGCGCGGCGACCAGGTAGCGGCAGCGGATCTCGCCATCCGTCGTGACCACGACCCATTCCTGCGCCGCGCCGTCCCAGTGAGCCGAGGTGAGTGCGCAGTTGTAACGGATCTGGTCGGCGAAATCGGCTGCGACCGAACGCAGATACTGGTGGATCTCGTGGCGGCGACCGTAGGTGTTGGACCAGTCCGGGTTGGGGGCGAAGGACAGGGAGTACAGCGACGTCGGGACGTCGCAGGCCGCGCCCGGGTAGTCGTTCTCGCGCCAGACCCCACCCGCGCCGTCGCCACGTTCGATGGCCAGCGTCTGCAGCTGCGGATGATCCGTGCGAAGACGATGCAGGGCGGCGAGACCGCCGAACCCGACGCCGACGACGAGGACGTCCACGCGCCGGGGCAGCGTGTTCTGCTGCGGGAGAGTCGGACTGGGTTCAGTCATGGGTCAGGAGTTCCTTCCATACGGGCAGGAGGTGGTCGAGCAGCGCGCGGTCGGCGTCGGGTGAGCGCAGGATGCGCGACACCGCCAGTCCGCGTGCGAGTTCGATGGAGAGTTCGAGCTCCGCGGCGGTGTACCGGTCGCCGAACAACTCGGCACAACCGACGGCGAGTGCGTCGGACACCTGCTGTTCGAGCGGGATGATCGCGGTTCGCAATCCGACGTCGCAGCGGGCGGCGACCCACAGCTCGAGAGCGGCGTCGAACAGCGGGCCGCTGAACGCCTCGATGAGTATCTCGAGTCCCTCGTCACCCGTCCGGGGCCGCGACAGGATCTCCGCCAGCCGACGCTCGACCAGGTGTCCGACCGCGGCGACCACCAGTGATTCCCGGGTGGGGAAGTGATGCAGTAGAGCGCCGCGGGAGATACCTGCCCGGCGGTTGACCTCCTGCGTCGTGGTGGCGGCGTAGCCGACGTCGACCAGGGCGTCGACGGTCGCGTCGAGGATGAGCGCACGCGTGGTCGCGGTGCGTTCGGCCTGCGTGCGTCGGCGCGGGGCTCGGGTGGGCTCGGTCACATCGACGACGATAGCACAAACAGTCCGGACTGCTTGTAAGTTCCGGGGATCATCCACCGCACGCCGCATGCGATGTCGTGATTGTCCACTCCGTACGATGACCGGGACGCAAGGGAACCCGGTGCGAATCCGGGGCTGTCCCGCAACTGTGACCCGACCTCGATCGGGAAGCCAGATCGCTTGCGTCTTCGCGACCCACGAGGATGGACATGAAAAATTCAAGATCGACAGCTGCGCACGCAGCTCCCGAATTCACCCGGCGCCGGCTGCTACGCGGAGCCGGTGGGATCGCCGGCCTCGCCGGTCTCGGCGCGGTGGGCCTGCTCTCCGGTTGTGCCGACCGGCCGAGCCCGGCAGGCGCGCCGAGCGGCGGTACCCCGGTCCCCGGCGGCACGTTGCGCGTCGTCTTCGCGGGCACCTCGGCGACCGCCGATGTCCTCGACCCGCACGTCGTCGGCCACTCGGCGGGTGGCGCACTGTCCAAGGCGGTGTGGGATCACCTCGTCGACTACAACAACGACCTCACCCTCGACTATCGGCTCGCCGAGTCCCTGGAGCCCAACGCCGACGGCTCGCAGTGGCGGATGGCGCTGCGCCGGGGCGTCGAGTTCAGTGACGGTTCGCCGTTCACGTCTCGCGATGTCATGTGGAGTCTCGAGCGCATGCTCGACGAGGAGAAGCCGTCGGCCGGTGACCTCGACATCATCGACCTGTCCCGCACCAGGCCCGACGGCGATCACGCCGTCGTGGTGTCGATGAGAGAACCCGTCGCCGACTTCGGTTCGGTGCTGGCCGGTTGGTACGTCTACGTGATCAAGGACGGTACGTCGGAGTTCACGCCGTCGTCGCTTCCCGTGGGGACCGGCCCGTTCGTTCTGGAGTCGTGGTCGCCGGGCGACCGGTCGGTGTTGACCCGCAACGAGAACCATTGGGATCAGCGGCCGCACCTCGACGGGCTGGAGATCCTCCAGGTCGCCGAAGCCGACGCCAGATTCAACGCATTCGGCTCGCAGGAGGCCGACGTCGTCTACGAACTCTCGCCGGCGCAGGGCAACATCCTGCGATCGCAGTCCGACGTCTACCTCGTGACGCCGCCGGTGGGCACGATGAGCTCGTTCACGATGCGTACCGACCTCGCGCCGTTCGACGATCCGCGAGTACGCGAGGCCCTCAAGCTGTCGGTGGACCGGCAGGCGATGGTCGACAAGGTGTATTACGGGTTCGCCGAGGTCGGCAACGACCTGTACGGCAAGGGCGCACCGTTCTACGCCGACATGCCGCAACGCGCGTATGACCCGGAACGAGCTCGCCGCCTGCTCCGAGAGGCGGGCAAGGAGAACCTCGTCGTCACCCTGCACACCGCGGACGTCAGTCCCGGCCAGTTGGCCTCGGCGACCCTCTTCGCCGAGCAGGCCAAGGCCGCCGGGATCACCGTGAACCTCGCCGTCGAGCCGGGCGACACCTACTTCTCCCAGGTCGTCGGGTCCAAGCCCCTCACCCAGTCCGGTTGGTGGAACTACAGTCTGGACTACTTCTACGGGCAGACCCTCACCTCGGACGCCCCGGCCAACGCGACCGCCTGGCGTCGTCCTGCGTGGGATGCCACCTTCGCCCAGGCTCGCGCCGAGATGGACCCGGCTCGCCGTGGTGAGTTGTACCGGGAACTGCAGGACGAACTCTGGAACGACAGCGGTTACCTCATCCACAGTTTCGCCCTGCAGCCGACGGGCGTCCGCAACACCGTGCAGGGCATCACCGACGGGGTGCCCGGCACCGGGCAGTGGGCCTCCTTCACGGGCACCTGGCTCCAGCAGCGCTAGGGGACTCGTCGTGTTGCGGTATGTCGCGGGCCGGTTGGCCGGGGCGTTGGCCGCGCTCGCTGTCGTTGCGGTGTCGATCTTCGTGCTCTTCGAACTGCTCCCGGGTGATGCCGCCACGACCCGGTTGTCGAGAGGGGCCGCGGGCCAACCGGATCCGGCTCAGGTGGCCGCTCTGCGCGCGGAGCTGGGTCTCGATCGTCCGGCAGTCGTACGGTTCGTCGACTGGGCACGCGGTTTCCTCACCGGGGACCTCGGCGTGTCGCAACTCTCGGGCCGTCCGGTCGCCGAGATCCTCGACGGGCGACTCGCGAACTCGGTGATCCTCGCGATCGTCACCGTCGTCGTCCTGGTCCCGGCGGCGCTGGCGATCGGCGTCGCCGCCGGCGCACGGCCGGGTTCGCGCTGGGACCGGTTGCTCAGTACTGCGGCGCTCGCGGCGGAATCCGTCCCCGCGTTCGTGGTCGGTGTCGTACTGATTGCCTGGGTGGCGATCGGGATGGGGGTGCTGCCCGCGGTGTCGCTCGTACCGACGGGCACATCGGCGCTCGACCGTCCGGAGGTGCTGGTGCTACCGGTGCTGTGCCTGCTCATCGGGCTGGCGCCGCATCCGGTGCGACTCGTCCGCGCCCAGATGGCGGAAGTGATGCGCGCGCCGTACATCTCGGCGGCGCGGGCGAACGGGGTCGGCGAATTCCGGCTCGTCGTGCGTCATGCGGCGCCCAACGCGATCTCCGCGTCGGTGCAACCGCTGGCGGGAGCCGTCGTCGGGCTCGTCGGCGGTATCGCGGTCATCGAGGTCGTGTTCGCGTACCCGGGTGTGGCGCACGAACTCCTGCGGGCCATCTCCGGACGCGATCTGATCTTCGTGCAGTCGGTGGCGGTGCTGTTGGCCGCGTACGGGCTGCTCGTGTATCTCCTCGCCGACCTCGTGGCGCTCGGCTCGTCGACGGCCGCACGGGGTGTCATCGGACGCGGCCGGTCATGAGCACGCGCTGTCGACGGCTCGTCGGCCCCGCCGCGGTGTTGGGCGTCCTCGTGATCGTCATCGTCCTCGGGCCGTTCGTCGCACCGTTCTCGCCGACCGCGATCGCCTCGGTACCGTTCGAGACACCGTCGTCGAACCATTGGCTCGGAACCGATTTCGTCGGACGCGACGTCCTGTCGCGAGTCCTGCACGGTGGTCACCGGCTGGTGTTGATGACCGCGGTCGCGTTGTCGGTGTCGTACGTGGTCGGCGTTCTCCTCGGAGTCACCGCGGGAATGTCACGCCGGCTCGACGGCTGGGTGATGCGCCCGGTCGACGCTATCACCGTCCTGCCATGGTTCCTCCTGCTCGTGGTCATCGCGACGACGATGGGGAAGGGCCCGGTCGCGGTGTGCCTCACCGTCGGAGTCGCGACGGTGCCATGGGTGGCGAAGATCGTGCGGACGGCGACGATCGAACTCATGGACGCGGGTTTCGTCGAAGCCGCGATCGCCCGCGGCGAGACACTGCGATGGATCGCGGTGGCCCAGGTACTGCCGAACCTGCGGCCGGTGTTGCTGGCCGACGCCGGGATACGGGTCTCGGGAACCATCGCGCTCGTCACCGCGGGCAGCTTCCTCGGTCTCGGAGTGACTCAGCCACAGCCGGACTGGGCATTGATGGTCACCGAGAACAAGGGCGGGATGGCGTTGACCCCCTGGCCGGTCGTCGTGCCTGCCGTATGCATCGCAGCGCTGGTCGTGGCGGTGAACCTGCTCGTCGACCGATTGTCCGAACCTCCCGAGCCCTCACCTCGTGGTCCGCGACAACGTGTCCGGCGGCCGCTGGACCGTCCGGATGCCACCGCCGGGAACCCGATATCGGTGTCGGCGCTCACGGTGGCGGCACCGGATGGCACCCCGCTCGTCGCGATCGACGCCCTCGAGGTCCGCCGTGGCGAGACCCTGGCCGTCGTCGGGCCCTCCGGTGCCGGAAAGACCACGACGGCACTCGCTCTCGTCGACGCGCTGCCACCCGGATTCGTCACCGCCGGGACCGTGCGTGTGCAGGCTCCCGCCGACGGCGGTCGACGGCTCGGATACGTACCGCAGGACCCCGGTACCTCGCTCAACCCGTCCATGCGGATCGGTTCGGCCCTCCGAGAAGTCCGACGCGCCCACCGGTCGCGTCGTGCCCGGGACATCCATATCCTGCTCGCCGAACTGGGCTTGCCGACGGACCGCGAGTTCCTCCGCAGGTATCCGGCGCAGCTGTCCGGCGGCCAGCAACAACGGGTTCTCCTCGCGATCGCCCTCCTCGGCTCCCCGGGCGTGCTCGTCCTCGACGAGCCGACGAGCGGTCTGGACGCGGCCACGGCGGACGAACTGGTCGGGGTGTTGGACCGTCTCCGCAGTGGACGCACGGTCATCGTCATCACCCATGACCTGCACCGTATCTCGCGTATCGTCGATCGAGTCGTGATGCTCGACGGCGGGCGGATCACCGGCGAGTGCCAGGCCGACGAGTTGCCTGCATCGCATGTTCCGGCGGCGGTGGCGCCCGCGGCCCGATTCGTCGACGACGCGAGCCCACGCGTCGTCGTGCGCGGCATCACGGCAGACCATGGCCGCGCCACCGTGCTGCACGACGTCTCGTTCGAGATCGGGCGGGGCGAGTGTCTGGCGATCGTCGGACGTTCGGGCGCCGGAAAGTCGACGCTCGCGCGGTGTCTGGCGGGTTTGCATCCCCCGACCGACGGTGAGCTGCTGCTCGACGGCGCGCGCCTGGCGTCGACCGCCCGTGACCGCAGCATCGATCAGCGGCGCGCGATCAGCATGGTCTACCAGAATCCGCGACGCAGCCTGGACCCCCGGCGGACGGTCGGCCGGGAACTGCGCCGGGTACTCCGGGTGTTGCGCGGACTCGACGGCGTTGCCGCGGACCGCGAGATCGCGTCATTGCTGGCGGCGGTCCACCTCGGCCCGGAGATGCTCGATCGCCGCCCCGGCGAGTTGTCCGGCGGCCAGATCCAGCGCGTGGCGATCGCACGGGCACTCGCCGGCGGTCCGGACGTCCTGATCTGCGATGAGATCACGTCGTCGCTGGACGAGGTGGCCGCGGATGCGGTCCTGAGGATCCTCGAGGAACTCCGGGCGACGGGAACCTCGATGCTGCTGATCTCCCACGATGCGCAGACCGTGCGGCGGATGGCCGATCAGGTCCGGACGATGATCGACGGCCGCGTAAGTTGGACGGCATGCGATTCGGACTCTTCATTCCGCAGGGCTGGCGTCTAGATCTCGTGGGTGTGGACCCCGCGGACCAGTGGGGGGTGATGTCCTCGGTCGCCGACCGCGCCGAGTCGGGCGGATGGGACTCGGTCTGGGTCTACGACCACTTCCACACCGTGCCGCTGCCGACGGACGAGGCCACCCACGAGGCCTGGACCCTGGTGGCCGCACTGGCCGCAACCACCAGCCGCGTGGAGATCGGCCAGATGTGCACCGCGATGAGTTACCGCAACCCGATGTACCTGGCCAAGGTCGCCGCCACCGCCGACCTGATCTCCGGGGGCCGCGTGCAGATGGGAATCGGCGGCGGTTGGTACGAACACGAATGGCGCGCATACGGATACGGATTCCCGTCGGCGGGCGAGCGCCTCGCGCGGCTCGACGAGGGCGTGCAGATCATGAAACAGGCCTGGGAACAGGGCCGCGCGACGCTCGACGGCAAGCACTACACCGTCGACGACGCCATCTGCGCCCCGCAGCCCACGGCCGGACGGCTGCCGCTGTGGATCGCCGGCGGCGGGGAGAAGAAGACGCTGCGGATCGCGGCGAAGTACGCGGACTACACCAACTTCGACGGCACACCCGACGGATTCGTGCACAAATCGGCAGTGCTGCAACAGCATTGCGCCGACCTCGGACGCGACTTCGAGGCGATCACCCGCTCGGCCAACTACAACATCATGCTCGGCGAGACCGAAGCCGAGGTGGAACGCAAGCTCGCCGACCTCGAAGCCCGGCTCAGCAAGACGGTCGGGCCTGACGCGGCTGCCGGCAGCATGGGCGCGTTCCGCGGTATGCCCGGCGTCGGCACCCCGGAACAGGTCGCGGAGAACCTCCGCGGCCTCGCCGATGCCGGTCTGGCATACGGGATCTGTTACTTCCCGAACATCGCCGTCGACCGCGAGGACCTCGAGTTGTTCGAGGAGCGAGTGGTTCCGGCGCTGCGCTGAGTGGCTTCGGTCGCCTGGTGGTTTCGACTCGGCGCCTCGCTTCGCTCGGTGCCGGCTCAACCAGCGGGGGTGGGGCCCGCTCGATCAGCGAAAGATCAGAGCCGCCGAAGTCGTTCGGCGGCCTCGGCGATGACCTCGTCGCGTTTGGCGAAGGCGAACCGGAGCAGGTGGTGCCAGGGTTCGCGGTCGTCGGTGAAGACGCTCACCGGCACCGCGGCGACGCCGATGCGCTCCGGCAACGACCGGCAGAACTCGATGCCGTCGTCGACGCCGAGCGGCCGTGGGTCGGCGCAGACGAAATATGTTGCTTCGCTTCGGTGTACGGCGAAGCCCGCGTCGGTCAGGGCGGTCGAGATCAGGTCGCGTTTAGCCTGTAGTGCGAGAGCTGACTCGCGTACCCAACCCATCTCATGTTCCAGGGCGTGCGCGACCGCGGGCTGGAACGGTCCGGAGCCCACGTAGGACATGTACTGCTTCGCCGTCCGTGCCGCGGCGATCAGTTCGGGCGGCCCACTCACCCAGCCGACCTTCCAGCCGGTGCAGTTGAAGGTCTTCGCAGCGCTGGAGATCCGCAACGTCCGTTCCCGCATACCCGGCAGCGTCGCCAGCGGGGTGTGGGTCCGTCCGTCGAAGACGAGGTGTTCGTAGACCTCGTCGGTGACGGCGACGACGTCGTGTTCGACGCAGAGTCGGGCGATCTCGGCGAGGTCGCCAGGCGACAGGACGGTCCCCGTCGGGTTGTGCGGGCTGTTGACCAGCACCATCGATGTCTTCGGCCCGAAGGCCGCGGCGAGCCGTTCGCGGTCCAGGCGGAAGCCGTCGCCGTCGGGTACCAGCGGTACGACGCGTCGCACGCCGCCGGCCATCGCGACGGTGGCGGCATAGGCGTCGTAGTACGGCTCGATCATGATCACCTCGTCACCCGGTTCCACCAGGCCGACGACCGCACCCGCGATCGCCTCGGTCGCGCCGACCGTGATCAGCACCTCGCGATCCGGGTCGTAATCCAGCCCGTACAGGTCGTGCTGCGTTCGCGCGACCGCGCGCCGCAACTCCGGCACCCCGATACCCGGCGGGTACTGATTGCGTCCGTCGGTGATGGCCTGGCGCGCGGCGTCGAGCATCGACGCCGGCCCGTCGGTGTCCGGGAAGCCCTGGCCGAGGTTCACGGCGTCGTGGTCGACCGCCAGCGCCGACATCTCGGCGAAGATCGTCGTGGCGAATGGACGGAGCCTGCAGGTTGTCCTGTCCTCGAATGACATGGATCCCACAGTGGCACAGGTCCACTGTGTGCGGACACCGGACCTCGTCCGAATGACGGGGTCGACGACCCCGCCGGGGCGTACGATCCGTGCATGAAAAACCCAGCAGAGGTGAAGAAGCCCGCCGGACGGGTTCGGGTGCTGGCGGCGATCGCGGGGTGCGCTGCACTGTTCGCCGTGGCGGCCTGTTCGTCGGTCGAGCGCGTCACGAACAACGTCTCCGAGCCCTCGGACGTCGCGATCGGGGAGTGCGTGGAGGTCCGCGAAGCCGACGGTAGCTCCACCGTGGAGGCGACGAAGACCGATTGTGACGGTGACGGAATGACATTCGTCGCCACCCAGGTGATCCCCGGCGAATGCGGCGAATTCGAGAACTACCTGACCTTCCCGGAGACCTCCGACAAGCTGTGCCTGATGCCGAACTTCGCCGACGGCCAGTGCTACCAGATCCCACAGTCGGCGGGCGGGTCGCTGGTCGACTTCGCGAAGATCGACTGCGCGGGCACCGCGGAATCCGGATCGGCGATCTACCGCGTCGACGCCAGCGGTGACGGCTCGCTGGAGTGCACCGAAGATCAGCTCAAGGCCACGTACGAGGTGCCCGAACCACGCGCGTTCTGCATGACCTCGGTGGGAGACGCCTGACGCGCGAGGAGGGGCGATGCCGCGCAATCCAGGCGAGCACTTCGCCGGCTACACCATCATCCGACTCGTCGGCCGCGGTGGGATGGGCGAGATCTATCTCGCGAGACACCCGCACCTGCCGCGGAACGAGGCGCTGAAGGTACTGCCCGCCGAACTCAGCCGCGACCCGATGTACCGGCAGCGGTTCGTCAAAGAGGCCGAGCACGCCTCGAGCGTCGTCCACCCGTCGATCGTGACGATCTTCAACTCCGGCGAGTACGACGGCCACCTGTGGATCGCGATGGAGTACATCGACGGCATCGACGCGCTGCGACTGCTCCGCCAGACCCCACAGGGTCTCGACACCCCGACCGTGATCGCCATCGTGCGCGCCGTCGGTGCCGCGCTTGACCGTGCGCACGCGACGGGACTCCTGCATCGCGACGTCAAACCGGCCAACATCCTGCTGCAGGGCGTGGGCGGCCCGGAGCCGCGAGTCCTGCTCGCGGACTTCGGGATCGCCAAGTCCGAGCAGGACGTCAGCCATCTCACGTCGACGAATGTCTTCCTCGGCACGGTCGCCTACGCCGCCCCCGAGCAGCTGCTCGGCGATCCGGTGGACGCGCGTGCGGACCAATACGCGCTTGCGGCCACCGTCTTCGAACTCCTCACCGGCCGGCCGCCGTTCCAGGGCGCCGGCACCGCGTCGATCATCGCCGGCCACCTGCAGTCGATGCCGCCGCGCCCGTCGACGCTGCGACCGGGCATCTCCGGCAGCGTCGACCCGGTGTTCGGCCGCGCCCTCGCGAAGGAGCCCGACCGCAGGTACGGATCCTGCCGCGAGTTCGCCGCCGAGCTCGAACGCGCGCTCGCGGCACCACCGCTGTCGAAGGAGCCGACGGTGCGTGCGCCGACTCCCGCGCCGCCGGTTTCGGTGACCCCGCCCGCCCCGGTGGGTCCGGTTTCCTATCCGCAAGGGCCGCAGCAGCATTCGCCGTATCAGTCGCAACCGGGGACCTATCCCGGTGGGTTCGCCTCGCAGGGCGGCTACCCCTCGCAGGGCGGGTACGCGCCGCCACCGCCGAAGAAGCGGTCCGGCCTGCTGATCGCCCTCGGCTCGCTCGCGGTGATCCTCGTCCTCGCGATCGCCGCCGGGGTCGTGTACGTCGCGACACAGGTGTCGAGTGCACCGACCGCGGGCGGCACCTCGACGTCGCGCTCGACCCCGGTCGCCGGGCCGGAGACCACGACCTCCGCCGCCGGCACCTCCGCTCCTCGCACCACCGACTCCTCGACGCCGGCCGTGAACGGACCGGGGGACGTCCAGGTCGGCGAATGCGTCGGCATCGCCACCGATTCCGGGTCGTCGACGAGTGTGAATGCCTCCAAGGTCGACTGCGACTCCGCCGGTCTCAATTTCTACGCCGCGTCGAAGATCGCCGCGTCCACGTCGTGCGCGAGCCCACAGAATTCGACGCTCACGTTCCCGGACAGCACGGACAAGCTCTGTCTCACACCGAATTTCTACGAGGACCTCTGCTACCTGGTCCCGCTCTCGGGTGGCTCGCTCGCCGACTACCGGGAGGCCCCGTGCGCGAGCTCGGCGACGGCGCAGACGGTCCTCGCGCGTGTCACCACGCGGTCGGACGCAACCGTGACCTGCTCCGGCGACGAGACCAAGTGGGTCTTCTTCGAACCGGAGTCGATCGGGTACTGCCTCATCGAGACCTGAGGCCGCAGGGAGCGGAGGGGCTCAGTCCGCGGAGGTGGAGTCACCGATCGTCGGGCCGAGGAGGTCGTCGGCGTCGGTGATGCGGTAGGCGTAACCCTGCTCGGCCAGGAACCGCTGGCGGTGCGCCGCGTAGTCGGCGTCGAGGGTGTCGCGGGACACCACCGAGTAGAAGTGTGCTTGCCCGCCATCACGTTTCGGGCGCAGCAGCCGGCCGAGGCGCTGCGCCTCCTCCTGGCGGGAACCGAACGTCCCCGACACCTGAACCGCGACCGAGGCCTCGGGGAGGTCGATGGAGAAGTTCGCCACCTTCGACACCACGAGGGTCTGCAGCTCGCCGGAACGGAACCGGTCGAACAGCACCTCGCGCTCCTTGTTCTTCGTCGAGCCCTGGATCACCGGGGAGTCGAGTTCGCGACCGAGTTCCTCGAGCTGATCGATGTAGGCGCCGATGATCAGGGTCTGCTGACCGCGATGCTTGTCGAGGATCGCCTTGACCACGTTGACCTTGGTGTGCGCCGTCGAGCAGAGCTTGTACTTCTCCTCCGGCTCGGCGACCGCGTACTGCAGACGTTCCTCGTCGGTCAGGGTCACCCGGACCTCGACGCAGTCGGCCGGGGCGATCCACCCCTGGGCCTCGATGTCCTTCCAGGGCGCGTCGTACCGCTTGGGGCCGATGAGGCTGAAGACGTCCCCCTCGCGGCCGTCCTCGCGGACCAGGGTCGCGGTGAGGCCGAGTCGACGACGCGACTGCAGGTCGGCCGTCATCCGGAAGACGGGGGCGGGGAGCAGGTGGACCTCGTCGTAGATGATCAGACCCCAGTCGCGCGAATCGAACAGGTCGAGATTGCGGTACTCGCCCTTCGACTTCCGCGTCATCACCTGGTAGGTCGCGATCGTGACCGGTCGGATCTCCTTGCGCTCACCCGAGTACTCGCCGATCTCTTCCTCGGTGAGCGTCGTCCGCGCGATGAGTTCGCGTTTCCACTGACGACCGGCGACCGTGTTGGTCACCAGGATCAGCGTCGTCGCGCCCGCCTTGGCCATCGCCGCCGCGCCGACCATCGTCTTGCCCGCACCGCAGGGGAGGACCACCACGCCCGAGCCGCCGGCCCAGAACGAGTCGGCCGCCATCTCCTGATAGTCGCGCAGCTGCCAGTCGTCCTGGGCGAGCTCTATGGCGTGCGCCTCACCGTCGACGTACCCGGCGAGGTCCTCGGCCGGCCAGCCGACCTTCAACAGAACCTGCTTGAGTCGGCCGCGCTCGGACGGATGCACGATGACAGTGTCGTCGTCGATGCGGGCGCCCAGCATCGGCGCGACCTTCTTGTTGCGCATCACCTCGATGAGGACGGCCTGGTCGAGGCTGACGAGGGTGAGGCCGTGTGCCGGATGCTTCACCAGCTGCAGTCGGCCGAACCGTCCCATCGTGTCCACGACGTCCATCAGCAGCGGCTGGGGCACCGCGTAGCGCGAGTACGTCACGAGCGCGTCGACGACCTGTTCGGCATCGTGACCTGCGGCTCGGGCGTTCCACAACGCGAGCGGGGTGACGCGGTAGGTGTGGACGTGCTCGGGGGCACGTTCGAGTTCGGCGAAGGGTGCGATCGCCGCGCGCGCCGCCGCGGCGTCGGGGTGATCCACCTCGAGCAGCAGTGTCTTGTCGGATTGCACGATCAGGGGTCCATCGGTCACCCGCTCCATTGTCCAGAAAGCACCGACGATTGTCAGCGTCGGGCCTGCTCTGGAACGCGTGAGACCCCGTCGGCCTCAGAAGACGGGGATGCCGAGCTTGCGTCGGACCCGCAGATCCACCAGGTTGAGCCGGAAGATCCCGCGCAGCACGGGTGCCACCAGAGGGTCCACGAGTCGGAAGCCGGCGAGCGCCCGCTGGTACCGGCGCTCGTCGCGATCGGACCACCGCCACCGCATCATCTCGCGGAACTCCGGCGGTAGCCCGGCTTTGATCGCGTAGGCGAGTGAGGGGCCGATCGTGATGTGCGCGAGGGTTCCCAGCGCCCCGACCCGGTACTCCAGGAACGACAGGTCGGCGAGGCTGCGGAGTTCCTCACGGACCGGGTCGTCGATGCGCAGCGCGGTCAGCTCGGTGTTCCAGTAGACGAGCAGATCGTCGTAGGTCTTCGGCCATCTGTCCCGCGGCACGTTGAGCGCGGTGCCCAACGGATGCGACTCGGTGAGCACCATCTGCTTCTCCTCGGCGCTCAGGGGGCCGTAGAGCAGTTCGTACTGGTCGATGAAGTACTTGAGCAGGCACACCGCGACCCACAGCTGTAGGCGTGAGTCGTTGGCGCTGTAGCGGACGGGACTCGTCGCGGTCGAGTACACCTGGTCGTGGATGTGGCCGACGGCGTCGTGGATGTAGGCCTTGTCGGCGTCGGTGCCCATGAGTGCGACGGCGAGGAACGTCCCCGTCGTGCGGCCTCGTTTGATGGGCCGCTTGATCGCGTTGCCCGACGGCACGCGGCTCTCGTGTACGCCGTAACCGACCTTCGGGTTGGCGAGCTGCATGATCACGTTCGCGCCGGCGAGGGAAGGCCCGATGGCGGTGACGAGGTCGGCCGGTCGTGTCACCCGGGGGCGCTTGCGCGAGGGTTTCATCCGGGTGACGAGGTCGTGCTGATAGGTGTCAGCGACGCCACCGGGGGGTTCTCCTGCGGGGATCTCGCGAGCCGCGGTCATACCCGAGGGTACCAAGGATGAGACGGAAATCACTCCGATGTCTCTGTCTCCAGGGCTCAGGCGTCGAGCAGTTCCACGCTGGTGAGTCGATGGAGCGAGAAGCGCTGCTCGTCGTCGCGGCCCTCCTCGACGGCCACGAGTTGACCCGCGCCGAGGATCTTCGGCGTCACCACGTGCCGGCTCGCCGAGCCCTGGGCGTCGACATACCCCACACGCAGCCTGCGGTTGGCACGCAGGGCGAGCTGGATGAGCGCGGTCGCGGATTCGCCCCCGCCGGTGGCCCGGACCGGGGTCGTCGTGGCCGCACCGCGAACCGGGGTGGCGGCCGCCGCCCGGTCGGTCGAGCGGATCCGGGTGACCACCGACCGTAGTTGGTCCTCGGACGGCGCATTTCGGCGCGGCTGGCTCTGTCGCCGCGCCCGCGACACCGTGACCCGACTGCCCCGCTCGCGCAGATCGACCAGGGCGCCCGACGAATCCTCACCCGCCGGAGCGAATCCCGCCGCTCGCAACTGGTCGATGACGTCGCGCACCTCTGATGGCGACACAGCGACCGTCGGCGCCAACGCGCGCAACGCGAGTGGCTCGGCAGCCGCGCTGCGCAGCACGGCGGCCAGCACCGTCGGGTCCTCACATCGGATGAACGCCGACGCCACGCCCACCCGCAACTGGCCGTGTCTGCGGGCCACGTCCTCGATGAGATACGTGAGGGATTGCGGCACCGGGGTTCTCGAATGCGTCGTGAACATCGACAACAGCTCGTTGCTGCTGCGGCCCGCGTCCAATGCCCGGCGCACGCTCTCCGGCGAGACCCGATACACCGAGGCCGCGCCGCCCGACTCCAGATCGGCGACGAGTTCGACCTGTTCCGCGAGCTCCGAGGTCATCGGGCCGGGGACGGTCAGCGTCAGATCGGCCTGCGTCAAGAAGTGATCCACCGGTTCGGGCAACGCCTTGCGCATCGCGGCGAGCACCGCCGCGTCGACATCGGCGGGGTCGGTGTCCGGTGATTCCTCGACGGTGTACGCGCGGCCGACGGTGGTCAGGGCGTCGTGCGCGACGAGACCCAACTCCCGTGCCTCACGGAGTGTTTCGGCGACGACGCGGCGACTGAAACGTCGGATCTGGCGGGGACGGTGCCAGTGCAGGTTCGCGAGGACCGTGTCGGCGGGTACCCCGACCGCGGTGCCGGCGTCGGCGAGCGTGGACAGGATGAGCTGACGTTGCACGGGCGCGTACGCATCGTGCAGGTCGGCGGCCAGGGTGGCCAACGCGTTGCCGTCCCGGTCGGGTTCGCCGACCTGCCAGGCCCGGCGCGGCATGTGCAGCCAGGCATCTGCCAGCGCGAGCCACTGACGTTCCCGCGGTTGGTGCAGCCAGGTGTCGGCGGTGGAGGTGGGTGCGAAGGACTGCTCGCCGGAATCGTTGGGCGGCGCGGGTTCCGGGAAGCCGGCGTCGATGAGCCGGAGGTAGGCGGCGAGCTCGATCAGGAACGCGACCCGTTGCGTCTCGAGGCCGGTCAGCTTCGCCAGGCGCCGCAGTTCGCGCACGCCGAGCGCGCCCGAGCGGAGCACCGCCGCCGGGGTCGCCCCGAGGACCGTGATCAGCTGGGTGAGATGACGGATGAGTTCGAGTGCCTCACCCCCTGCGGCGGCGTCGACCGCCTTGGCCCCGAAACGGGGTTTGGCGCCGGACTCGTGTAACGGTGGTGGCGTGAGAACATCTGTGTGCCAAGGTGGTTCGTCGCGAAGCACGGCGCCGACCATCGGTGGGAGCTCGACGGTCTGACTGTCGACGCGGGCGAGCAGGCCCGACGAGATGAGGCGCGCGACCGGGGACTCCGGATCGGCGTCGGGTGCCGCATCGCGGCTGCGGCCCAAGGCCGGTCCGCGTGCCAGCGTCTGCAGCAGACCGAGAGGGCGTTCGTCGAGACCGGCGATCATCGCCGCGATCTCCTCCCCGGACCGGCCGACGAGAGGTCCGGTGAGATGCCGCGCCTTCCATGGCATCGCGGATTCGAGGTGCTCGCCGGCGCACAGGGAGGAGTCATCGCCCCACAGCACCGCGCGTCGACGGAGGAGATCGATCCGGGCACGTACGGAGTCGGCATAGGCCCGTCCGGACAAGGCCTTGACCACCGTCGTGACCGACGGTCGCTTCTTCTTGTCCGGACTACGGCTGTGGCGCGCGCTGACCACCTCGAGCACCGCGACGGCGAGGACGTCGAGATCCTCGCCCGCCAGGGACAGCGACGCCGCCGACAACGCCCGCTGCGCGAGCACTCGGGTACCCGACGGTGTCGGTGACGCGAGGTCGGGACGTTCGAGGAGGAGCTCGGTCAGTGCGTCGTCGGAACGCGCGGCCAACTCATCGGCCAGGCCGGTGTGCTGGTCATCCGAACTCATTCGATCGAGCTTACCGGGGGCCTTCGACGGGGCTCAGGCAGCAGGGACCGGGGCTCAGGCAGCAGGGACCGGGGCCCAGGCAGGAGGGACGAGGAATCAGACGTCGCCGCGGCGGAGCATGCGGCCCCGGGCGGTCTCGAAGTCCACCCGCTGTCCGCGAACCCAGGTGCCCGTCACCACACCGGCAAGCGCACGACCGTCGTACGGGCTCACCGGGTTCTTGTGGTGGAGCCGGTTGACGTCGACGATCTGCGCGGACTCCGGCTCGAAGATGGCGAAGTCGGCGTCGCAACCGAGGGCGATGCGGCCCTTGGTCGGCAGCCCGGCGAGGTCGGCGGGCTTCGACGCCATCCACTCGATGACCTGCGGGAGGTCGATGCCGCGCTTCTTGGCCTCGGACCAGATGAGCGAGAGCCCGAGCTGCAGCGAGGCGACGCCGCCCCACGCGACCCCGAAGTCCCCGTTCTCGGGGTCCTTGAGGTCGACGGTCGACGGCGAGTGGTCGGAGACAATGCAGTCGATCGTGCCGGCCAGCAGTCCCTCCCACAGCAACTCACGGTTGCCGGCCTCCCGGATGGGCGGGCAGCACTTGAAGGCGGTCGCGCCGTTGGGCACCTCCTCGGCCAGCAGGGTGAGGTAGTGCGGGCAGGTCTCGACGGTGATCTTCACGCCGTCGCGCTTCGCGCTTGCCAGCATCGGCAGGGCGTCCGACGACGACAGGTGGAGCACGTGGGCGCGGACCCCGGTCCAGCGTGCGCGCTCGATCACCTCGGCGATGGCCAGGTTCTCGGCCCCGCGCGGCCGCGAGGCGAGGAAACGTCCGTACTCGTCACCTTCGGGTGACGGAGCCTTGTCGATGGCGCGGGAGTCCTCGGCGTGCACGATCATCAGCGAGTCGAACTCGGCCAGCTTGGCCATGTCGGCTTCCATCTCGTCGGCCGTCAGGTGCGGGAACTCGTCCACTCCCGAGTGCAGCAGGAAGCACTTGAAGCCGAAGACGCCGGCGTCGTGCAGTCCCCGCAGGTCGTCCTCGTTGCCGGGGATGGCGCCGCCCCAGAAACCGACGTCGATGTGCGTCTTGCCCTGCGCCGCAGCGCGCTTCTCGGCCAGTGCGTCGACGTTCACGGTGGGCGGTATCGAGTTCAGCGGCATGTCGATGAGCGTGGTGACGCCACCGGCGGCGGCCGCGCGGGTGGCCGAGTCGAAGCCCTCCCATTCGGTGCGGCCGGGCTCGTTGACGTGTACGTGGGTGTCCACCAGTCCGGGGATCATCACCTGGTCGTCGGCGAGTTCGATGACCTCGGCGCCCACGAGTCCGCTCCCGAGCGGTTCGATGGCGACGACCCGACCGTCGCGGATGCCGATCTCACGCGCGACGATGCCCGCCGTCGTCAGCGTCTGTTCGCCACGCACGACCAGGTCGAACGGGGTGTCGGAGACGGGGGCCTGGTCACCGGATTCTGAGGTCATGGGGCGGGACTCCTTGGTGGTCGCCGTGTCCTGGGTCGATCCAGAGACTAGCTCACACTATTCCTCATCATGGAATCCCGTGCTGTTATTTCGGAACGTAACTCGCGAGTAGCGCAGGGTCATGCTATTGACAACGACCCTGAGCGTGGGGCTAACTGTCACGAACGCGGAAATCCGATTCCACATCACGGAACTCCCGCAAGTGTAGGAGCGCGGTCATCGCCGACCGTCCGACCGAAAGTGCAGAGATGAGCACTGAGCAGCACACAGTTCCCGTCGGTGAGGATGTCTCCGGTACCACCGGCGTCGTCCCGGACGGGCTGAGTCCGAAGCTCTACAACGACGACCTCGCGCCCACGAGCCGTGTCGGTCGACGCTGGAGCAGCTACAACATCTTCACGTTGTGGGCCAACGACGTCCACAGCCTGGGTAATTACGCCTTCGCCATCGGACTCTTCGCGCTCGGACTCGGCGGCTGGCAGATCCTGACCGCGCTGGTGCTGGGCGGCGTCTTCCTCTTCCTGCTGCTGAACCTCTCCGGGTTCATGGGGGAGAAGACCGGTGTGCCGTTCCCGGTGATGAGCCGCATCTCGTTCGGCATCCGTGGCGCGCAGATCCCCGCCCTCATCCGTGGCGGAGTGGCCATCGCGTGGTTCGGCATTCAGACCTACCTCGCCTCCGTCGTCCTGCGGATCATGCTGGTGGCCCTGTTCCCCGGCGCGGCCGATCTGGACACCAACCGCTTCCTCGGGCTGTCGACCCTGGGCTGGATCGCCTTCGTGTCCCTGTGGGTGATCCAGGTGATCATCGTCAGCTACGGCATGGAGATGATCCGCCGCTACGAGGCGTTCGCCGGTCCGGTCATCCTGATCACGATGGTGTCCCTCGCCATCTGGATGCTCAGCAACGCCGACTGGACCATCGCGTGGTCGACGCCCGATTCGTTGACCGGCGTGGACATGTGGCCTGAGATCATCGGAGGGGCCAGCCTGTGGGTCGCGATCTACGGCACCTTCGTCCTCAACTTCTGCGACTTCACCCGGAACGCTGAATCGCGAAAAGCCATCGTGGGCGGCAACTTCTGGGGCATCCCGCTCAACATGCTGCTCTTCGGCGGCATCGTGGTCGTCCTCGCCGGCGCGCAGTTCCGGATCAACGGCACGGTCATCGAATCGCCGGCGGACATCGTCCAGACGGTGCCCAACACCTTCCTGCTGGTGCTGGCCTGCCTCGCGCTGCTCATTCTCACCGTCGCGGTGAACCTCATGGCCAACTTCGTCGCGCCGATCTATGCGCTGTCGAACCTCTTCCCGCGGCATCTCGACTTCCGGCGCGCGGCGCTGGTCACCGCGGTGATCGGGTTGGTGATCCTGCCGTGGAACCTCTACAACTCACCCGCGGTGATCAACTACTTCTTGGGCGGGCTCGGTGCACTTCTCGGACCGCTGTTCGGCATCGTGATGGCCGACTACTGGCTCGTCCGGCGTGCTCGGATCGATGTACCCGCGCTGTTCAGCGAGGCTCCCGACGCCGCCTACCACTACCGCGGCGGGGTGAACATGCGGGCCGTCGCCGCGCTGGTCCCGACCGCCGCCATCGCCCTGGTGATGGCGTTCGTCCCGGCCTTCGAAGTGATCTCGGAATTCTCCTGGTTCATCGGCGCCGGTCTCGGGGCGGTGGTCTACCTGGTGGTCGCCGACCGTCGCGGGCCGTTCGCCGAGGTCTCGGGCGAGCCGATCTCCGTCGCCAGCACCCACTGATCAGGAAGAAGATCTGATGCGCATCCTCGTCGCCAACGTGAACACCACCGAGTCGATGACCGAGGCCATTGCCGATTCGGCTCGATCGGTGGCCTCACCGGGCACCGAGATTGTCGGCATCACACCGCGATTCGGCGCCGACTCGTGCGAGGGCAACTTCGAGTCCTACCTCGCCGCCATCGCGGTGATGGACGCGATCCTCGCCTACCCGGAGCCGTACGACGCGGTGATCCAGGCCGGGTACGGCGAGCATGGCCGCGAGGGACTGCAGGAACTTCTGGAGGTCCCCGTCGTCGACATCACCGAGGCCGCGGCGTCGACGGCGATGTATCTGGGACACCGCTTCTCGGTCGTGACGACGCTGGATCGGACCGTCCCGCTCATCGAGGACCGGCTCAAGCTCGCCGGCCTCGATCAGCGCTGCGCATCGGTTCGGGCCTCGGGACTCGGTGTGCTCGAACTGGAGTCGGACCCGGAGCGTGCGGTCAAGGCGATCGTCGAACAGTCGACGCGCGCCGTGGTCGACGATCACGCCGAGGTGATCTGCCTCGGCTGCGGCGGGATGGCCGAGCTCGAGGAGCAGGTCCGCGAAGCGACCGGCGTCCCGATCGTCGACGGCGTGCGTTCAGCCGTCACGATCGCCGAAGGTCTTGTCCGGATGGGACTCTCGACGTCGAAGGTGCGGACCTACGCCCCGCCGCGAGAGAAGAAGATCACCGGCTGGCCGTTCCGGATCTGACGGGGCGAATGGGCCGACCCACGCCCGGCCCGGCCGTGCCGGCTGCGATGCGTGTACGGAGGACGACGGCCCACCAGAGGAAGCCCAGCACCAGCAGGACCGCAAGCGGTACGACGTTGGGCCGGAATTCCGGCAGGAGGACCAGCGCGCCCATCACGACCGAGAAGCAGAGCAACCCGACGATGTGGACGGGGCGCCGGAAGCGTCCGAGGTCGAAGAAGCCGGGTTCGGACGACGGGAACGTTCCGCGACGATCGGCGACCATCATCCCGGCCGTGGTCAAGATGTACACGCCGACGTACCCGATCGTCGCCATGCCCAGGATGTAGGAGAACGCTTTCTCGCTGAACAAGGCGGTGACCAGGAAGAACCCTGACACAGCTGCCGATCCCCACACCGCGGTCGTCGGAATCCTGTGCTTGGGCGAGACGGCGCCGAGCGCCCGCGAGCAGGGAACCATGTTGTCGCGGGCCATCGCGTACAGCAGTCGGGTGGCGACGAGCATGTTCGCGAGCACGCACACCAGGATGTTGGTCAGCGCGATTGCGACGACGAAGTTCGCGAACTGTGGCGACACCTGGGCGGAGATGATCTCCAGGATGGGCGCCGAGGATTCGGAGGTCGCCCCGATGTCGGCGGTTGCCAGCAAGAACGTGATGTACATGAAGAACTCGATCGCCGCGGCCGTCCCGAGTGCGAGGAACATCGTCCGGGGGATGACGCGCCGCGCCGACTTGGTCTCCTCGGCGATGTCGGCGGGCGCCTCCACACCGAGCAATCCGAACATGACGCCGAGACTGGACACCATCCATGCGAAGACGAACGTCGCGTCAACGGTGTTCCCATGTGAGGCAAGGTAACTCAGAGGTTGCCCGGACTCCTTGACCAGGACCACGTAGATCAGGACGAAAGCGGTGATCCCGACGGTCAGGAAGATCTCGAGCATCACCCCGATGTTGTTGACCGCGGTCGCGAGCCTGATGCCGTAGACGTTGATCAACACGCAGAGCAGCAACACGCCTGCCGTCACCCCGAGTAGCTGCGGTGTGGAGGCGTCCCACCCGACGAGGCCGGCGAAGTAGGTCGCGAACGTGAACGCGACGCCGGTGAACCCGGAGATGAACCCGATCAACGCGATGAACCCGGTGAACCATCCCAGGTTCGGGTGAACCAGGCGACTCGTCCATTGATACGCGTAGCCCGCGAGCGGCAGTTTCACCGCCAGATCGGCGGCGATCATCGCCCACAGTGCGAAGACCACAACGACGACGGGCAGGGTCCAGACGAACGTCGGGCCGACCGTGTCGATGCCGAAACCGAATCCGGCGTAGACGGCAGTGGTGGCGCTGATCAGCGCGAATCCCACACAGAAACTCGCGAACGGGGTGACGGAACGATCGAGTTTCTGTGCGTACCCGAAACGTTCGAGATCGAGGTCCTCATCGGAAGTCATCAGTTGTGTCCCATCTGAACACCGGCGGGGCCGGGTGGGGTGCGGAATCGACGGCCTCAAGCAGGGGAAACGAATATTCGTTCGCTCGAGTGCGGCAACGCTAACCCCGGGCGGAGACGAGTGTCAATGACTTGGTGCGATCTCCGCGCTAGTCGGCGAGCATCCGGCGTGCCAGGCGCCAGTGCAGCTCCGCGACGTCATCGGGAGTCAGCGCGCTGTCGGCGTCGTACCAGATGGCGACGCGGTCACACATGGCGAGGATCGCCATCGTCACAATGTCCACCTCTGGCGCAGGCAGTTTGGGCGCGTACGCCGCCACTCGTCGACCCAGTAACTCCAGATAGTCACGCTGCTGTTCGAGCAGTCGGTCGTAGTCCTCGTGCGAGACGAAATCGCCGGCTGACGCCGTGTCGAGGAGCATGTCCGCAACGCGGGCGAGATGCACGTTCTCGATCTGATAGAGAACATGCCGGCGGACGGTGTCGCGAAGTTCTTCTTCCGGTGTGCCGTCGCCGACGGCGGCCGCGTTCTCGGTGAAGTCGGCCAGTACCCGCGAGACGGCCTCGGTGAGGATCTCCTCCTTGGAGCGGAAGTGGCTGTAGAGGCCCGGCGCCTTGATGCCCGCGGCCTCGGCGACCTCGCGCACGGTGCATGCACCGAATCCGCGTGTGGCCACGATCGTGACGGCCGCCGCCAGAATCCGTTCGCGCCCGATGTTCTGGTCGAAGACGCGGTCGAGACTGGTGGGTTCCGCACCTCTGGTCGACGGCATGGTCGCAACAGTACCGCGATGTCCGAACGTGTCCGACAATCACCGACCGACCTGGGGCGTTGACCGATGGCCCTTCAGCGGCTAGCTTAACGAATATTCGTTCGCACGCTCGTGGAGGCTGGAAATGGTGTCAGTGGCAATCGTCGGGGTCGGTCAGATGGGTGGCGCAGCCCTGCGAATTCTGTTGGAGGAGTTGCCGGACGCGCGCTTCGTGGCCATGGACCGGGCGCCGGAGGCGCTCGCGCGCGCCGAAGCACTCGATCCCCGGCGCGTCAGCGGCCGGGTTGTCGACGTCTCAACCGAGGAGGTCGATCTCGCCGGGGTCGACCTCGTCCTCAACATGTCCGGCCCGTTTTTCGCCGGATCGGGAAGCCTGGCCCAGGACGCCCTCCGGTCCGGCACCACCTATATCGACATCGGTGACGATCTCGAGGCCACCGACAGCATCCTCGCTCTCGATGCGGCCGCGAAGTCGGCTGGTGTCGCGCTGATCACCGGCGCGGGTTGGTCTCCCGGCGTGACGAACTGGTGCGCCGCCCGGCTGCTGGACGAGCACCCGGATGCAGACGGTGTCCAGGTGGTGTGGGCGACGCACGAACGCAACCCCGGCGGGCTCGCGCCGCTGCGGCACATGCTGCACATGGCGGTCAGCCCCTGCCCGGTGTGGTCCGACGGCCGGTGGGTCGAGTCGCCGGGGTTCGTCCCGGCCACCGCGGCCGAGTTCGACTTCCCGGAACCGTTGGGCCGCATCGAGGCCTACGACACCGCTCACCCGGAACCCCGCACTCTTGCCCGTACCTACCCGCGCCTGCGGAACGCGAGCTGCAAGGGATCTCTGCGGCCGGCATGGGCCAACGCTGCGTTCTCCACCCTCGGCCGCATCGGCTTCGGATACCACGACCTCGCGATCGACGTCGCGGGGCACGACGTCGAACCCGCGGAGTTCTTGTGGAAGATGATGTGGGCCAGGCACTCCGCCGGGTTGCGTCGGGATGAGGGCGTGGCCCTGACCGCGTTGCTGGTGCAGGTGCTCGGCGGTTCAGACGCCGAAGTCCTCGGCTCGCTGGCAGTCGTCGACGACGCGCCGATGTCCCGCGGCACGGGTCTGGGCGCCGCCGTCGCCGCCGTCGCCGCGCTGCGCGAACCCCCGCCCGCCGGCGCGTGGGGACCCGAGGTGCTCCCGTGGCAGTTCGCGCTCGGCGAGTACGAGCGGATCGGTCTCGAGCTGGGTGGTTTCGGCCCGGGTATCCAGTCGTCGATCGTCTCGGTGCCGGAATGACCGCCCGGTCGAACCGGCCGACCCTGTCGCGTGCCGTCTCCGCCTGGGCCGAGGACCGCCCGACCGCCATCGCCGTGGAGTCAGCGGGCGACTCCGTCACCTGGTCCGAACTCGATGCCGCGCTGACCCGATTCGCAGGTGAATTGCGTTCCCGCGGTGTGGGTGTCGGGGACCGCGTCGCCCTGCTGGGAGAGAACAGCCTGGAATGGGTCGTGGCGTTCCTCGCCTGCGAACGCGCACAAGCCGTCGTCGTGCCGATGAACACCCGGCTCGCGCAGGCACAGATCGCGCAGCAGGTCCGTGTGGTGGATGCCGCGCTCGTGCTGGTCGATACCGATTCGGACATCCCGCCGCTCGAGGGGGTGGCATGCGTCGAACTCGGCGCGCTCGTCGCCTCCGTCCGCGCCGGCGCACCAGCCGATGCACCGGTGATCGACACGAGCGACCTTCCGGACGACCCGCACGATGAGGTTGCCGATGATGCCCCCGCGCTCATCAGCTTCACCTCCGGGACCACCGGAACCCCGAAAGGCGCGACCGTCTCACGGTCGGCCCTGGCCGCGTACGGACAGGGGTTCGCGCAGTACTTCGGCACCCGTCCGGACGACAGCACACTCGTCGTCGTCCCCATCTTCCACAACACCGGATTCGCCGATCAGCTCGCGCACATGATCGCCGCGGGAGCCACCACGAGGCTGCTGCGGCGGTATCGCACCGACGCCGCCGTCGCCGAACTCGTCGCTCGGCCGGTCACTTTCCTCGCCGCAGTGCCCAGCATGTTGCGCATGCTGATGCTCCACCACGACGCCGATGCGGTCTTCGCGGGTGTGCGCACCGTCATGTACGGCGGCAGCGCCATCCCGGAGGCGTGGGTGCGCGAAATGCACCGGCGATGGCCGCACGTCCGGCTCGTACATGCCTACGGACTGAGCGAGTTCACCTCGGTGTGTACCGTCCTCCCGAGCGAACTCGCCTCGACCGCAGCCGAATCCGCGGGCAGGCCGCTGCCCGGCGTCCGGATGCGGGTCGTCGACGACGGTCGCGATGTCCCACCGGGCGATACGGGTGAGGTCTGGGTGTCGGGACCGACTCGCATGCTCGGCTACTGGAACCAACCCGAGTTGACCGCGCAGAAGTTTGCCGGGCCGTGGTTGCGGACCGGGGACGTCGGACACATCGACCCCGACGGCCTCCTCTGGCTGCATGGTCGGGTCGACGACGTGATCAACCGCGGCGGCGAGAAGATCATGCCCGCCTTCGTCGAGTCGTACCTCGCCGAGCACGACGGCATAGCGGCCGCGTGTGTCTTCGGCTACCCGGACGAGATCCTGCGCGAGCGCATCGCCGCGGCTGTCGAACTCCGCGACGGGGTCGTGTTCGACGCCGACGCCATCCGGTCTCACCTACGGGAATCGTTACCCGACTACGCCGTTCCCGATCGCTGGATCGTGCGCGACACCCTCCCGCTGAACGCGTCCGGGAAGGTCGACCGCACCACCCTACGAGCGGAACTGACCCGAGAACCCACTCTGCCGACATCGAGGAGCATCCGATCATGACCGACCCGACATATGCGGTCACCGACCCCGCGACCGGCGAGACGCTGCGGACCTATCCGGCCGCAACCGATCAACAGATGGACGCCGCCCTCGGCGCGGCATGGCAGGCCCACCGGGAGTGGTCGAGAAGGTCGACCGTGGCACAGCGCGCCGAACTCATCCGCGGGGTCGCGTCGCTGCACACGCGACGCCGCGACGAACTGGCCGAGATCATTCATCGGGAAATGGGTAAACCGTTCGAGGAGTGCGTCGGCGAGATCGATTTCAGCGCTGCGATCTACGAGTACTACGCCGATCACGCGGAACGCCTCCTGGCCGACCAGCCGATCGAACTCCTCGACGGAGACGGCAGCGCGCTCGTCCGACGCGAGTCCATCGGAGTCCTGCTGGGGGTGATGCCGTGGAACTTCCCCTATTACCAGGTCGCTCGCTTCGCCGGTCCGAACCTCGTTCTCGGCAACACGATCGTCCTCAAGCACGCGCCTCAGTGTCCGGAGTCGGCGGCCGCGATCGAACGGATCTTCGCCGACGCCGGGCTGCCTGCCGGCGCGTACGTCAACGTCTACGCCACACACGAGCAGATCGCCGATGCCATCGCCGATCCGCGGGTCCGGGGAGTGTCGTTCACCGGGTCCGAGCGGGCGGGCGCGCAGATCGCCGAGACAGCTGGCCGGCATCTGAAGAAAGTGGTGCTGGAGATGGGCGGGTCGGACCCGTTCATCGTGCTGTCCACCGACGATCTCGACGCCACGGTCGATGCCGCCGTCCAGGCCCGTCTGGACAACACCGGCCAGGCGTGCAACGGCGCCAAGCGGATGATCGTCGTCGACGATCTGTACGAGGAGTTCCTCGCCGCGTTCACGGAGCGACTGCTCGCCCACACCGACGGAGTGGCCCCGCTGTCGTCGGTCGCCGCGGCCGAACGGCTCGAGCAACAGGTTGCCGACGCCGTCGCCGACGGGGCGACCCTGGTCCGCACCGGCACCCGATCCGGGGCGTTCTTTCCGCCCGCCGTCCTGACCGGCGTGGCCCCCGAGTCGGCGTCCGCGGCACAGGAACTGTTCGGCCCGGTCGCGACCGTGTACCGGGTGGACTCGGAGGACGAGGCGGTCGACCTCGCGAACGCGACGCCCTACGGGCTCGGCTCCTACGTGTTCACCTCCGACCCGATCCAGGCGATGCGTGTCGCCGACCGGCTGGAGGCCGGGATGGTCTTCGTCAACGGCGTCGGCATCGAGGGCGTCGAGCTGCCGTTCGGCGGCGTCAAACGCTCGGGCTTCGGCCGCGAACTCGGCAACCTCGGGATCGAGGAGTTCGCCAACAAGAAACTCATCCGTATCGCCGGGGCCTGAAGTGCCACAGAGCATTCGGACATCTGAACCCAGACAGGGAAGCACAACCATGACCACCATCGAGTTCCAGGCCGCCGTCTTCCGAGCGCCGAACACACCGCTCACCGTCGAGACGGTGTCGATCCCCGCCACCCCGCCGCCCGGGGAGGTGCTGGTGCGGTTGAAGGCGAGCGGGTTGTGCCACAGCGACCTGCACGTGATCGTCGGCGAGTGGGACGGCATCCCGACACCCACGATCCTCGGACACGAAGGTGCCGGCGTCGTCGAAGCGGTCGGCGATGGCGTCACCGATCTCGATGTGGGCGACCACGTGGTGTTGACGTGGACTCCCTCGTGCGGGCGATGCCGGTATTGCGTCAGCGGTCGACCGGTGTTGTGCGACAGAGCTGCCGAGCACTCGGCCAACCATGTTTCCTTCGACGGCGGTACCAGGGTCACATCCGCGGACGGAGAACCGGTCTACAGTTTCGCCGGTCTCGGGACGTTCGGGGAGTACGCCGTGCTGCCCCGATCCGCGGCCGTCGCCGTCGACCGGGCCGCGCCGTTCGAGCAGTCGGCGCTCGTCGGTTGCGCGGTGACCACCGGGATCGGCGCGGTGGTGAACACCGCTGCCGTCCGCCCGACCGATACGGTACTGGTCATCGGGTGTGGCGGGGTGGGCCTCAACGCGGTCCAGGGAGCCCGGCTCGTCGGCGCCCGACGCATCATCGCCGCCGACATCAGTGATCAGAAGCTGGAACAGGCCAGAGCGTTCGGCGCCCACGAGGTGATCAACACGACCACCGAGGATCTCGGGGAGCGGATCGCGCAGATCACCGACGGCCGGGGCGTCGAGGTCGCCGTCGAGGCCATCGGTCTGCCGCAGACCATCGAGGCGGCCTACGGCGTGCTCGCGCGGGGCGGCCGGGCGATCGTCGCCGGGCAGGTGGCAGATGGTGTCCGGGTGTCGATCGACCCGTTCGTGATGTCTGATCAGGAGCTGTCACTCGTCGGGTCCAATTACGGCTCGAGCCGGCCCGATATCGATTTCCCGAATCTCGTCGACCACTATCTGCACCGACGCATCGACCTCGACTCGCTGGTGACCGGCGTGATCGGGCTCGACGAGATCAACGACGGATTCGAGGAGATGAAGCACGGCAAAGGGATTCGCACGGTGGTCGCGTACTGAGCGATCCGGCGGGGCCGAGTGCGACGGTCACTCACCGCCCCGCCGGACCCTCAACAGGGTGAGCGCGACGACCACCTCGGTCGGGTTCTGTGCGAACGGTTTAGGGAGCAGCTCGTCGACCCGGGCCAGGCGCCGGTCGATGGTGTTGCGGTGGGTGTACAGCCGTTCGGCCGTGCTGGTCCGGTTCAGGCCCTCCTCCACATGGACGAGCACGGTCCGGTGGAGAACGGGACTCGCGTCGAGGAAGTCGCCGAGGACATCTGCCACGAAACGATCGGCGGCGGCCACATCTCCCGAGATGAGATCGATGAGATGGACGTCTTCGTAGCGCACCACCGTCAACTGAGAATCCAGACGGACCAGAAGGCGCTGCGCTGCAGCGGCATCCATATGCGTCCGGCGGAAGCCCGCCGCGCTTCGCGCCGGCCGTCCGAGTGCCACGCGGACGTGCCGATGTCCACGGAGTCGATCAGCAACAGCCTCCGGCGACGGCGTGACGGCCGTCGGAATCCAGAGCCACATCGTCGCTGTTCCGGCGACCACGGTGAGACGACGATCGGCGCCACACGCCCGCATCACCTGTTCGGCAGCGCGGTCGAGCGAGCCGACGTCGTCCTCGGAATCGACCCAGACCACCACACCGAGGTGTGATCCGGTCAGCGCATATCCCAGCTGCTCCTCGGCATGCGCGGTAGAGATGTCCGCACCCTGCAGCAGCAACTCGACCGTGGCGTATCGCTGCAACTGAGAACCGCCGGCGAGCTCGTCGGAGATCCGCCGCACATATTCGCTCAGCTCCGCCATCGCGTCGTCGGTGAACGTGGTCAGCGTGTTGCCCGAGACCTCACACAGTTCACGGAGCTCCGCCGGATCGTCGGTGGCGTCGAAACACGCTGTCAGCCACCATTTCCAGCAGACGCGCTGTACCGACCGCCAGGCGCCCACATCGTCGGCGACGAGACCGCGCAGCACGACATCGCGTGCGAACGTGCGCATCTCGGCCCCGCCGAGTGGCCGCACCCGCTTGCCCGGTTCGGTGATGTTGGACGTCACCCAGTGCTTGACGAGCGACACGACCAGGCGTGCGTCTGCGTCGGCGAGTGTCGGGTCGTCGGCGATCGTCCGGTACTGGGGCTCCGCGATGGACGCGGCGGTCGCGTCGGCGATGACCTCGTCCAACCGGGCGAGCAGTGTCTCGGCCAGCTCGCGGATCAACCGTGACACCGACTCGGAAGGGTCGGGCCACGGCTGATTCGGCGTCGTCATGCCAGCCAGTCTCCTCGCGAGAGCCTCGGGCATCAGTGATTCCGGCAGACTTCGACTACAGGCCCAGGTAGTCGGCGAGTTCGGCGTAGTCGACCTGCCAGAGTCCCGGCGAGCCGAGGGGGTACTGCGAACGGAAGCCGAGGATGCGCTGCACGCGCTCGGGCAGGCCGGCGGCCACGTCCCGCGACACGAGGAAGGGGTAGGCCTCCTCGCCCACGAGGTAGCCGGGGTTGAACGCGAACGACACCGCACGCCGATATTGATCGGCGGTGACGTTGGCACCACCGCCGTGCACGGTCTTCCCGCTGATGAACAGTGCGTCACCGGGCTTCATCGTCGCCGGAATCGTCTGCTCCGGGGATCCGCGATCCTCGAAGTCGCTCCAGAGGTGGCTGCCCGGAATGACCCGCGTGGCCCCGTTCTCCTCGGTGAAATCGGTCAGCGCGATGAGGAAGTTCAACGTGATCTCGGGTCCGGCCGGTCCCATCCCGACGAAGGGGTACCAGTTCTCCAGGTCGCGGTGCAGCATCTGGGCACGGTTGCCGGGCCCGATCTCGATGACCTGGGCGGTGGTCATCCAGTAGGTTCCCGACTCTTCCAGGAACCGCGCGTCGCACAGTCCGTGGACCAGGTCGAGGTCGATGATCTCGTCCCGGAACACGTCACTGCGGTTGACCAGGTTGGTCAACCGCTTGGTGTTGACGCCGTGGAACTCCTGCACGATCTCGTTCTCGTGTGTGCTGCCCGGTGCCAGGGCCGCGACCGAGGGGTCGATCTCGGCGTTGAAGCGCGAGACCTGTTCAGGGGACAGCAGTCCTTCGATGACGACGCCTCCGTCTCGCGCGACGATAGCGAGGATGTCGGCGGCGGGTGTCGTACTCGGGACTCGCTGGATGGCGGTGTCGAGGCTGGTCATGGCACTTCCTGTCTGTCCGATCGAATGTGGCGCAGGTCTCACTATCGACATCTCCGGGCCCGTTGCCCATCCGCATGTTTCAGCGTTTCCGGGGTGGCCGCGGTGCAGAGTGCACCGGTCCCGCAGGTCGGTGCGCTGCCGGCGGCGACGGGCGAGCGAAGTGTGTGAGAAATGCACACTCCGATCGTCGAAGACGCTCACATCTGCTGTGGCGCGCGTTACACCCGCGTCGGCAGGCTATGCCCATCACACAGTCGTTCAAGCCAAGTCGTCGGCTCCCCGGCGCGCAAGGGAGGCAGAGGATCATGCCCGGACACTCACCCACCTCACCGGAGAATTTCGACGTCGTCATCATCGGCGGCGGGATCTCAGGGATCGGTGCCGCCGTCTACATCACGCAGGAGTTCCCGACGAAGAAGGTGGCCCTCCTGGAGGGTCGCGACGCAATCGGCGGGACATGGGACCTGTTCCGCTACCCCGGTATTCGGTCGGACTCCGACCTGCACACCTTCGCCTACGAGTTCAAGAGCTGGCGGCACGAGACCGCCATCGCGGACGCGCCGCTGATCAAGGACTACCTCGCCGAGACCGTCGACGAATACGGCCTCGACGCGATCGTCCGGTATCGCCACCACGTCACGTCCGCGGACTGGTCGGGGAGCGACGCGCGGTGGACGCTGGCGGTGGACATCACCGACACGGACGGGGCCGTCCGGCACGACATCATCACGGCCGGTTGGGTTTTCGGTGCCACCGGCTATTACCGGTACGACGAGGGTTACACCCCCGAGTTCGAGGGCCGGGACGACTTCGCGGGTGACATCATCCACCCGCAGCACTGGCCCGAGGACTACGACCACACCGGTAAGAAGGTGGTTGTGATCGGCAGCGGTGCCACTGCGATCACGCTGATCCCGTCGATGCTGAAGGGACCGGGTGCGGCGTCGCACGTCACGATGCTCCAGCGGACGCCGTCGTACATCATGACGATGCCGCGGATCGACGGACTGAGCCTCACGTTGACCAAGTTGCTCGGCGAGCGTCGCGGATACCTGGCGACTCGATGGAAGAACGTGTGGGCCGATTGGGCAGTCGTCAAGACGCTCACCACGTTCCCGAAGGCGTCGCGGCGAATGATCCGCTACCTCAACACCAAAGAGCTGCCCGCCGGATTCGACGTCGACAAGCATTTCAACCCGCCCTACGACCCGTGGGACCAGCGCCTGTGCCTCGCGCCGGACGGTGACTTCTTCACCTCCATCCGCACCGGCGATGCGTCCGTCGTCACCGACCGCATCCGGCGGTTCGTCCCGGACGGCATCGAACTCGAATCCGGCGAGAAGCTGGAGGCCGACCTGATCGTGACCGCGACGGGACTCAACATGCGGCTCCTCGGCGGTATCGACCTCAGCGTCGACGGTCGTCCCGTCGACCTGCCGTCGTCGGTGGTCTACCGGGGGATGATGCTGTCCGGCGTGCCGAACTGGGTCATGGCCGTCGGTTACACGAAATCGTCCTGGACGCTGAAGATCGGGCTGCTCGGCAAGAGCTTCATCGAATTGCTCCACCACATGGACACCCACGGATTCGACACCGCGACAGCGGTTGCCCCCGACGGCACCGGCACCCGTCCGGTCATCGACCTCGATGCCGGTTACATGCTTCGCGCCAAGCACACACTGCCTCGACAGGGTGATGAGATGCCGTGGCAGATGAAGAGCGTCTTCCTCGAGGACCGGAAGATGTTCCGCCAACCCGTGATCAGCGATGCGCTCACCTTCTCCTCGCGTCTCGAACGGGAAGTGGGCAGGCCGGCCGCGGTGGAAGCTGCACGATGATGACGGTTCTCGAACGATGTCAACGCGCGGCGTTCACCGCTGTCGGTCGTCTGCCCGACACCGTGCTGAGCCGTGTCGTGCCGCCCGTCATGAACTCCGACGGTGACGTCATGGCGCCGGAAATCGCTGTCTTGATGAAGGTCTCGTCCTCCGGTCCGGACTTCAGCGACGGGACCGTAGCGCAGGCACGGGTCGCGATGGACAACGATTGCCGGGTCTTCGCTGACGACGCCCCGGCGATGGACGTCGACGATCTCGCTCTGCCGAACGGGATACGCGCCAGCCTGTATCGCCCGCCCGGCCGGTCCGATGGACTCGTCGTGTTCCTGCACGGCGGAGGTTTCGTGCTCGGCAGTCGAGCCGGGTACGACGCACCGGTCCGCCTCATCGCCGACCGCGCGGGCGTGGCCGTCCTGTCGGTCGAATACCGGCGCGCGCCCGAAGCGCGGTTTCCCATCCCGGTCGATGATGCGTTGCACGCGTGGCGTTTCGCTGTCGATCAGGCTTCCGAGTGGGGAGTCGATCCGGAACGGATCGTGCTGCTCGGTGACAGCGCCGGGGCCAACCTGTGTGCGGTGCTCGCCAACGATCTCGCCGACGAACCGCTCCGGCCCCTCATGCAGGTGCTGATGTATCCGGTGGTCGACGGCGTCGGCGCTCATCCGTCACGTACCGAGTTCGCCGACAATCCCGCATTGTCGGCCAAGCAGATCGACTGGCTGTCAGAACTCTATGTCCCCGACGGCCATCCCGCGACGGACCCGCGAGTCTCGCCGCTGTACGCCGACGATCTGTCCCGGGCGCCGGCGACGCTGATCACCGTCGCCGGATTCGACCCGCTGCGCGACGAGGCGATCGCGTACGCCCGTCGGCTGATCGACGCAGGCGTACCGACGCGCGTGATGCGCGAAGGCGGCCTGGTCCACGGTTACATCTCCCTGACACGCATCAGCAAGGCGTCGCGCCAGGCCGTCGACCGTGTCGCAGACGCCATCGCCGACGCACTTCGACATGACGCCGGACCAACCCGAGATGAGTTGCCATGAGCTTGATTCACATGACGTTGGTGTTGATCGCCAATCTCGCGATGTTGGGCGCGGGCTATGTCTACGGTGTCCGATTGCTACGGCGCCATCGCAATCTGCTGCTGGGCGTCGAATGGCTGGTGATCGCGGTGTCCGGCACCAACATCTTGGTCCTCGCGGCCACCGGGGTGTCCCACGACAGCGTCAGCTACCACCTGATGGTGTTCTTCGACGCGTTCTCCCGGTCGTTCGGCATGACGGTCATGTTCATCCTCGGGATGCTGGTGGTCACCCATCGGTACCGCCCAAGCTGGATCGTCGAGGCTCTCGTGATCGGAGCGGGAACCGCTGTGGGGCTGGACCGTGCCCTCGACGTCCGGCCGGTCACCATGGGGTGGACGGTCTTCTACACCGTCGCGAACCTCGCCACCGCGGCGTTCATGCTCTACGTCGCCGCGCGCCTCGTCCGTATCGGCGAACGGCGCCCCGGCGCCTGGGTGGCGGTCGCGACCGTGCTCGGCGCGTTCGTCGCCGCGTCATATGACGTCATCCGAATTCCCGGCGACGACGCCGACCGCACCCTGTTCTACAGCGTCGCGATGGCGGTCTGGGCTCTCATGCTCGTGACGTACTACCACGGTTACCGCGTCCTCGACGAGCACCGGCAACAGCTCTCGCGCAGTTCGGATTCGGCTCTGATCGGAAGCTGAGGGCGTCACCGCTTCCTCGACCTCGACGGGCGGATCGGCGGCGTTTCGCGAGTCCGCGGATTGCGCGCCGACGTCCCCGTACCCTGGTCCCGTGACGTCTCCGATTCGCGAGTACACGACCATCAGTCATCCCGGGCCGAACACTCGTGTGTGGCATGAGATCCAGGGTGATGGGCAACCGGTCGTTCTGCTGCACGGCGCGTTCTCCGGCGCGTCGTCGTGGGGTGGCCAGGTGCCCGCTCTCGTCGAGGCGGGCTGGAAGGTGTTCTGCCCGGAGCGGCACGGCCATGGCCACAGCCCGGACGTGATGGACGAGTTCCACTATGCGGACATGGCCGAGGAGACGATCGCTTATCTCGATGAGGTCGTCGGCGGACCTGCCGAGATCGTCGGGTGGAGCGACGGCGCGGTGGTGGGAGTCATGGTGGCGCTCCGTCGGCCCGATCTGGTCCGTCATCTCGTCCTCATCGGCCAGTACTACAACAGTTCCGGGCGCGCGGTCGGCGGCATCCTGGATGCGCTCGATACTGCCGACGACGAGCTGATGGGATTCTTCGCCGCGGAGTACGCATCCGAATCCCCGGACGGGGCAGAGCATTTCCCGGTCATCTTCGCCAAGACGATGGCCATGATCAACACCGAACCCGAGATCGTTCTCGGTGATCTGGCGGCGATCACCGTGCCGACGCTGGTGATGCAGGGCGACCAGGACGAGGTGACCCTCGAGCACAGCCGCGACGTCGTCGCGGCCATCGCGGGCGCCCGGTTGGCTGTCATCCCCGGTACGCACCTCATCCCGATCGAGGCGCCGCAGGCGGTGAACGCGGTGCTCGTGCAGTTTCTCGGCGCGGAATGAGCGTGCGGCTTCTCGCGCCCGCGCCTGCTCAGGATCGAGTCATCGCCGCGAAAGCGTCTGTCAGGGTGGGGTAGACGCAGAGTGTCCGATCGAGGCCGGACAGCTGCAAGGGCCGCGTGATCGCGGGATGCTCGGCTACGACGCCGAACCGGCCGCCCGGGGTGATGGCCGCGTGGGCGGCGAGGAGTGCAGCGATGCCGGAGGACGCGAGGAAGTCGGTGGCGGTGAGATCGATGATGAGCCCGCGGGGTTGCTCGCTCACCGCCTCCAGAACAGCTGCACCCAGCCGCGGAACCGTGAGCAGGTCGAGGCTGCCGTGAGCGGTCAGGATGGTGAGCTGATCGCGCTGTGTCGAGATCACTGCCAATGCCCGACCTGCCGGGGACTCGTCCCGGTCGTCGTCGACGACCACCGGTTCGAAGCTGTCTGCCTTCATGTGGCGCTGCCTCCCTGTCCGCTCGACGTCGACCATCGGCGAGATGGCAGCGCATCGAGATTCGCCTGTGCGGCTACGGCAGTTGGCTTCGCCGGGGCCTTCGGAGTGTGTCTCCCGGTATGGCGTTCGGCGCCGCAGACGACACGGATGGTCGGGCCACCGTCACCGATGCGTCGGTGGCCCGACCGAGGAGACGTACGCGGACACCGCCACAGCACTGATCAGCAGGAGGCACCACCCCTCGCCGTGGTCAAGGGCCAGCAGGTAGAGCGCGGCCAGCGTCGCGGCGCACAGAGCCGCGGCCAGGACTGCCGGAAGCCATCGACTGTCTCGCAGGACGAAGATCGCGGCCTGGAACTGCAGCCCGAGGTGGGTGAGTGTCAGGACCGCTCCGGCGCAGCCCGTCGCGATCCACCCCGGGACGGAACCGACGTCGAACAGGGCTGCGGTCACCGGCGTCGCCAGGACTGCGATCGTGCCCAGAAACGCCCGGATCGTCGGTGACGTGAAACGCGCGAAGTCGCGGTCTACCGAGGTGTTCTCGAGTTGCTCGACGGAACTGCGCATGACTTCTGTCTAACGCACTACGTGCATCGACGGTAGTATGCACAATATCGTCCATATGGACGACAATGTCCACGCGAAAGCCGGCGGGAGGTCGACGATGGAGAGCGAGGACGAGTCCACCCTGCGGGACCCGGTCCGACGCGCCTACGAGGTGTGTCCGGTCGAGGTGAGTGTTGCCGTGCTCGGCGGCTCCTGGAAGATGACCATCGTCAAGAACCTCCTCGAGGGACCGATGAGGTACGGCGCCCTCGGACGCGCGGTCGGCCCGGTGACGCCTCGCGTCCTCACCCGCCAACTCCGTGAACTCGAGAGCGACGGCATCGTGCAACGCACTGCCTATCCCGAGGTTCCACCCAGGGTCGAGTATTCGCTCACCGAGCAGGGCCGCGCGTTGAGCCCGTTCGTGTCGGCACTGAACGAGTGGGGGAAGACCTACGTGGCCGAGGTCATCGAGCCGAAGGTCGCTCGCCAGGGGGCAGTGGCGAGCTGACCGGCGGAACCGCCCGACAGACGGAGTGTTCCGCGGAACACTCATGACCTCGGGTTGAGACCCGGGGGATTGTCGGTGGCGGCCGATACGTTTGTCCTGTTCCGTTCGTCTGGTTCAGGGGGTTGCGGTGGGGGTCAGTGCTTTTCGTTCGGGTGGTGATGTGTCGTCGATGTTCGACGGTGCGAATCCGGTGTCGCTGTCGGATGAGGTGCTCGAGGGGCGGGTGTTGGGGTATGCCGCGCAGATGTCGGCGCTGACTGCGGGGTTCCTTGAGCTGGTGGCGGAATTGGCTGAGCGGGAGTCGTGGCGGGGGCCGGGGATTCATTCGCTGGCGCACTGGTTGTCGTGGAAGGCCGGGATTGCGCCGCGAACGGCGCATGAGCAGGTGAGGGTCGCGAAGGCGATCCGAGGATTGCCGATGATCCGCAACGCTTTTGGTGAGGGTCGGTTGTCGTATTCGAAGGTTCGGGCGTTGACGCGGGTGGCCACCCCGGAGCGGGAGGCCGAGTTGGTGAATCTGGCGTTGTCGTGCACGGCGAGCCAGTTGGATCGGGCGGTGCGGGCGATGGTTCAGATCGATCGTGATCGTGGTGTCGAGGGGAGTGGGCCGCCGGTGGAGTCGACGGGTCGGTGGAAGTGGAATGCTGATGGGTCGTTGTCGGTGTCGTTGCGGTTGAGTCCGTTGGATGGTGCGCGGTTTCTGGCCGGGGCGGTGCGTGCGGAGTATGAACGGACCCGGACCTGCGCGGATGCGGATCTGCCGACGGTGCGGAGTGTTCCGCGGAACACTGAATCGGGTTCGGTTGTCGAGGATTCGGTGGTGGAGTCGGAGGTGGTTCCGTCGCGGCGTCGGGATTTGTGGCGGCAGGTGCCGTCGAATGTGGCGCCGGCGGTGGTGGTGATGGCCGGCATGGTGCATGACGGGATCGCGATGCCTGAACTTGCACCCGGTGCGGAGATCCTCGTTCATGCCGGTGCAGGGATGGAGCACGCTCATCTCGATGACGGTCCCGGGTTGTCGGAGGTCGAGGTGGCCGAAGCTCGGTGCGGGGCGTCGACGCGGGAAGTGGTGAGCCGCAGGGTTCCCGGGCAGCCTGGGAAGCTGGCGTTGTTGGGTCTGGGGCGTAAGTCGCGGGCGCCGAACAAGGCCCTGATCAGGGCGTTGTTCCTACGTGATCGGTGTTGTCAGATGCCGGGGTGTGGTCGGACGCGTCATCTGCATGCCCATCATGTGCGGTTCTGGTCGGCGGGTGGGCGGACGGATCCGGACAATCTGATCTTGTTGTGTGGGTCGTGTCATCGGTCGTTGCATCGGGGTGAGTTCTCGATCACCGCGCACGGTGAGCAGCGGTTCACCTTTCGCAGTCCGGACGGTGTCGAGATCGTGGCAGCCCCGCCGACCTCGAAGCCGGTGGGCTGGGTGCCCGATTCCCGCATCAGTGCAGACGCGACGGTGCCGGTCGGTGGCGGGCGGATGGACTTGGGATACACCACCGAGGTGCTCTACGCCGTGTGGGAATGGAGGGAACGCAACGCAACTCGATCGGGGCCGGTCGTCCGAGCCGCGGCGTAGCTATTCGTCGCGCAGCTCATCGATGTCGGCCCGAGCGATCTCGTCGAGCCGGTCGAGGATGCGGTTGTAGGCGGGAGACTGATGATGCACGAGTGAGGTGTGGGTTTCGCCGTCGAACAGCTGCAGCTCGGTCGAGCCGCCGGCGGCGTCGAGGGCGCGCGTATAGCGGCGCGAGTTGTTCGGATCGACATCGGTGTCGGCCAGACCGTGAAACATGGTGACCGGTAGCGCGGGGTCGAGATTGCGGATGGGATCCACCGAGTCGTAGCGGTCGGGGACTTGTTGAGGTGTGCCGCCGAGTATGTGGGTGATGACGCGATTGTTGCCGTGGCCGACCGCATAGCGCATGTCCAGGGGACCCGAGATGGACACCACTCGCGATGGAATGAAGGCCGGACGCGAGCCGACTTCATCGTCGGTGAGGCGATGACGCGTGCCGCCCCACACGGCCAATTGCGCACCGGCGCTGTGACCGATCACCAACTCGTCGTCGATTCGCAACTGCGGGTAGGACTCTGCCAACGCGGGCACGTGATCCAATGCGCGAGCCACATCGTGGAAGGTGGTGGGCCACCCGCCCCCCGTACCCAGGCGTCGGTACTCCACGTTGTAAACCGCCAGCCCGCGATCGGCGAGATCCCTCGCCATCTCGTCGAATTGCTCGGCGCCCGCACGGCTTTCCCAACCGCCACCGTGGATGATCGTCACGAGCGGCAGCGAGTCGTCGGCTTGCTCACCGGTAGGCAGGTACAGATTCGCCCAGTTCTCGGCGGGGTCGGCATCGGCGTCATCGAGATACTCGACGCGGACGACGTCGACCGATTCCGTTCCCGCAGGGACAGCGGGAGCGGTTGCCGCAGATGGTGTGCTGCTCGAAGTCGGCGACGACGACGGCTCGGGTTGCGTCGAGCATCCACCGCCGGCGACCGCGACCACCATGCTGACAGCGATCGTGACCATCCGGCGTCCCATCGGCTACTTCAGACCCGCCGGAACAGTCTCGCCGTTGACCGTCACGGTCACCTCGCCCGTCGATGTGTTCTCGGTGATCCTGCCGTGTTCGAAGGTCACCACCTCGAGGTCTCCGTCGACTGTCACGTCGCTCGTGGGAACACCCAGCGGTCCGGCCGAACCGTTGGTGCCGGTGAGCAACGGGACCCCGTCCGGCCCGCGCTCGGTGTTCCACGCGTCGCGGATCTTGCCGGAGGTGACGATGTAGGCGGGCGTTCCGGCGTCACTGTTCTTCGCGATGATCACACCCCCGCGGAACTGTTGATAGACAACGCCGCTCTCGCGCGTCCCCGCGTTGTGATCCCCGGTCAGCGGCTTGCCCAGGGCTTCTCGCTGTGCCCCCGTCGCGGACCCGTACTTCACCGCGATCGGACCGGTGAGGGTCACCTCCACGTCGTCCTCGCCCATCACCGTCACCTCGGTGGGCTCGGGCGTGGCATTCTGCGCGACAGGGGAGGGGGCCGTCGTGTCGCCGGCCGCTGCGGTCGTCGTCGACGACCCGGTCGTCGGGACTCCTGTGGGTGAGTCGTCGGCATCTGAGGTGCCGCACCCGGCGGCGATCAGCGTGACCACGAACAATCCGGTAACGAACTCGGTGCGGCGGGAAGCCATCTGCTTCATGTGCTCACCCTAACGGTGAACGGCAGGTGTGCTCACCCGTGCCGACGGCGATACTCACGCGCGGCACCCGGATGCAGGGGGATGGGGCCGGTGAGGATCAATGACTGCGCGTCGAGGAACTGACTGCCGATCGCCTGCGACGGTACGAGGTGTGCGGAGTCGTCGAGGAGCAGATCGACGACGGCCGCGGCGGTCGCGTCCGGCACATCCCGACGGGCGAGCAGCAGGTTCGCGACCCCGACGGTGGTGACCGCCGGGTGTCGGCCGTAGATGTCGGCCGGGATGCGTACGGGCTCGTACGCCGGCCCGTGCTCCCGTCGTAAGGCCGCCACGACTCCACCGAGATCGAGGAGGGCGATCGGCACGCGCAGGTCGGTGAATGCCGGGGTCGGCAGACCACCCGCCCACATGACGGCGTCGACCGCTCCCGTGGCGAGCGCCGAGCCGGCGTCCCGCATGGTCTGGCGAACCGGCCGGATGTCGCGGTCGGCGTCGAGGCCGGCCGCGACGAGTACCCGCTCGGAGAGTCCCGCGGCACCGGAACCCGGCGCGCCGACACTCACCACCCGTCCGCGCAGATCGGCGATCGTCGCGAGGCCGGAATCTGCGCGGACGGCCACCTGGAAGTAGTTCTCGTACACGCAACCGAGAGCGGTCAGTTGTGGATTCGCACGTTCGATGGCCGTGTCACTGAGGCTCATGGCCAGGTCTGCGGAACCCTCTGCCAGGGCGTCGAGGTTCTCGGCCGAGCCACCGGATCGACGCGGGCGGATCGGCGGCGCGCCCGACCGGTCGGCCGCCGCGGCGAGCAGTCCGGCGAACTCCCAGAAGAACCCGCCCGACTCGCCGGCGGCCAGGCGGACCGGCGCCCCGCGCTCGGTCCCACACGCGGACACTAGGAGCAGCGCGCCCAGGCCGGTGGCACCGCGGAGCATGGTCCGCCGGCCCACCGACCCGCTCGCGAACGACATGGTGCCACCTTAGGCCCGTCGCGCGCCGACCCCTGCGTCGAGGAAGGCCCGCCCCTGCTCGCGATCGAGCGGCGTCTCCGCCTTGTTGCGCAGGACGAAGATGTACACCATCAGCGACACGGCGATCACGATCGTGACGTAGGCGATGAACCACGGGACATGACCGCCGTTCTTCGCCGCCTGGTAGATCAGCGGGGCGGTGCCGCCGAACGCCGAGTTCGCGAGCGCGTAACCCAGACCCACTCCCAGCGCACGGACGTGCGAGGGGAACAGTTCCGCCTTCACGATCGCATTGATCGAGGTGTAGCCGGTGAGGATCACGTAGCCGACGGCTAGCAGGGTCAACGACGTTGCCACCGAGGTCGTCTGGGGCAGGTAGGTGATCAGGACGTAGGTGTACAGGACACCGCCGACGCCGAAGAAGATGAGGACGGGTTTGCGTCCGACCTTGTCGCTGATCATTCCGCCGATCGGCTGCAACACCATCAGGAACACCAGACCGATGAGATTGATCCAGGTCCCGGTGCGGCCGTGGTCCTCGTAGGCGGTCTTGACGATGGCCGGTGCGTTGACGCTGTAGGTGTAGAAGGCGATGGTGCCGCCGATCGTGACCAGGAAGCAGACCAGCAGGGGACGCCAGTAGTTCACGACGAGTTCGCGAATCGATCCGGACTCGGAGTCGGCCCCGCTGCGCACGGCCTCCAACTGCTCCGGTGTGAGCGACTCGTCCATGCTGCGGCGCAACCAGAAGACGACCACCGCGGCCACACCGCCGATGAGAAACGCGATGCGCCAACCGAAGTCGGAGATCTGCTCTTTGTCGAGGAACACCTGCATCACCAGCAGGGTGAGCTGTGCCAGCACGTGTCCGCCGATCAGCGTGACGTACTGGAACGACGAGAAGAAGCCGCGACGCTCGCGGGTGGCCGCCTCGGACATGTAGGTGGCCGACGCGCCGTACTCGCCTCCGGTGGCGAATCCCTGCACCAGACGACAGAGCACCAGGACGACCGCCGCCCACACGCCGATCGATTCGCGACCCGGTGTGAGCGCGATGACGAGGGAGCACGCCGCCATCAGCGACACGCTGAAGGTCAGCGCGGCCCGTCGGCCCCGACGGTCGGCGTACCGGCCGAAGAACCAGGAGCCGACCGGCCGCATCAGGAAGGTGACGGCGAAGATGGCGTACACGTAGACGGTCGAGTTCTTGTCGGCCGAGTCGAAGAACTGGCTCTCGAAGTACGTCGCGAACACCGTGTAGACGTAGACGTCGTACCACTCGACGAGGTTGCCGGAGGACCCGCGCAGGGTGTTGAGCACGGCACGGCGCGTCGCCGCGGCCGACGAGGTCGGCGGTGCGCTCCGGGCGTCCGCGGGCTGCCGGGTGGGCGAGTCGGTCATCGGGGTCCTCCAGATCGTCGAACGTGCTCCCGACCCGGTCCGGCGTCGGTGCCCCTAACACTGTGAATGCAGTCACAGGCGAAACGGAAGCCGATCGACGTTTCCTAACACTCCCTTAGGAGAGGTCCTCCACGTCGACCTCCGCTGCCGGGATCCAGAGGTCCACCCGCAGTCCGGTGGGACGTCCGGCAGCAACCCTCAGCTCGCCCCCGGCCGCGTCGACGAGGGCCGCAGCGATGGACAACCCGAGTCCGGACCCCGGTACGCCGCCGGTCGACGCGCGGAAGAACCGCTCCGTGACGCGCGGCAACTCGTCGTCCGTCACGCCGCGGCCGGTGTCGGCGACCCAGATCCGGGTTCGCGCGCCCTCGGACCGACAACCCAACTCCACGTGGGCTCCCTTCCCGGCGTGGCTGACCGCGTTGCTCATCAGGACGTCCATCGCCCGGATGAGGTCGTCCTCGTCGAGCGCGGCGATCACCGACCGCGGTCGGGGTGGCGAGACGATCGACGCCGACAGCCCGGCATCCGCGAGCGCATCCGCCCAGAAGTCGTGCCGTTCGACCAGTACGGCGGCGACGTCGCAGACCCCCGTGGTGGAGCCGGCGGGCCGCGACTCGGCGGTGGCCAGGACGAGCAGGTCGTCGACGATGCGGTCGAGCCGGTCGATCTCCACGATGGTTTTCTCATGTGATTCGAGCGAGCGGCCGGTCAATCCGAGCCCGAGGGTGTCGAGACGAAACCGCACGGCCGCGAGCGGATTACGAAGTGCGTGCGCGGTGTCGGCCACCAGGCGGCGCTGGGCGCCGGTGGCGTTCTCGACGTCGGCTGCCATCGCGTCGAAGATCCGGGACAGCTCGCGGACCTCCGGCGGGCCGGTGTGCCGGTGATCGGGCGGTCCGCCCTGGGGCGTTTCATCCGCTGCCGGTCCGACCGGTGTCGGACCGCCGTCGATGACCGAGGCGCGCAGTGATCGCACCCGTGCCGTCAACGCGGTGAGTGGGCGAACCATCCACCGCGACAACGCAACCGCGATGAGGGAACCGATCACGAGCATCGCGACGGCTCCGCCGGCGATCACGGCCCACGTCCTGGCGACATCGCGTGTCGCCGCCGACGTCGACGCCTGGATGACGACCGCACCATCGACCTGGGTGCCCGTACCTATCGGCATGGCGACCAGTACCGATTCGGGTGACCACGGTGTCAGTCCCGACGCGATCCGGGTGCGCTGATTGCGCAATGCCCCGGACACGGCCTCGGCGACCTCCGGTGACCGGGCCGAGAGGCCGGCCGAGGCGCGCGTCGTGCCGGCTCGGTCGACCACCACGACACCTTCGTCGTAGAGATCGCGATAGCGTTCGACGGCCCGCTGCAACTCGGTACCCCGCATCTCCGGTTCCCGATCGGCGAGGTCGGCGAAGTAGATCGCAGACGCGGTCCGGCTCTCGGTGAACCGTTGCAGCCGTTCGCGACTCACAGTCGTCGCGAGGGGGACCGCCAGGCCCAGGACCACGATCGCCGAGTAGGCGACGAGCACGAGCAGCACGCGCCGCCACATCGTTCAGGAACCCCACCGGTAGCCGAACCCGCGGATCGTCTCGATCACGCCCGGCCTGCCGAGCTTCGCCCGGAGTGCGGTCATGTGGACGTCGAGGCTTCGGGAGATCGCGACATGGGCGTCGCCCCAGATCGCATCCATCAACTGTTCGCGGCTGACCGCCTCGCCGCGCCGCGCGACGAGGTGCCCGAGGAGTTCGAACTCCTTCGGGGTCAGGGCCACGTCGACGCCGGCCACGGTGACCAGTCGCGCATCGAGGTCGACCACGATGTCGCCGGTCGTGATCCGTCGCTCGGCGACGGCAGGCGCATCGACGACGCGGCGGCGGGCGGCCACCTCCAGGCGCGCCATCAACTCACCCAGCCGCGCCGGCTTGACCACATAGTCGTCGGCGCCCGCCCGAAGTGCCCGCACCACGGACCGTTCGTCGTGCCGCGCGGTGAGCACCACCACCGGCAGCTCGCTGACGGTCCGCAAGCGGCGCAACACGGTCAGACCGTCGTCGTCGGGCAGGCCCAGGTCCAGCAGCGCGAGGTCGACATCTCGATGACCGAGTAGGAGATCGGCGCCGCGCCGCATCCGGCGGGGCTCGTGACCGACCTCGGTCAGGGCGTCGACGAGCGCATCACCGACCCCGTCGTCGTCCTCTACCACCGCGATACGCATCGCGTCCACGGTACGATGCGCCCAGACCGCGGCTGCCGTGACTAGCCGTAGAGTCCGTCGATACGATATGTTGATACTTATTGACGGATTTGGTTCCTCGGCGGACGGATGAACGACCATGAGCACGACAAACGATCAGCAGAGTCGTGAGCTGGTGTTTGCTGCCCTGGCCGACCAGGTTCGCCGACAGATCCTGGACACACTCGCGTCCCACGGCGAATGCAGTGCCGGGTTCATCAGTGACCAGATCTCCTCGGTCGGTCGCACCACCGTATCGACTCATCTCAAGGCACTGAAGATGTCCGGGGTCGTCGTCGAGCGGCGTGCGGGGCGGAACCGCTACTTCTCCATCGACCCGGCCGGCCCGGCCAACGACGCCCTGCAGTTCCTGCAGGGTGTGCTGGAGCGGGCGCTCGGTGCGGGGGAAGCCACCGGCGACGCCGCGGCCCCCGATATCCGTGAGGACGAGGCGAAGGCGCGGCGGCAAGCGTAGCCTGGCGCTGTTCCGGCTATCCGGGGGTGTTGTGTGCCGACTCTTTCCGTGACTGCCCAGATTCCCACCGCTGATCCGCCCGACGTCGCATTCGGCCGATTCGCCGCCGGCGGATTGCTCGATCTGGAATGCACCAGGCTGGAAGTGGGTGCGGCGGTGACGGTGTCCCTCCCCGTCGGCGGCGGCCAAGGTGTCGCGGGAATGCCCATCACCCTGCTGGGACATCTCGCGTCGGTTCGGTGGGGCAAGGCCGTGGTGATCGTGCACCATCAGCCGTGGCGCGGTCGGCTCACCGTACGATTCTTCGCCGACGGCAGTGGCTCGCGCGTGGTCGTGGAGTCCAGTCTGGATCGGGACGGCGTGACCTGGCTGGCCCACAAGCGCGGGTTCGGTCCGCCCGAACCGCTCCGGCCGGACCGGCACCGAATCGGATTGCTGGTCAGCAAGTCCGGGTCCGCGGCGGTCTTCGCCCAGGCCACCGAGATGTTGGCCCAGTTGGCCGTCGATGAGATCAATGCCGGGGGTGGCGTCGGCGGTGTTCCCGTCGAGTTGCTGGTCGGTGACGATGCCTCAGAGTCGATGGCGGGAGCAACCGCCGCCACCAGGTTGCTGCGCAGCGGATGCCGGGTGATCTTCGCATGTGTCACCTCGGCGACCTTCAATGCTGCTGCCTCTGTCCTGCAGGGCAAAGATGTGTTGCTGGTGCACACCGTCCTGAACGAAGGTGGGAGGCCGAGCCCCACGACACTGCGACTGGGAGAGCGGCCGCTGGCGCAAGCGCGAGCCGCGATGCCTGCGCTGATGGCTGAAACAGGTAGCCGTAGATGGTTTTTCGTCGGTCACCGCTACTCGTGGTCCTATGGAGCGCACTGGGCGGCCCGCCGCGTGGTTGCCGAGAACCACGGGTCGGTTCTAGGGGACACCTACCTCCCCCTGGGGACTCAGGACTTCACCGCGACCATCGACGCCATCGAGGCGTCCGGCGCGGAGCTGATCCTGTCGTCGCTGGTGGGGCGGGACGAGGTCGTCTTCGAACGGCAATGCGCCGAGCGAGGACTGCGGGCCCGGACCAGAACGCTTGCGCTCGTGCTCGACGAGGCGACGTTGCAGCTGATCGGTGACACGGCTGCCGACGGTGTCTGGGCGGCATTCGCGTACTTCCAGGGTGCTCTCGACGCCCATCGCGATCTCGAGAGTCGCTACCAGCACGAGCTGCACGGCCTGATGCCACCGATGAGCTCGTTGTCCGAGACGACCTACGAAGCCATCAAGGCGTACGGGCAGGAGATGTCGACTGATCCCGACATGGACAGAGACGGGCTGCGGCGCAAACTCATTGCGGATGCCGCCACTGCCGGGCACTCGCCCTCCCGGCCCATTCTCCTGGCGGAGTCGCGACACGGAACCCTGCATCCGCGCTAGTCCAAAGAGTTTATGCGTCGCCACTCATTGACATATCTGTCCCGGGGTACTACGTTTTGACCATGTGACGCGCGCCACGGTGGCTTCTGAACCGGACCTCCGGACGAGGGGCTCGTGAGGGCTGGTGGTGCGTCTTAATGTGCTGCCGCACAGTCGCATCGGGTCGGTCAGCGGCCCACGGGAGGTGGAGAACATCGGCGAAACACGATCTTAATAAGTCGATGTGTCGATACCTATTGACTCATTCATCCACGGGTTCCTAGACTCGGGATCGTTCATCAGCGAGAAGGCGCACTGGCGGGGAGTTGGTCTCGCGTTCCGCCTCGAAAAGGAGAGAGAGCATGTCGGTTCGTCGTCCTGGTGTGGATGAGATAAGTACTGCAGCAACGCATTTCGGCCTGAGTCTGACTGCTGCGGATCGTGCCGAGTTCGCTGAGCTGGTCGACGGCGCCCTGGGGTCCTACGACGTGGTCGACGATCTGTATGCCGCATCGGCGGCACCGGTCGCGCCGACGAGGGAATATGTCGCGGCCTCCGGCGCGGAGTCGAATCCGTTGGGCGCGTGGTACATACGGACCTCGATCACCGCCGACGAGCCGGCTGACGCGCGGCTCGCAGGTCGGCGGGTGGCGATCAAGGACAATGTCGCGGTGGGCGGGGTGCCGATGATGAACGGCTCGCGCTCACTGGAGGGGTTCATCCCTGCACGAGACGCCACCGTGGTCTCGAGGCTGCTGGAGGCCGGTGCCGAGATCGCCGGAAAGGCTGTCTGCGAGGACCTCTGCTTCTCCGGATCGAGCTTCACGCCCGCCACCGGACCGGTGCGCAACCCGTGGGATCCGGGACGTGAGGCGGGCGGATCCTCGGGCGGCAGCGCTGCCCTGGTCGCCAACGGCGACGTTGATCTCGCCATCGGAGGGGACCAGGGTGGATCGATCCGAATACCGGCTTCGTTCTGCGGGGTCGTGGGGCACAAGCCCACGTTCGGTCTGGTGCCCTACACGGGCGCGTTCCCGATCGAGCGCACCATCGACCACGTGGGGCCGATCACCCGCACGGTCGCCGACGCGGCTCTGATGCTGTCGGTGATCGCCGGTGCTGACGGACTCGACCCCCGCCAACCCGAAGGGATCACTCCGAGCGACTATATGTCGGGTCTCGCCGACGGGGTCCAGGGGTTGCGGATCGGTGTGGTAACCGAGGGTTTCGGACACGATGCCTCTCAGCTCGAGGTCGACGCGGTGGTGCAGGACGCGGCGAGACGGTTCGCCGACGCCGGTGCGGTCGTCGAGCAGACGAGCGTCGCGTGGCATCGCGACGCATTCCATGTCTGGAACGTGATCGCCACCGACGGCGGTGCCTACCAGATGCTCGACGGCAACGGGTACGGCCTCAATGCGAGTGGTCTCTATGATCCCGAACAGATGGCCTACTTCGCCCAGCGCCGCATCGAGCACGCGAACGATCTGTCCGAGACGGTCAAACTCGTCGCGCTCTGCGGACACCACGGCGTTACGGCTCTCGGGGGCGCCAGTTACGGCAAGGCCCGCAACCTCGTGCCGCTGATCCGAGCGGCCTACGACGCGGCCCTGCGCGACTACGACGTCCTGGTGATGCCGACCCTGCCGTATGTCGCCACCGAACTCCCGGAACCGGGCGTCGATCGCGCCACCTACGTCACCAAAGCGCTGGGGATGCTGGCCAATACCGCACCTCTCGATGTGACCGGTCATCCCGCACTGTCGATTCCGGCCGGCGAGGTCGGCGGGTTGCCGGTGGGGATGACGATCATCGGCAAGCACTTCGACGATGCGACCGTGCTGCGCGTGGGGTATGCATTCGAGCAGCTGGTCGGTGGATTCCCGACCCCACGGATGACATCGGTCAGTGCCCCGTCGTGAGCAGGCAAGCCGCTACGCCGACCGCAACGCTCGAGCGGTGTGCGAACCCGTCGCCATCGCCAGAAACCAAGGAGGAGTTCGCATGAACGGTGTTTTCGATCTGGGCGGGACCGACGGTCTCGGTGCGGTCGTCGTGGTCGACGACGAGCCGGTGTTCCGCGCCGAATGGGAGAAGCCGATGTTCACCATGTTCCCGGCGTGCTTCCGCGCCGGGTACTTCGGGGTCGACTCGTTTCGCCACGGCATGGAGAAGATGGACCCCGCGGTCTATCTGAAGGCCCCGTACTACGAGCACTGGCTGTATTCGATCGAGAACCATGCCATCGCGGCCGGAGCGATCGATCCGGCCGAACTCGATCGTCGCACCGAGTACTACCTCGCGAACCCGGATGCCCCGCTGCCCGAGCACGAGCAGTCCGAGGAGCTCATCGAGTTCGTCAATGCTGTCGTCCCTGCGGGCGCGACCGCCATCCGCGAGACCGACAAGGTTGCTCGGTTCCGGGCGGGTGACGTGGTCACGGTGACCGACGTCAGCCCGCTCGGTCACACCCGACGGGCACGATACGTGCGCGGAAAGACCGGAACCATTGTCGCGCACCACGGTTCCTTCATCTACCCGGACACCGCAGGCAACGGGCTGGGTGAGGACCCCGAACACGTCTACACGGTGAAGTTCGCCGCCGAGGAACTGTGGGGAGCCGGTTACGCCGACCCGAACAGCTCGGTCTACTTCGACGTGTGGGACCCCTACATCGAATTCGCCCCAGAAGGATTCGCCACAGAAAGATCCGCCACAGAAGGAGCACAACAATGAGCAACGGAGTACCGAGCCAGGAAGAGATCGCCGCACGCGTCAAGGCGCTGGAGTCGATGCTCATCGAGAACGGCGTGATGACCACGTCCATGGTCGACCGAATCGTCGACATCTACGAGAACGAGGTCGGCCCGCAGCTCGGCGCGAAGGTGGTGGCCAAGGCATGGTCGGATCCGGAGTACCGCGCACGCCTCCTCGACGACGCGACCGAGGCCTGTAAGGAGTTGGGTATCAGCGGCTTGCAGGGCGAGGACATGCGTGTGCTCGAGGACACCGATTCCGTGCACCATGCGATCGTGTGCACCTTGTGCTCCTGCTATCCGTGGCCGGTCCTCGGTCTGCCGCCGAACTGGTACAAGGAACCGCAGTACCGGTCGCGAATCGTGCGCGAGCCGCGCAAGGTCCTGGCCGAGGACTTCGGGTACGACGTCCCCGAATCCACCGAGATCCGCATCTGGGACTCGAGTTCGGAAATGCGGTACTGGGTGCTGCCCCAGCGACCCGCCGGCACCGACGGCTGGACCGAAGACCAACTCGCCGAGCTGGTGACCCGGGACTCGATGATCGGTGTCGGACCGGTCAAAGAGGTGTCGGCGTCATGAGCGCCACCGCACCGGCGACGACCCGGGAGCGGCAGATCGTCGAGGATCTCGTCTGCGATCTGCCCGGTGGCCGACCCGAGGATCTCGCGTTCGACAGCCCCTGGGAGATCAGGGCTTTCGCCCTCGCCGTGGCCGCCCACCAGGGCGGGCAGTACGAGTGGGCGCAGTTCCAGGGTGCGCTGATCGCGTCGATCCAGGAGTGGGAGAGCTCGGTCGAGGACCTGTCCGATGAATCCTGGTCCTACTACCGGCACTGGGTCACCGCACTCGAACAGGTCCTCTCCGAGATCGGCGCGGTGCATCCGGGCGACGTTGCCGGACGCACCGCCCGGGTTCTGGCCGCGCCGCCGAATCGCAACCACCACAAAGCCATTCTCGAACCGGTCGCGATCGACCCGGCCTCCGCGCCCTGAGTCCACTGCCATCGCCCAACCCGCTCGATCGTAAGGAAGCAACGTCATGTCCACCACCGCAACCACCACCACCCGCTCTGCCGCGCCCAGCTGGGCGGTACCCCATCTCGAGACCGCCAGTGTCGCACTCACACTGAGTTTGACCATGGCGCTGGCCCTGCTCGTGTACTACTTCATCGGTTACGACCAGGGGGCGGTGTCGATCTTCGGGTCCGACACCCATGTTCACGAGTTCGTGCACGATGCCCGCCACTTCCTCGGCTTCCCGTGCCACTGACGACACTCGGACATCAGACCATGGAGAAGAAGTTCATCGGCGCGGGTCTCGGCGCCGGCCTGATCTCGGGAATCGTGACCTACGTCTTCGCCCGGATCTTCCTTCAGCCACAGGTGAGTGCGGCGATCTCCTACGAGGAGGGCCGCTCGGCCGCGCACGAGGCACTCGAGGGTGCCGGCGGGCACTCGCACGATCACGGCGAGGTCTTCAGCCGGGCGATGCAGGCCAATCTGGGTGCCGCCGTGGGCACCGCCGCCTTCGCTCTGTGCATGGGCGCGGTGTTCGCGGTCGCCTTCACCGTTCTCTGGAGCTTCGTCGGCAAGCGTTACCCCGGCACCGACCCGCGGTGGGTGGCGGCAGCGGTCGGCGCGATCGGGTTCACCTCGGTGTTCGCGGTTCCCTTCCTCGTCTTTCCCGCCAACCCGCCCGCGGTCGGCAGCGGCGAGACCATCGGGTCGCGCACCAGCGCGTTCCTCACCATCACGGTGGTGTCGGTCCTCGCCGCCATCGCGGCGGTGGCCGTGGTCGTCGTGTGGCTGCGACCGCGGCTGGGTGGACTGACCTCGTCGCTGGTCGGTGTCCTCTTGTACCTGACGACCGTCGTGGTCGCCGCTCTCGCCCTGCCGAGCTTCGACGAGGTCCCCCGGCCGCTCATGGACGGGACCGGCATCGCCTATCCGGGTTTTCCCGCCGATGTACTGGGGGACTTCCGGATGTACACCATCGCCGATCACGCACTCTTGTGGACCACTCTGGCCGCATCGTTCGCACTGCTTGCCCACCGAGTTCTCCGCGCGCCCCGAGATCACGGCTCCGTCGACGCGGCCACCGGCGCCCGCAGAGCACCGCTTTCCTGACTCGATCACTCAGCTCGACACCGCAATCCGACCCGACTCACAGGCCAAAGGATCAGCCCCCGATGGAATCAGCGATCGACACCCACCTCACTTGTCCGCGCAGTATCTCGCGGCGAGTACCCGACGACTACGAACCGCCCTTCCCCATGTGGGTGGGCCGCGCCGACCACCGGATACAACAGGTCACCATGGCGTACCTGGGTGTGCAGTCATCCGGTGCCGAACACCGGACCGAGGCGCTCGCGGCGGTCCGGCAGATCGCGGCGAGCCTCGAGCACGCCGACGGACCCGCCCATCACGACATCACGCACCACGCCGACAACAAGGGTTACGACAACTTCATGATCGTCGGCTACTGGAGCGATCCCAGTGCCTTCGGCAGGTGGATGAGCAGCCCCGACATCGACTCCTGGTGGTCGTCCACCGACCGCGAGACCGGACCCCTCGGGTACTTCCGAGAGATCGTGTCGCCGCGAGTCGACCAGTTCGAGACCCTGTACGCCTTTCAGGAACAACTGCCCGGCGTGGGCGCTCTGATGAACGGGATCAGCGGCGACATCAACGAGCACGGTTACTGGGGGTCGATGCGCGAACGAATCCCGTTGTCGCAGAACGATTGGATGCAACCGCGACGCGACGAGTCGCTGCGCGTGGTCCACGGAGATCCCGCGCACGGCGGCCGCGTCGTCGTCGCAGGGCATGACAACATTGCCCTGATCCGTTCCGGCCAGGACTGGCGCGAGGCCGGACAGGCCGAGCGAGATCTCTACCTCGACGAGATCCAACCGACCTTGCAGGCGGGTATGGACTTCCTTCGCGACAACGGTGCCGACGTGGGCTGTTACAGCAACCGTCTCGTCCAGAACATCGATCTGGACGGCAATCCCGTCGACGAGACCTACAACATCGGGCACTGGCGGTCACTGGAGAAGCTCGAACGCTGGGCAGAATCGCACCCCACCCATCTCCGGATCTTCACCACGTTCTTCAAAGTGGCGACCGACCTGGACAAGCTGCGGCTGTACCACGAGGTGTCGGTGGCCGACGGCGCCAGCCAACTCTTCGAGTACATCAACTGCCATCCGGCGACCGGAATGATGCGCGACGCGGTCGTCGCGGCAACCGTCGACGCGTAAGGAAAACCGACATGACAGAGCAAGCAAGCCTCTATGACCGCCTGGGCGGACTCGAATCGGTGAAGTTCTTGGCCCGGACCCTGGTGGTGCGGGCGATGTTGAACCCGACGATCGGCCACATCTGGAATCACAAGACCGAGGCCGAAGTCCAGGAGGAGATCAGCGGATTCGTCGAATTCCTGGGTATGCACTGGGGTGGTCCGCACACCTACCACGGACCCGATATGGCCACCGCGCACCGGGGGATGGGCATCACCGAAGAGTATTGGGACGCTCTCTTCGACGACATCGTCACCCCCGCCTACGCCGAATTCGGTATCCCGCAACGGGAAGCAGAGGAGGTCGATGCCTTCCTGCGCTCGTTCAAGTCCGTGGTGGTCGGCAGCCCGTCGTTCAAGGACGTCCTCAGGGAACACCCTGACATGGACGTCATGCAGGGCATGAAGAGCGTGGGCGTGCACTGGCCGGCACCCGCGGCCGGCTGATACCGCGACCAGGACGAGGGAGATGGTCGTGAGTCGTCGACAGTGGCAAGCGGAAGTGTCTCTGCGGTGTATCGGCGCGGGTCTCTGCGTCGCAGTGGCCCCGGCTCATTTCGAGTTCACCGAGGGTCGCGCGCAGACCACGACGGACTCCATCGACACCGCCGAAGCCGTCGATGTCGTCCGCAACGCCGCGCAAGCATGCCCCGCGCACGCCATCGCCGTGTCGGAGATCTGAGGACCGCCGGGCTCAGAGCACGATCTGCCGGTTGACGTCCTTGTACAGCAGGTAGCGGAAGTTCGACGGTCCGCCGGCGTAGCAGGCCTGCGGGCAGAAGGCGCGCAGGGACATGTAGTCGCCCTCCTGCACCTCCACCCAGTCCTCGTTGAGGCGATAGACGGCCTTGCCCTCGAGGACGTACAGGCCGTGCTCCATCACGTGGGTCTCGGCGAAGGGGATCGAGGCGCCCGGCTCGAAGGTCACGATGTTGACGTGCATGTCGTAGGCGAGGTCCTGCGGGTCGAGCATTCTCGTTGTCCGCCAGGCGCCGTCGGTGTCGGGCATCGCGGTGGGCTCGATGTCGCGCTCGTTGCCGAACTTCGGGGCAGGCTCATGGCCGGCGATCGGCTCGTAGCGCTTGCGGATCCAGTGGAACGACGCCGGGACGTCGCCCCGGTTGTGCGCCGACCACGGCGTCCCCGCGGGAAGGTAGCCGAACCCGCCGTCGGTCAGCGTGTGTTCCTCGCCGTCCACGGTCACGGTCAGCGCACCGGCGGTGACGAAGACGAAACCCTCGACCTCCGACTGTGGTTCGGGCGCATCCGATCCGCCGCCCGGGGCGACCTCGACGATGGTCTGCGCGAAGGTCTGCGCGCCACCGGGTACGGGGCGGTTGAGCACCCAGGCGCGGGTGTCGGTCCACTCGGGGAAGACGGAGGTGACGATGTCACGCAGGACTCCCCGCGGGATCACCGTGTACGCCTCGGTGACGACCGCGCGGTCGCTCAGCAGGTCGGTCTGCGGCGGGAGTCCGCCGGCGGGGGTGTAGTACGGTGTCGCGTTCATCGGGCCGTCCTCTGTGAGTGGGGGAGTGCGAGTTCGCGCACCTCCGCGATGGGCAGGTCGGTCGCGGTCTCGACCTCGTCGACGGTGAGCGCTCCGCACACCTCGCCGCGCCGGATGAAGCCGGCCAGGGCGCGGGCCGTAGCCGGCTCGTCGAGGACCGACGACTCGATGCGATGCGCATAGTTCCGCAGACGCACTGCGGCGGAATCGAATCCGTCGCGATAGAAGGCGTATGTGGCCAGGAATCGGGTGACCAGTTGAGCGGGATGCAGATCCCACCCCTGGTAGAAACCGCGTTCGAGGTGGCGGCGGACCAGTCGCGCGTGCAGGGCCCAACCGGCCTCGACGGCTTCGGCGTCCCCGACCGGGAGGATGTTCGTCGATCCGTCCGACAGCCGCACGCCGGTACCCGCCGCCGCGAGTTGCATCACGGCCTTCGCGTGGTCGGCCACCGGATGCTCCATCGACTGATAGGCCGCCGCGATGCCCAGGGAGGCCGAGTAGTCGTAGGTGCCGTAGTGCAGTGCGGTCACCCGGCCCTCGCCGGCCTGGATCATCGGCGCCACGGCCGCGGTGCCGTCGGCGCTCATCACCGACTGCGGCGTTTCCACCTGGATCTCGAAACCGATGCGTCCCTGCGGAAGTCCGTGGACCCGCTCGAGTTCGCGGGCGACGGTGACCATCGCGGCGACCTGATCGGTCGAGGTGACCTTCGGCAGCGTGAGCGTCAGCCCCGCCGGGAGGTCGCCGGTCTCCGCCAGGCCGGTGACGAACAGGTCGAGGGTGCGCAGGCCGCGCGCGCGGACGTCGGCCTCGAAGCACTTGAACCGGATGCCGAGGAACGGTGGCGAGGCGTCACCGGCCTGACGGACCGCGGCGACGGCAGCGGCGACCGCCGCATCCTCCTCGTCGTCGGGCCGGACGCCATAGCCGTCCTCGAAGTCGATACGCAGGTCCTCGATGGGCTCGGAGCGCAGCTTGCCCTCCACCAGATCCGCGAGCGCGGAGGCTGTCGAGTCGGTGTGGGCGACGGTCGCCCGCGCGATCGCGGCGAGCCCGCCGTGCGAGGCGGCCGTGTCGAGCGCCGCACGGCCCCATCTCTGGGAGAGGTCCGCGGTGTACCGGTCGGCGGGGACGTACACCGTGTGAACCGGTTGCCGACTGCCGTCGTCACCCGGATACCGATCGGACAGGATGGCGTCCGCCGGTGCCAGGGCGGCGTCGACGCCGGCGAGGAAGGCCGCACCGAGGCGACCGGGTTGCACGCTCACGACGCGTTCCCTCCATCCGCTGGATTGTGGAAAAACTATTCCGCAAGGCGGAGTTTACACCCTGATTGTGGTTTCACATGATGGAACGTAGCGTGAGGCCGAAATATGGAGGTGGCGATGCCAGGGAACTCGGGCGGTGTGCAGTCCGTCGAGCGGGCCTTCGAATTGCTCGAACTCATCGGACGCGCCGGTGGCGAGTGTTCGCTGAGTCATCTGTCGGCGGAATCGCCGTTGCCGCCGCCGACCATTCACCGGCTCCTGCGGACGCTGGTGGGCATCGGATACGTCCGTCAGCTGCCGAACCGGTCGTACGCCCTCGGCCCCCGGCTGATCCGTCTCGGTGAGGTGGCCAACCGGCAGCTCGGCGCAGTGGCCGCACCCGTCCTCGCGTCGTTGGTCACCGAGCTCAGCGAGACCGCGAGTCTCGCCGTCCTCGACGGCGACATGGTCATCTACGTGGCTCAGGTGCCGTCCCCGCACAGCATGCGCACCAACAACGAGGTCGGCCGCCGGGTGACGATGCACAACACCGCAGTGGGCAAGGCCGTGCTCGCCGAGCTCGACGACGCGCGCATCCTCAAACACGTCACGCAGGCCGGGCTGACCGCGGCCACCGAGTGGAGTGTCACGTCGTTGTCCGGTGTGTTCGCCGCCGTCGAGCAGGTCCGCGCCCAGGGCGTCGCCACGGACGAACAGGAACACGAGGTCGGGGTCTGCGGGATGGCCGTCGCGGTGCCCGGCGCCCCCACGCCCATGGCGGTCGGCATCTCCGGGCCGGTCGCCCGGTTCGACGACGACCTGCGCGCTCGCGCGGTCGGCGCCCTGCGGACCGCGGCCGGAACCGTCTCCGAGGCGTTGATCGGGTCGCGCGAGCCGTAGTCAGATGGTGAGCTTCGTCGGCGTCGTGCGGTTCGCGCCGTCGCCGCTCGAACCGTCACCGATCTGACCGTCGTTGTTGAAGCCCCAGCAGTACACCGACGCCGCCGACATCGCGCAGGACGTCCCGTTGCCGGTCGAGATCGACGTGACGTCGGTCAGGGTCGAGACCTCGCGGGGGATCTTCACCGAGCCGCCGGTGGAACCGAGCTGGCTGCGGTCGTCGTCGCCCCAGCAGAAGGCCCGGTCGTCGGAGACCGCACAGGTGGTGCCCCAGTCGGTGGAGATGGCCGAGACCCCGCCCAGATTGCCGACCTGGACCGGTGTCTGTCGGGTCTCGCTGGTGCCGTCACCGATCTGACCGTAGGCGTTGGAACCCCAGCACCACGCGTCACCGCCGGCGACCGCGCAGGTCGTCTGGAAGTAGGTGCTGGTGTTGGTGTTCGGGTCGTCGTCATCGGCCGCCTCGTGATAACCGCCGATGGCGATGTCGGTGACGTCGGTCAGCGAGCCGACCTTGACCGGTGCCGATCGCGCGGTCGTGGTGCCGTCACCGATCTGCCCGTTGTCGTTGGCTCCCCAGCAGAACGCCGAGCCGTCCGACACCGCGCAGGTGGTGCCGTAGGCGGTCGCGATGTCGGTGACGACGCCGAGTCCGGGCACCTTGACCGGGGCCGACACCGGGTCGGTGCCGCCGCCGTTGCCGAGCTGGCCGTATTCGTTGTTGCCCCAGCAGTAGGCGTCGGTGCCGGCGACGGCGCACGTGGTGCCCCACCCGGTGGAGATCGCCTTGACGTCGGAGATGGTGCCGACCTTGGTCGCGGCATCCACCGTCGATCCGCTGGCGCCGTTGCCGACCTCGCCGTAATGGTTGTTGCCCCAACAGAATGCGTCGCCCGCGGCGATGGCGCATGCCGTCGAGACGTAGGCGTTCTCGCCGGTGAGGTAGCCGCCCGTGGTGACCGCGGTGGCGTTCGAGACCCCGGTCACCGCGACCGGGCGGGTGTGCGGGGTCGTCGTGCCGTCGCCGAGCTGCCCGGTGTCGTTGTCGCCCCAGCAGTGCACGCTGCCGTTGACCACGGCGCAGCTGCTGCCGAAGTTGGTGCTCACCACCGGCTGGGCGACGGCGGCCTTCTCGGGGTCGTCGACGGTGCTGCCGATGACGGCCAGCCCGACGACGGCCGCGACCACGAGCAGCAGCACGGCGCCGAGCACGCCGGCGACGATCAGCCCGGTCCGCTTCTTCTTTTTCGGCGGGACCGGGGGCATGCCGGGGTAACCGGGCTGGGGGTGGACCGGCTGGGCGTGCGGGCCAGAGAGGTGCGGTGCCGACGAGTACATGGGCTGCGGCCCCGACGGTTTGTTCATCAGCGGTTGCGGGCCGGACGGCCCGGTCATCGTCGCCTGGGGAGGAGGCGTGTACTGGCCGTGGGGTGGGCCGAACTGTTGCTGGGGTCCCGAGGGGTGCGGGGCCGGCGCGCCACCCGTGCCGCCACCGACGAGAGTGGGTGGGGGCACCGAGCCGGCGACCATCGTGTTGCCCTGTGCGGCAGGCGAATCGAGAGCCGCCTGCAATGCCGCCGCGAAACTGCGGCAATCGGGGTACCGGGCCGCGGGGTTCTTCGACAACGCGCGCTGGAACACCGGGTCGAGGTGGGCGAGGTCTCCGCGCAGCCGGCCGATGTGGGGGACCGGACGCTGGATGTGTCCCAGCATCACCGACGGCTCGGACTGACCGACGAACGGAGGCTGCCCCGCGAGCAGTGCGTAGGCCGTGCAGGCCAACGAGTACTGATCCGATCGCGCGGTGGCGTCGGCTCCCTCGAGTGTCTCCGGGGCCGAGAAGGCGACCGTGCCGATGAAGGAGTGGGTACCGGTCAGATTCGCCGAGCCGGCGAGTTTGGCGATGCCGAAGTCGAGTACGAGGGCGCGCTCGACGGCATTCGTCGCCGGATCGCGGGTGACGAGGATGTTGGCCGGCTTGATGTCCCGGTGCACCACATGATGGCGGTGCGCGTAGTCGAGAGCGTCGGCCACCTGCGAGACGACCGTCGACACCTCGGCGGGCGTCAGGCGTTCGTCGGTGAGGTCCTTGCCGTCGACGTAGCTCATCGAGAACCACGGGGACCCGTCCTCGATGCCGTACTGGTGGATGGTGATGATGCTGCGGTGGTCGAGCTTCGCGGTGGTGCGTGCCTCGTTGGTGAAGCGCTGGTTGAACCCGGGCTGGGCGCTGACCGCCGTCGAGATCACCTTCAGGGCCTCGCGCCGCTCCAGCTGCAGGTTCTCGACGAGGTACACCTCGCCCATACCGCCCGCACCGAGCTGGGAGACCACCCGATAGCCGGCGATGTGGGTGCCGGGACTCAACGGCACGGCGTCACCTCTTCCTGAGCTTGGCGAATGAACGGCGCCCAAATGGCCGCTCTCGCAGACGTATGCAGGGACGATACCGAAGCCGAAGGGGTCCGGGGCACCCTTCAACCGGATGACGGAACGCGTCGCTAGAACGTGACCTGGGTAGGGGTGGGACGATCGTCGGTACCGCCGACGCCGAGCTGCCCGGTGGCGTTGAAGCCCCAGCACCAGAGGTACGACGCCGCGTACGCGCACGAGGTTCGCTCGCCGGTCGAAATCGCACTCACATCGGACAATTGGGGCACCCGGGTGGGCGCGGGGTGGTCGGTCAGGGTGCCGTCGCCGACCGACCCCCAGGCGTTGGCTCCCCAGCAGTACGCGACGCCACCCGCCACCGCGCAGGTGGTGTTCGCCGTTCCGGTGCTGACGGCGTCGACCCCGTCGAGGCCGGTCACGGGCGTCGCCGTCCGGCGCCCGTAGGTGGTGCCGTCGCCGAGCTGCCCGAAGTCGTTGTTGCCCCAGCAATACGCGCTCGCCCCGGCGATCGCGCAGGCGGTGGCGGCACCGGCGGAGACCGTGGTCGCGCCGTCGAGATCGCCGACGCGGGTCGGGCGGGCCCGGTTCGTGGTCGTGCCGTCGCCGACCTGACCGTTGTCGTTGAGTCCCCAGCAGTAGGCGTCGCCGGCCGCGACGGCGCAGGTGAAGTTCACCCCGACGCTGATCGCGGTCACGTCGTCGAGCCCGGCGACGCGAACGGGCCGGTACTGGTTCGCGGTGGAGCCGTCACCGAGCTGGTCGAAGTCGTTGGTGCCCCAGCAGTAGGCCGCGCCTGCCGAGATCGCGCAGGTGGCCCAGTTGGCGGTCGAGATGGCGGTGACGTCGGCGAGACCGGCGACCCGGGTCGGCGTCAGGCGCGCGTCGGTCGTGCCGTCGCCGACCTGCCCGTAGTCGTTGTTGCCCCAGCAGTAGGCGAGTCCCCCGGCGATCGCGCAACTGTTGGGGCCACCGGTGCTGATCGCGGTGACATCGTTGAGATCGGCCACCCGGGTGGTTGTCTGGCGGGCTTCGGTGGTGCCGTCGCCGAGTTGGCCTGCGGTGTTGTCGCCCCAGCAGTAGGCGGTCCCGTCCCGGATCGAACAGGTGGCCCCGAGGCCGGCGCTCAGCTGCGCCTGGGCGTCCGTGGCCGCCAGGGGTGACGACGCGGCGTCGGAGGTGGTCCCGTCGTCGCCGCCGAGGGTGACGACCCCGATCGCGACCGCCGTCGCGAGGAGAGCGACCGCGACGACCGCGGCCAACGCGAGCGGCCACCGGCGGCGGCGCGGCGGCGGAGACGATGCCGGCGGCGGCGTCGTCTGTGGTCGCGGTGTGATGACCTGCGTCGCAGGTGTGACGAGCGTGCGTGACCGTTCGTCGGTTCCGGCCCGTTGGAGCGCGGCGTGTAGCTCTGCGGCGAATGCGCGGCAGGTGGGGTATCGGTCCAGGGGGCCGCGAGCGAGCGCACGGTCGAAGACGGGGTCGAGAGCGCCGAGCTCCGGTCGGTGGCTGCTGATCGGCGCCGGGCGCGTCGTGAGCTTCGCGACGATGAGCCGGGTCTGCGTATCGGCGTCGAACGGCGTTGCGCCGGAGAGGAGTTCGTAGGCCGTGCAGGCCAGGGCGTATTGGTCCGACGCGGGGCCCGCCGGTTTGCCGTCGAGGATCTCCGGCGCGGCGTACACGAGAGTTCCCACGAACGACGACGGCGCGGTCAGCGTGGTGGCGGTGGTCAGCTTCGCGATCCCGAAGTCGAGGACGACCACGCGGTCGAGGGCGTCGTCCATCGCGCGGCGCGTGACCATGATGTTGCCGGGCTTGATGTCGCGGTGGATCACGCCGTGTTCGTGCGCGTAGTCGAGCGCATCGGCCACCCGGTAGACCACGGCCACCACCTCGTCCGGGCGCAGCGAGGCGCGGCGGAGGTCCCGGCCGTCGAGGTAGGTCATCGTGAACCAGGGGTCGCCGTCGGTGACGCCGTAGTGGTAGATCGTCACGATCGCGGGGTGGTCCAGGGCCGCCGCGGTCTGCGCCTCACGGCTGAATCGCCGCGCGAACTCCTCGTCGACGGTGTCGGCGATCGAGATCACCTTCAGCGCCTCACGACGACGCAGTTGCGGATTCTCGACCAGGTACACGGTGCCCATCCCGCCGCTGCCCAACCGGGTGATCACCGGGTAGCCGGCGACCTGGACTGGCTGGGCGGCCATGAGCGCCTCCTGGTGGCGTGACCTGTGTTGCGACGACGATAGCCCCTCCCGAGGCCGTCCTGCCCGGACACGGCACTTGTTCATCCGAACGTCATGGCACAATGCTCGACGTGGCAAACAAAACTGGCGCTGACACATCCACCCCCGGCGAAGCGGGTGCCGGCACCGGCAAGGTCGTCGAATCTGCCAAGGGCAAGAAGCAGTATGTCGACAACGGCTGGCCGCAGGACGACAACGGCGACGCGGCCGAGCACGCCGTCTCCGAACTCGCGACGCACATCCCCGGTGCGCTGTCGCCGTTCGGCGACACCGAGTTCCCCCTTCCGGTCGACGACCTGCCGTTCGTGCAGTCGAAGACCGTCGTCAACCGCTGACACCGATGCCGCCCACCGGAACTGACGAAGGTGGGTCGGACTCGCGCGGGCTCGCAGAGGCCGGCGGCTCACGACTGAGCCACCTCGACGCCTCCGGGTCGGCCCGCATGGTCGACGTCGGTGCCAAGGCGTCGACGAGGCGTCGCGCCGTCGCCGCCGGTACGTTCCGGACCACCGCCGAGGTGATCGGCCTCCTCAGTGAGTCGAGGCTGCCCAAGGGGGATGTGCTCGCCACGGCTCGCATCGCCGGGATCATGGCGGCAAAACGGACCGACGAGCTGATCCCGCTGTGCCATCAGCTGGCGCTGTCGTCGGTCGAGGTCGACTTCGCGATCGGTACCGAGACGATCGAGGTGACCGCCACCGTGGCCACCTCCGGCCAGACGGGCGTCGAGATGGAGGCCTTGACCGCGGTCGCCGTCACCGGACTGACCTTGCACGACATGGTCAAGGCCGTGGACCGGCGGGCGCAGATGGACGGGATCCGCCTGCTCGCCAAGACCGGGGGCAAGTCGGGGGACTGGTATCGCGATCCGGCTGACCCCGCCGATGACTGACCCGAAGCGCCCTCGCGTCGCGCGCGTCGTCGTCGCATCGAACCGCGCCAGCACCGGCGTCTACGCCGACCGTTCCGGTCCGATCATCGAGGCCTGGCTTGCCGAGCAGGGGTTTTCGGTCGACGAGTGCGACGTCGTGGCCGACGGCCCGCCGGTCGGCGACGCCATCCGCGCCGCGGTCTACGCCGAGGTCGATCTCGTGATCACCACGGGCGGAACGGGCTTGACCCCCACCGACCGGACACCCGAACAGACCCGTCCGCTGCTCGACGTCGAGATCCCGGGTCTGGCCGACGCGATCCGCTCGGCGGGCCTGCCGAAGGTGCCGACCGCCGTCCTCTCACGCGGGCTGGCCGGAGTGTCCGGGACGACGCTCGTCGTGAACCTGCCCGGCTCGACGGGCGGGGTCCGTGACGGACTGGGCGTGCTCGCCGGCGTCGTCCACCACGCACTCGATCAGATCCGCGGAGGCGACCACCGATGACCGGAGATCCCGCCACCCGGGTGGTGCACACCGGGGTCGTGGACGAGGCGATCACGCTGGCCGAGCACGAGGCGATGGTTGCCGACGCCGCCGACGGCAAGGCCGGGGCGGTGGTCGGATTCGTCGGCGCCGTCCGCGACCACGACGGCGGACGAACCGTGACCGCCCTGCACTATTCGGGACATCCCACGGCCGCGACGGTCCTGGCCGAGGTCGTCGAACAGGTCTCCGCGGTCGACGGCGTGCGCGCGGTCGCCGTGTCCCATCGGGTCGGCGACCTCGCGATCGGCGACATCGCGTTCGTGGTGGCGGTGGCTGCCGACCATCGCCGAGCCGCGTTCGAGACCTGCTCGCGCCTCGTCGACGAGGTCAAGGCCCGGCTACCGGTCTGGAAACATCAGTTCTTCGACGACGGCACCGACGAATGGGTCAATTCGGCCTAGAAGTTCGCTCCCCCATTGGAAAAGGGCCCCGCACGGATGGTTCATCGTGCGGCGCCCTTCGTCTGGGTCCCAGATCGGGCGTGGAGCAGGGATCAGGGGTTGGGCAGCAGGTGCTTGTTGTCGTTGAACAGCTTGATCTGGTCCTGGTTCAGCGAGACTCCGCTGTCCTTGGCCGCCTGCCAGAGGTTCTTGATCTCGGGGCTGACGCCGGCCTCGGTGAGGGCGTCGGTGACCTGCTTGGCGACGTCGTCGGTGGTCTTGGCCAGGTCGACGCTGCCGTTGCCGCCGGGGAGGACCGGAGCGATCTCACGCGGGGTGTCGGTCGGCGCGCTGCGCGGGGTCGAGCCCGAGAGGCCGGTGCCGCAGGTGGGCCATGCGCCCTTGCCCTGCGATCCGAGGACGCGCTCGGCGACGACGATCTGCTCTTCGCGCGAGGCCTGATCGGCGGTCGGGGCGAACTCGCCGCCACCGTGGCCGGACCAGGTGCTCGGGGAGAACTGCAGGCCGCCGTGGTAGCCGTTGCCGGTCGCGATGGCCCAGTTGCCACCGGACTCGCACTGCGCGACCTGGTTCCACTCGGCGTCGGTGGCCGCGTTGGCGGTACCGGTGCCCAGGAGGGCTGCTCCGCCGCCGAGGACTGCGCCGGTGAGGGCAACCTTGGTGATGGTCTTGGCGGCCGTGCTGGTCGTCTGCTTGCGATGACGTCCGGACATGTGTGTATTTCCTCTCTCCACGCGCCTACGAAGTCAGCTGTCGGGTTCGAGCGAGAGGTGCTCGGCCCCGGTTGTCGTGGCGGCTACCGCGACTTCCGGGACTTAACCCCGAGGACACCTGGTGTGGTGTCCGGTCTCAGGGGATGAGGTTGGGTCCCCCGTCCTCGTTCCTAGATTGCTTGTCGTTCCCACCGGCGGAACGAGGCTCGGCGCGGCCGGTGGGACGTTATGTCTTGGTTGCTGTGTCGTGACCTCCGAGGAGGACGCTTCGTACAGTACGTCGTTCGTTGGACTGAATCACCTGCTTGAACGCAAGCGATTTTCGGCCCCGATCCGGGTCTTCCGACCCACTTCGGCCGTCATCCCAGTTCAACGGGTTAGTGGCCGTCCCGTGCCCATCCTGTTACCGGGCCGTGATGTGACTAAGGTCACAAGGGGGCTGTGGCGTCAGCCACCGGCAAACGGGGGGAGGACGTCGAGTGTCGTGCACGCGCCGAGCGCACGCGTCCGATCGGAGAACGCGACCTCGTCGCGTAGATATGAGCAGCGTTCGAGAACCGTGGCGAGGGAGGGGTTTCCGGCCGCGAGGGTCTCCTCCAGGGCGCGGAGGGTGGTCGACGGGTCGACGTCGACCACCGTCTCCTCGGCGCCGGCCGCGGCGCGCGCGGCCGCGAAGAATCGCACTGTGAGCTGCATCGGACGCGAGCCTAGCCGCCGATCGCCGACATCGGTCGATCCGGTTGCCGGAAGCCGGCGACGTTCACCTCGTGGCCGGGGGCCTTCGCCCACATGCTCGCGCGCCAGAGCTGCGCCAGGGCAGCGTCGATCTCGTCGTCGGGGAGAGTGCGCAGTGCGGTCCGGATGTCGGTCTCCGTCGTCGCGAAGAGGCAGTTTCGCAGCGAGCCGTCGGCGGTGAGGCGGGTGCGGTCGCAGTCGCCGCAGAACGGCTGGGTGACCGAGGCGATGACTCCGACACGGGCGGGCCCCTGCGGCCCGTCGTGGTCGTCCACGAGCCAGGTGGCGGCCGGAGCGCTCCCGCGTGGCGCGGGGTCGGGAAGCAGCGTGAAACGCTCGCGCAGCGTCGTCAGGATCTCTCGGGCCGTGACCATCTGCGCCCGCTGCCACGCGTGGTCGGCGTCGAGCGGCATCTGCTCGATGATCCGCAGCTCATAACCGTGCTCGAGGCAGTAGGCGAGCAGGTCGGGCACTCCCGCGAGGTCCGCGCGGTCGGGCACCACGGCGTTGACCTTGACCGGATCGAGTCCCGCGCGCCGTGCCGCGGCCAGGCCGTCGAGCACGTCGGTCAGACGGTCCCGGCGTGTGATCTCCGCGAAGCGGGCCGGGTCGACGGTGTCCAGCGAGACGTTGATGCGGTCGAGCCCGGCGTCGACCAGGCCGTCGACCCGCCGGGGCAGTCCCAGGCCATTCGTGGTCATCGCGATCTCGGGGGCCTGCGGCAGGCAGGCCACGGCCGCGATGATGTCCTCCAGGTCGCGGCGCAGCAGTGGTTCACCGCCGGTGAACCGGATGCGTTCGATGCCGAGGTCGCGGACCGCGACCGTCAGGACCCGGATCAGTTCGTCGGTGGACAGCACCTGGTCGGTGGGCATCCAGTCGAGTCCCTCGGCCGGCATGCAGTACGAGCAGCGCAGATTGCAGCGGTCGGTGACCGAGACCCGGAGATCCTTCGCCACCCGGCCGAATGTGTCGCGCAGCGGACCCTCGGACGGCACGTCGGATGCCGCTGCCTCCCGCGGAGAGCGGGGCAGTGGCAGGCCGAGGCCGACCGTGCTCATGTGGTTGCCGTCATGCTGCGGGGAGACTCACTTCCGGGTGGGGTCCTTACGTGCCTCGAGGGCGCGGAAGGTGCTGGCGTGGAAGACCAGGGGTTCGACATCGGGATCGGCGCGCAGGGACTCGATCTCCAGCAGTACGACGGTGTGGTCGCCGGCCTGGATCTCGTTGTGGATCGTGCACGACAGGTGTGCGGCGGCGTCGGGCACGAACACCGCACCCCGGTCGGTGCTCAGCGGCGTGATGCCGTCGAAGCGGTGCTCCGACGATCCCGCGAGCTGCTTGCACAGCTCGATCTGGTCGCCGGCGAACACGCTGACCCCGATGGCCGGTGCGGTGCGGATCCGCGGCCAGGTCGTCGAGGTGTTCTGCACGCAGACCGAGACGAGTGGCGGGTCGAGCGAGACGGTGGTGAACGAACTCGCCGCCATTCCGATCAGGGTGGTCGAATCCCCGTCGCGCTGTTCGCAACACACCGCCACGACGCCGGACGGGAAGCAGCTGTAGGCATCCCGCAGTGCCCGCCCGTCGGAGACGGGGGAGAGGTCGGGGGTGGTGTCGATGGTTGTGGTCACGGTCCTCACCTGGCTCGGCGTCCGGCACGGAGTGCGTACACCAGGCCCAGGACGAAACCCAGCGGTGCGCACATGGTCAGCAGGTAGACGGCGGTCGGTGCGGTGTCGCCGTCGGTGACCAACGGTGTGAGGAACAACGCCACGATCGCCAGAATTCCGACTCCGAACACAACCCCGGCCGCCTGCAGCAATCGCGGGGACGACGTCTTCTGCATACCTGCCACGGTAGTGCAACGCCGAGCGCTTCGACGCCGCGCGATACGCGCCCGCCGGGTAATGGTGTGACCCCGGGGTGGGGCGTTGGCTACGATGGTCGATGCAGGCGCCTTGCATCCGTCTGGGCCCGCACGGCATCCGCCGTCCGGACCGCCGAGATGGGTGACGGCGTCTTTTGTCGTGACAGGTCGTTTTTCGACAGTTCGAGAACAGATGAGGGTGAGCACAGTGCCGACCGGCAAGGTGAAGTGGTACGACGCGGACAAGGGCTTCGGCTTTCTCTCCCAGGAGAGCGGTGAGGACGTCTACGTGCGTTCGGCAGCGTTGCCCGACGGGGTCGAGGCGCTCAAGCCGGGGCAGCGCGTCGAGTTCGGCATGGCCGCCGGTCGTCGCGGACCGCAGGCATTGAGCGTGAAGGTCCTCGAGCCCGCACCCAGCGTCTCCAAGAACGTGCGTGAAGCCGCCCGCAAGGACGTCAAGCGGCACACACCCGACGAGCTGCACGGCATGGTCGCCGACCTCATCACCCTTCTGGAGGGCAAGGTCCAGCCGGACCTGCGCAAGGGCCGGTACCCCGACCGCAAGACCGCGCAGCGGATCTCCGAGGTCGTGCGGGCCGTCGCGCGGGAGCTCGACTCCTGACGGTCTAGGCGTCCGGCGCGGTCTGCACCGCGAGTTCGCCGCGGGGCAGGACCTCGTCGGCGGGGGAGAGTCGCGCGGACGCGGAGATGACGGTGAATCCGATCAGCACCCGGTCCGGCACCGACCGCAATGTCAGCGTGTAGGTGCTGTCCGACCCCTGCGGCTGCTCGTCTTCGACGAGCCCGCGCGGCGTCTGGTAGACGGCCGCGAGATTCCACGGGCCCTGCGCGATCTCGCTCGAGACGGTCAGCATGACCGTCGACCCGACCGGCACCGGGACCGTCGCGGTCTCGCGCGGAGCGGTGATCTCCGGATCACAGGCGATCAGCATCAGGTCGCACCACCAGCGCGGATCGACCGTGTGCAAGTCGTCGCCGACCGCGACGTGCAGGTAGGGCTGGTCGTCGGAGCTCGCGTTGCGGGTCAGCAGGAACACCGACGTCCCCACCACCGCCACGAACAGCACGACGACGATCGCGATGATCGACAGAGCCTTCTTCTCACCACTGCTGATCACTGACGTCGCTGTCCTGTCTGGTCGTTCGGCGGGTGGTCGCCGGGGCTGTACGGGCGCTCACCCCGGTTCTCGAAGGGGGCGGTCGACGGTGTCCGGGTGGGCATGCGAGCCGTCGACGGCCGTTGGCTGTGCGGCCGGGTGTCGGCGTCGGCCGGGCCGGTCCGGATGTCCGATCGGGCTCCGGCGGCACGGAAGGCGACGGTCGGCGCGGCGTGGTCGGGGCGACGACCGCCCAGACCGGGGACCAGTGACCTGCCGCGGGTGGTCATCACGGTCTGCAGCAGCCCGAGTCCGAGCAGCACGGACACGACGGTGAACCCGATCCACAGGGTCGGCGGCAACAGGACCCCGAGCGAGGCGCCGAAGACCCACGACAACTGCAGCACCGTCTCCGACCGGCCGAACGCCGAGGCGCGGGACTCGTCGGGGAGATCGTCCTGGATGGAAGAGTCGAGGCACACCTTGCCGATCGCGCTGGTGCCGGAGGCGACCAGGGCCGCGACTGCGGCTGCGGCGATGTTGCCGAAGATGGCCGCCAGTACCGCGACGACGAAGCAGGCCGCTGTCGCGCCGACGACGATGCTCGGCGGGTTCTTCAGTTCGAGGCGGGTGCCGACGCCGTTGCCGATCAGGTTGCCGACACCGGCGGCGGCACCGACGGCACCGAGCAGCAGCAGCTGGGTCCAGTCGGAGGCGTCGCCCTGCTGGGCCTTGGCGTAGAACGCCACGAAGAGCGTCAGGAAGCCCGTCAGGATGCGGATCGTGCCGTTGCCCCACAACCCTGCGACGACCTTGCGGCCGAGTGGCTGGCGCATCTTGGCGGCGAGCATCTTGGCGCCGTCCCGGGCGCTCGTCGGCTGATCGGAGTCGCCGGGGGCGGACCGGGCGGGTTCACCGTGGTAGGTGAGGGTCGTCGGGATCTCACCTTCGGTGGACTCCACCCACGAGGGGATGCGCATGCACAGATAGGCACCGGCGCCCGCGACCACGGCCAGCCACACCATGGCGCCCGGCAGATGCACCGGGAGCGCCTGGCCGAGCAGGAACTCGATGGCGGCGGCGACCGCGCCGCCCACGATCGTGCCGCCGATCAGACCGAAGGTGGTCAGCCGGGAGTTCACCCGCGGCAGATCGATGGTCGGCGGCACCACGCGCGGCGTGACCGCCGACTTGAGGACGCCGAAGGATTTCGACAGCACCAGCAGGCCCAGGGCGCAGGGATAGAGGACCCACGGGTCGTACTCCAGCTGCTGCGTCACGTCGTTCCACTGGACGTTGGCCATGATCAGCAGGGCCAGGACGACACGCAGACCGAAGGTCGTGGCCATGGCGATCCGGCGGCCACGCTGCAGCCGGTCGAGGAGGGGTCCGATCAGTGGCGCGATCAGCGCGAAGGGCGCGATCGTCAGCGCCAGGTACAGGGCCACGTTGGTCTTCGACTCGCCGGTTGCCGCGGCGAAGAACAGCGTGTTGGCGAGCGCGACGGCCATCGCGGCGTCGGCGGCGAAGTTGGCGATCACCGGCAGCGTCAGCGCGGTGAGGCCCGACTGGTCGGCGCCGTCGGCGGTGGCCGCCTGATGGATCTTGCCGATTCCCTTGCCGGTCAACTCGCGGCTCCGCATCGCCGCGACCCGCATCACCGTCAGCTTCTTCGGCGTCGGGCCGCCACCGTTCTGGGGCCCGTGCTCGGTCGGCATCGCCCGGGTCTGGTCCTCCGAGGGCGGCCGGCCGCGGTCGTCGAGCGGCGGGAGATGCGGATTGTGCGTGGGCGGGGGGAGGTAGGCATTGCGGCCGGGGCCCGGGCCGGCCGGTGGCTCTCCCCATCCCGGTGCCGGTCGACGGGTGCGCATCTGTCGAGTCTCGTCGGCCGGATAGTTGGTCGAACCGGGGTGCTGCGCGGCGCGGCGTGCGCGACCGTCGGGTGGTGGCTGCTGGGGATGCTGGTTCGCGGGACCCCTGGGGGCCCCGCGCCCCTCGTCGTGTCGGGAACTCCGTGGGATCACGCTGACGATTGTTCCTCATCTCCGGCCGAGGTCGCTTGAAGCGGGTCGGTTGTGTGGCACACGTCGGCGATATTGCACACTGGAGCGGTGACTCTGGTTGGTGACGGCGAACGACACGGTGACGGCGAACGGCTCCTGGCGGCCGTCGACATCGCGCGTGCCGCGCTGCTCGACGAAGGTCAGCGGCCGGGCGCGCATCGGCGCAGTGTGGCCGAGGGCGACTGGGCCGCCGCGCACTACTTCGACGCCGAGCTCGCGGGTTACCGGGGCTGGCAGTGGTGCGTCGTGCTGGCGGGCTCCCCGGGCAGTGACGAGATCACGCTCAGCGAGGTCGTGTTGCTTCCCGGTGACGGTTCGTTGCTCGCGCCGCCGTGGGTGCCGTGGGCGGAGCGGGTCGCCTCCGGAGACCTGGCCCCGGGTGATCTGCTCGCCGCCGAACCCGATGATCCGCGGCTGGTGCCGAATCAGATCGACACCGGCGACGAGTTCCGCTTCGATTCCGAGTCCGTCGAACCCGACGACATCGGTCAGGTCGCGGGCGAGCTGGGACTCGGCCGCAAGCGGCTGCTGAGCCCGGAGGGACGCGCCGACGCCGCGCAGCGCTGGTATGACGGCGACTTCGGGCCCGGCTCGGAGATGGCCCAGGCCGCGCCGTTCTCCTGCTGCACGTGCGGCTTCTATGTTCCCCTCGCCGGTGCGCTGCGGGCCGGGTTCGGTGCGTGCACCAACGAATTCGCCGCCGACGGACGCGTGGTCTCGGCCGAGTACGGCTGCGGTGCGCATTCGGACGTGCAGGGGCCCAAGGGCAACGGCTCGCCGGCCTACGACGCCTACGACGACGGCGCGATCGAGGTCGTCGCCATCTCCCGGGACGCGGAACCGGCGCGGACCTGATCCGGCGCACCCCGACCGTGAGCGACGACCCGTTCGGCACCGCGGTACTCCGGTCGTCGACCCTGGACGCCTGGGCCGCATCGCCCACGCGGCTCGCGGAGGACGCGGCGGCCGAGTCGGATCTGGTGACCGTCGGGTATCGCGATCGGCTGTTGACCGAACTGGCCGCGAACGCCGCCGACGCCGCATCGGCGGCCGGTGTCGCGGGGCATCTCGCCGTCTGGGTGGACGGTGACGAACTGCATGTCGCGAACACGGGCGCCCCGCTGACCGACGCGGGCGTGCGTTCGCTTGCCGCGCTGCGGGTCTCGGCGAAGGTGTCCGGCGAACCGGGTGACCGGCAGATCGGTCGGTTCGGAGTCGGTTTCACCGCGACCGCGACGGTTGCCGATCGTGTCGAGATACGTTCCCGCACGGGGTCGGTGGTCTTCGACCGGGCCGCAACGCTGGACGCGGTGCGCGAAGCGGGGATCAGCGTCGGTTCGAGCGCGGACGTGCCGGTCCTCCGTCTGGTGTGGCCGATGAACCGGGAACCGGCACCGGGTTTCGACACCGAGGTGGTCCTGCACCTCCGCGAGGATCCCGGTCCGCTCCTCGCGACGATGCCGGCGCAGGCGTCGGACCTCATCGTCGAACTGACTGCACTACAACGGATCACGGTCGGCGACATCGAGGTGTCGGCGGAGCGGACGGCCGGTCCGGACGTCGACGACGAGGCTGCGCGGTCGGTGCTGACGACGGTGTCCATCGCCGGCGATCTCGCATCGACCGGCCTGCCGGCGACACGTCGGTGGCTCGAGGTCGCACGAGGCGGCACACGCTGGCTCGTCGACGCCGACGGTGAACCCGGGCCGGCCGGTGACGTCCTGCGCGCACCCACCCCCACCGACATCGAACTCAGCCTGCCGTGCCGGTGCATCACCGACCTCGCCCTCACACCGGACCGGCGACACCTCCATCCGCGTGCCGAGATCGGCGACGCGGCAGCGGGATACGTCGATCTGATCCGGCTCGTCGAACCGACACGCCGAGTGCGCCTGATCCCGGAGCTGCATCTGGCGCGGAACCCCGACGACGCGCGGCTCATCGAGGCGGTCCGGCGCGAACTCCGGGACGCCGCTTGGCTTCCGGCCGCAGCCGGTGCCGACCTGGTGCCGCCGCGTACGGTGATGCTCGTGGGTGTGACCGATCGGCTCGCGGACACCCTGGGCGAACTCTTCGGCGACCTGCTTCATCCGGATCTCTCACTGACACAGCGCCTCCCGGCGCTGGGTCGGCTGGGGGTGTCGGAACTGGGACTTGCGGAGCTGGCCGAACGGCTCGTCGGCATCGAACGCGACCCGGCGTGGTGGTACGACCTGTACGACGCCCTGGCGCCGCTGGTGTCGACCGGGCGCGAGGTCGAGGAGCTCGGTGCCCTGCCCATCCCGCGGTCGGACGGGCGGACCGCGATCGGGGTTCGCGGCCTGTTCGTCAGCGACCGGATCTCGACGCCGATGCGGTGGATTCCCACTGTGCATCCCGAGGCCCGCCACGAGTTGCTGACGCGACTCGGTGTCGCGGACCTGACCGTGGCCGAGGCGCTCGCGGACCCGGCGTTGCGCAGTCTCGTCGAGGAGGTCGACTTCGAGGCGGCCGACGACGGACTCGCCGCCGAGGTGTGCGCCGTGCTCCGTGCCGACCCGGATGCGCCGGTCCCGTCGTGGCTGTCGGCGCTCGCGCTGCCCGACGCCGACGGTGAGCTGCGGCCGGCCGATGAACTCCTGCTGCCCGGCAGTCCGCTGCTCGAGGTCCTCGTCGACGACCACCCGTTCGGTGTCGTCGACACCGAGATGGTCGCGGAGTGCGGGGCGGAGCCGTTGCGCCGGATCGGCGTCGGATGGGGGTTCGTCACCGTCGACGACGACCTGCCCGTCGGGCCCGAGCATGACCTCCCCGATGAGGAGGACTGGTGGGAAACACTCGCCGATGCTCCGGAGAAGCTCAGTGCGGTCCGGGATCTCGATCTGATCGACGAAGGGAGCTGGCCGGCGGCGCTGACCATGATGGCCACCGACGAGAGGATCAGGCCGCTGTTGGCCGACCGCGCCGGTTACACCGCCTGGTGGTTACGACGCCACGCCGAGGTCGACGGGCTGCTGCTGGGGGAGTACCGATCGCCGTCGGATGACGTCCTGCAGAACATCATCGACCCCCTCGACCACCCGTACGCCGACGAACTCGGCGGCGCCCTCGCCCGTCTGGAACCCGACTCCGCCGACGACGCGACGTTGCTGCTGACCCGACTCGGCGATCGGGCCCGGGCGATCAGCTCGGGTGCCGCGGTGTCGGTGCACGCGGCCGTCGTGGCCGCATGCCGGCGCGGTGTCGTCGACCCGCATGAGGTCGAGGTGCCGGAACGCGTGCGCACGCTGGCCGGTGAGGCCGCCGACCGCGCGGTGGTCGTCGACCGGCCCTGGCTCCTCCAGGTGCTCGCCGACGACGAGTGCGTGCTCGCCGGCTCGACGGTGGTCGCGTCCGACGCCGACCTCCTGGGCACGCTGCTGGACCTGCCGCTCGCGAGCGAGGAGTATTCGGCGTCGGTGTCCTCGCCCGGTGAGGCGGTGAGTTGGTCTCACCCCGACGTGGTGCGTTTCGGGGCCCTCCGCGGTGTCGAGGTGTCGCACGCGGAGGTCCGGCTGCACGACGAACTGTGGGTCACGGTGCGCGGCAACGACACCGACCGTGAGGCCCGGCTCGAGTGGTGGGTCGACGCCGCGGGTGTCACGCACCTCGAGAAGCGCCGGCATCGATCCCGGCGGTGAGAATCGACGCGAGCTGGCGGTAGGCGGCCGCGTCGTCGAGCCCGGTCGCCGCCCACACCTCGCGGCGTTGGATCCGGCTCATCATCGATGACGCCAGGTCGGCGGCGAACGCGGCGTCGACGTTGCGGAACTCACCCGCCGCGACCCCGTCTGCGATCAGCGCCTGGACTCGCGAGGACGCTGCCGCGGTGTTGCGCTCGTACAGTGCGCGAGCGGGTTCGAACGCGTCGAGGTCGCGCATGAACGCCTCCGATGCCGGTGCGAGTGCCTCGCCGACCGCGACGAGGTAGGCGACGACCCGGTCGCGCGGACCCGTCGACGCTGCGACCCGGGCCTCGACCTGCTCGGTCGCGGTGCGGAAGAAGTGGGTCACGGTCGCGGTGACCAGTTGTTCCTTGCTGGCTGCGAGCGTGTAGAGCGTCGACTTCGAGCATCGGAGTTCGGCCGCGATGGAGCCGATCGACAGGTGGGCGAATCCCTCGCGCAGGATCAGTTCGAGCAGGGCGTCGAACAGCGCTGCCCGGCGGCGGGTCGCGAAACCCTGGTTCGGCATGCAAGAATAGTACCGCGAGAAGGACTTGAGTACTAGTTTGGTTATCTGTTGCTGTTACCTGGAGGTCTGAGATGCCGGTCGATCGTCTGCTCCCCAACGACGAGGCGCGCGACCTGATCGCGCTGGTCCGCGACATCGCCGACAAGCGCATGGCGCCCATCGTCGATCAGCACGAGAAGGACCGTCAGTATCCCGAGGGGCTGTTCGCCGAACTGGGCGAGGCGGGGCTGCTCGGCCTGCCGTACCCGACGGAGTGGGACGGTGGCGGCCAGCCGTACGAGGTCTACCTCCAGGTGCTCGAGGAACTCGGCGCGCGCTGGGCCGCGGTCGCGGTCGCGGTGAGTGTCCACGGGCTGGCCTGCCACCCGCTGTTCAACTTCGGTACCGACGAGCAGAAGCAGCAGTGGTTGCCGGATCTGTTGAACGGCAAGCTGATCGGCGCCTACAGTCTCAGCGAACCCCAGGCCGGCTCAGACGCCGCAGCGCTCGCGTGCCGCGCCGTGCCCGGCGATGGCGGCTATTCGATGACCGGTGCGAAGGCGTGGATCACGCACGGTGGTATCGCCGATGTGTACAACGTCTTCGCTCGTACGGGTGAGGGTTCCAAGGGGGTGTCCTGCTTCTTCGTCGCTCGGGACACCGACGGGCTCAGCTTCGGCAAGCCCGAGGACAAGATGGGCCTGCACGCGGTCCCGACGACCGGCGCCACCTACGACGACGCGTTCATCGAGGAGGGCCGTCGGCTCGGGTCGGAGGGACAGGGGCTTCAGATCGCCTTCTCCGCTTTGGATTCGGGGCGTCTGGGCATCGCGGCGGTGGCGACCGGTCTGGCGCAGGCTGCGCTCGACGCCGCCGTCGATTACGCCCAGGAGCGAGCCGCGTTCGGCCGCAAGATCATCGACCACCAGGGTCTGTCGTTCGTGCTGGCCGACATGGCCGCCGCGGTCGATTCGGCCCGCGCGACCTATCTCGACGCCGCTCGGCGCCGCGACGCCGGCATCGACTACACGCGCGCGGCCGCGACCGCCAAGCTCGTCGCCACCGACGCCGCGATGAAGGTGACCACCGACGCGGTCCAGGTGTTCGGCGGGTACGGCTACACGCGCGACTTCCCGGTGGAACGCTACATGCGCGAGGCCAAGATCACCCAGATCTTCGAGGGCACCAATCAGATTCAGCGACTGGTGATCGGTCGGTCGCTGGCGCGGTGAGTTCGCCGAGCATCGCTGTTCAGCGCGGGTTGTAGTAGAACGCGCGGTCGTCGAGTCGCCGGAACCTCGGTCCGCCGAGCCTGATCATCAGGCGCAGGATCGCGGGGATGCGGGCGTACACCGCATCGCGGTCGGCGCCGACGAGTCCCTTCGCCATCAGCGGGCACGTACGAAGTGTCTCGGCCAGACCGGCGCGTCTGCTCATCTTCTCCTCGAAGGCGTCCCAGTCCGGCAGTGTCAGCCGACGCTGCACGATCGCGATCGCGTCGGTCTCCTCGTGGGCGAGGTGCCGGCCGAGAACCTCCTCGGTGCGCAGCAACGCCTCCGCGAGAGCGGCGCGGCCGGCGGCGTCGGCGTGTTCGGCCATCCGCGCGAAGCCGGCCGCGCACTCCTCGAGCAGTGGATCGATCTCGTCGTGCTCGGCCTCCATGGCCTCGAGTACCTCCCGCTCGGTGCTGTCGCATCGCTCGAGCAGCAGCGGCCACAGTTCGAGATCTTCGCCGGTGTGGTGGTGGTGCAGCGCGTGCGCGAACATCGTCCATCGCCGGGCGAGTGCTCGCCACGTCCCAGCGTCGTCGACGGGTGTGACCGGCACGGTGGCGGCGAAGTCGGCGAGGTCGCGCCGGAACCCGTGATGCAGGACGTACATCATGAACGGGTCGATCGGCCCGTCGGGCGCTGCGGCCTGCCCGGGGAGGAACAGCTGGATCGGGTGGGCGGTGTGGGCGGGGTGCGTGGTCATCGGCGGTGTCCTCATCGGTACGGGGTCGGGCTGTGTCGATGACAACTGTCGGCGGTGACGCTTGTGACGTACTTGCAGGCGACTTGGGCGACGCCTGATTCGGACCGGTGTCCCGCGGTGCGTGTCGATCGAACAGACGACTGATCGCGCCCGGATAGGGTGGCGGAATGTTCATCTCTCCGACGACGATCGACCAGAACATCCTGAACTGGGTCGTCGAGAACCGTTCGGAGCCATGGATCTCGATCGCCGAAGTGGTGACTCTGCTCGGGAACACCGTGACGATGACGGTGTTGACCTTGGCGGCCGTGGTCGCGCTCGCCGCGACACGACACCGGGTCGACGCCGTCTTCGTCGGCGCCGGAGTGCTTTCCGGTTATGCGGTGATGCAAGCGCTCAAGTACTCGTTCGCGCGGGACCGCCCGCCCGTCGAGGACCGCCTGCTCAACATCGACACCTTCTCGTTCCCCTCCGGGCACGCGATGATGACGATGGTCGTGTTCGGGCTGTTCGCCGTCTCGGCGTATCGCTGCTTCGCCTGGGTGCGATCGCATCGCTGGGTCCTGGTGATCGCACCTGTGCTGTCGATCCTCGTCGGACTCACCCGAATACAGCTCGCGGTGCACTGGGCCACCGACGTCGTGGCCGGATGGTTGTTCGGGGCGATCTGGGTCGTACTGTGCACGTGGGTCCTGCTTCGGTACGAATCGCGACGCGGCACGGGCGATCTCGCCGGGGATCGGCAATAGGTCAGGCTGAGCCGTATCCGCCTCTCCATTTCCAGGAAGGGGCAGTTCGGTTCGATATGCGACTCATGCTGCCCCCTGCTCTTTGCGGCTCGGTCGGGTGGCAGGGGAACTGTGGCCGACAGTTCGATCAGAGTGATGTCAACATCGTCAGACCGGATGCAAGCCAACAACCAAGCTCACTGCGTCCACTTTCCAGAGGACCTCACACGCCTGGGGCACTGTGGAGTTGTCAAAGGACGGCTGCGGTCCCGGGCAAGGTCCGGGTGCGAAGGTGCTACGCGAAAATGTGTGTCGGCAGTCTGCGGTCGGTGGTGTGGTCAGGCGGCGTTGTCGAGTCGCATGGTGCGTCGGTTGTAGGCGGGGAGTGGTCGGCGTTGTGGGTCGATGGTGGCGGGCGGGACAAGCCAGGGGTGTCGGTCGAAGCCCATCACGACGTCCCAGCCATGGTGATGCACCTGGGTGTGACAGCGCTGGCACAGCAGGCAACCATTGTCGAGGTCGGTCGGACCGCCATCGGTCCAGTGTGCGACGTGGTGCACCTGCGTATGTGACGGTGGCGCACCGCATTTGATGCAGCAGGTGTCGCGCACGATCACTGCTCTACGTAGATGAGCCGGGAACAGGCGGTGGGTGTGCCCCATCTGTAGCGGTACGCCCTCGCCGTCGAGGATGATCTCCGTCAGCGACCCGTCACACGACACCTGTTTGGCGACCGCCTGCGACACCGATCCGGTCCACGGCAATGATGCGGGATCAGCGCCGGCGGCGGGGATGGTCACCATGAGTTGCGTACGGGGAGAGCCGACGCTGTCGAGTGTGGCGCCGAAATCGGCTTGATCGAGGATCAACTCGAACGCATCCGCTCGACGCTGCTCTGCGGTACGTCGATCATCGGCGCCGTCGGGTTCGGGGCGCGGGCAGGATCGTTCGTCGATCATCGACAGGAACTTTTCCCCGACCACCTGGGTGACGTCGACCCGGATGTCGACACGGCCGTCGTCAGTGGTGTGCGCGTTGACTGAGTTCAGCGCTGCGTCGTCGGCCGCGGGTACACCGGTGTCGGAAGCGCCGGCAAGGCTGTTGGCGATGGCTCGGGCGTGCTTGAGTACTTCTGTTGGCGTCGCACCGGACAGCGCCTGGGCGAGGATTTCCAACTCGTACGAACTCATGTCGTCGTCGGAAAGAGCGTCGCGACAACGCTTCTCGATCTCGCTCAGTCCGCGCACGATCGCGTCGACGATCTCGCTGGTCAGTCGCCCATCAGCGGCGTGACGCGCCACCGCCGGCAGCGTGGGCAGGGCGTCGACGCTTCGCATGGTGCGGTGGGCGGCGGCCGGTGCGTGGCCGGATTCGATCAGCAACTTCTTGGTGGTGCTCCCGGATTTCTGTGCGACGCCGAGAAGGTCGAGTTGCGCTGCGTGCGCGACGATCTGATGGTCGGCAAGGTTGCGGATCAGACGCCATGTATCGAGGGCGTCGAATGTTTTTCTGCCGGTGGGGTCGTCGGCGGGTGGGGTGATCTCGATGAGATGGTCGAGGAGAGTGGCTAGCTCTGGCATGACTCCAAGGTACCGGAACATGCGTTCGATTTCGAGGTTCCTCCACAGGCTCGAGCCACGAATTCATCCACTGTGCACCGTTTTTCGTTGACTGTGCATCTATTCGCGTTGACTGTGCGTGCATTGTGGACAGTGATCAACTCCAGTCACACCCGTTTCGAGTTCCGGTCGAAAAGTGCCGGTTTTGCGCACTAATGATGGCCTCGACGGACGCTCGGGCTCGCTTCGCGAGCGCGAGCTGCTCGGCCGGCGGGGCGGACCCGGGGCTCGCTCTGCAGATGCGGAAGCTGCTCGGTCGGCGTCAGCGGTGCCGAAATTCCCCCGGGTGGGGGACAGTCGAACGACGTCGGACTGGGATTCACTGGACGGATGTCGAATGCGGGGCCACCCGACGATGACGCGACCATGCCCGGATCGCCCGACGGGGACGAGTCGCCGACGACGATCCAACCTGCCCGCCCGACGGTGGTCCCGGGGGTGTCGCTGAACAAGGGCCCGTCGCAGAACCCGTTCGACGCCACACAACCGGGTCCGGCTCCGGACCCTCCGCCGTATCAGCAGATACCGGTCGACTACCGGCCGCCCGGATATCCGGTACCGGGCTACCCGCCACCGGGTCCTCCCCAGCCCGGGTGGTATCCACCCCCGCCGCGCCGATCCAATCGGCGCGCCTACGTCATCACGGGCGTCGCGTTGGTCTGTGTGCTCGCGCTGGTCCTGGGCGGGGTGGTGTGGTGGAAGCTGTCGTCGTCGGATGGCGGTTCCGACGACACCCCGAGCCTCGTCGCCGGCCAGCTCACCGGCTCGTTTCCCACCGTGCCGAGTCCCGCCTGGAGCGTCGATGCGAGTTCGCTCGGTGGGATGAGCTTCCTGTCGCCGCAGAGTTCCGAAGGGCAATACGGCAGCCCGGGCGGTGTCAGCGATGGTGAGGTCCTCGTCTCGATTGTCGGAGAACAGTTCTCGAGTGTCGGAAACGCGTACGCAGTGGGCATCGATGCACGCACCGGCGCAGCATGGAGGTTCGACGAGCCGGTGCGATCCTGTGCCGACACCATCGTCGATCACCGGATCGCGTGCGTCGGCAACGGAAAGGTGCACTTCCTCGACACCCGGACCGGCGACGCCATCGCGACTGTCGCCGCGCCTGCACAGTCGTCGGAAATCGCGTTCAACGGCGCGGCCGCGTTCATGACTCAGTACGCGGCAGACGATTCGGTCATGTTCCACAAGATCACCGAATCGGGAACCGAGTGGTCGCGCGTGTTGACCGGGTTACCAGAACCTGCCCTCGGGAGCGGTGACGCGTCGCAGTTCACCGCGACCGACGAGGTGGTCGCGTCTGCGAATCTCCGAACTCTCGTGGTCTCCGCCGACGACGGACGCTCGATCATCGCGAGTGCAGGCACGAGCGAGATCGGCCGGTTCGAGGACGGCTCGGTGGCGCTCGAGACCGGAACAGTCAGGGGCCTGGCCATGTCCGACCGCCGGGTGACGGTGGTCGATCCGGACGGCACGACCACGGCCTTTCCCGGCGAGTCGGCCATCGTGCCGTCGGTCGCCACGCCCGGACAGCGCGGCCGGTTCCTGCTGGACGGTCAGTATGTCGACAGCGATGACGGCGCCAGTATGTGGCCGACCGTCCTGACGGATATCGACCAGTTCGGATCGCGGATCGTGCTCGCCGACGATCGCGAGATCGTCCTGTTCGACCGGGGTGCCGGCGAGTACCTGGCCCTTGACCCGACGTCGGGAGAACAGCTGTGGAGGTCGTCCAGCGGTTCGAGTTCGACCTACTCGGGCCACGCCGTCACCGACGGCGAGCACCTGATCGCGCCCACGGCCGACGGCGGGGTGTCAGCGCTCGATCTGGTGAGTGGCTCGCCGGTGTGGTCGTTGCCGTCGACCGCGATCGGCAACGTCCCGGGGGCGGACGGCGCCGACCCTCGCCCGGCGCTGACGTTCGCCGTCGGCGATCGGCTGCTCACGATGTCCGCCACCACGATCACCGGGTTCGCACCGACCGGTCCGGCGGCCATCGTTCCCGGATCGACGCGCACCGCGGACCCCACCGGCGGCGAGGGCGATCCCGAGTACGTCACGCCGTGCGGGGCGCCGCCGGTCTTCACGCCGCAGTCGTTCCGGACGTCCGCGGGCGGGCTGGGCATCTCCATGAAGGTCACCGCACAGTGTCCGGGCGGCGACGTGTTGTACGAGCCGCAGACTCGCATCACCGTCACCGACGGCAACGGCATTGTCGCGTCGGGCAACTTCGACTTCCAGCGGGCGCCGGTGGCGGTGCCGTCGCTCGATGCCGCGGGTGAGGCACTCACGATGGAACTCACCTATCCGCCCGGGAGCTTCTTCCGACTGCCGGACACTCTCGGTACGCAGGGCGCAACGCCCGGCGGCGCCGATCGATATCTCGTCGACTGCGACAAGGGCCCGACCCCCGGTTCCGCGCCGAAGCTCGCGACACCGCAAGCGGGCTCGTCGGCATCCTCCACCGCCACCAGCCCCTCGTTCCCGGCCGGCGCCGACGTGACCGCGAGCAGCGTCAGCGCTCTGCGCCTGCAAGCCGACGCCGATCGGTCCTTCATCCTGGCGAACCTGAACAATCGGTGGGTCGCACAGCTGAGCTCCAAACAACCGGGCCTCGTCGCCGAGGGACGCACCTGGACCGATCAGGCGATTCTCGACGAGTTCCTGGCACTTCGGCTGCGCTTCAACGACGTTCGGCTCCTGTGGAGTGACGAGTGGCCGGTGTTCTCCTACCGCGGCTGGTGGGTGACGGTGGCCGCGGCGACCTTCCCGGGGCCGGTGGAGGCCAACAACTGGTGTCGTGCTCAAGGATTCGGTCCCGACAACTGCTTCGCGAAGCTCGTGAGCACGACGGCCGGCCCGGAGCGGACCACCCTGTACTGGAAGTGATGCGCAGGCAGTCATCCGACGGGGCGCGCCGGTTTGCTCGGAACGATGACGAGTAATCGGTTCATCGCGATACGGTCGGGTATGGATTTCTCCCCGTCAGCGCGGTCGGCCGAACTCACCGAACGCGTGCGCAACTTCGTGACCACCGAGATCGAGCCGGTCGAACCCGAGATCCATCGGGACATCAAGGCCCGTCGCGACGGGGACGGCAACCCCTGGACGCCGTCGCCGATCATCGCCGACCTGCAGAAGAAGGCACGCTCGCAGGGGCTGTGGAACCTCTTCCTGCCTGCTGAGCACGCCGGTCGTTATGCCGCGGACTTCGGCACCGACGGCGGTGCGGGACTGTCCAACGCCGACTACGCGCCGATTGCCGAGGCGATGGGATCGTCGGGGCTCGCGCCCGTCATCTTCAACTGCAACGCACCCGACACCGGCAACATGGAGGTGCTGCTCCGGTACGGCACCGAGGAGCAGCGCAAGCAGTGGCTCGAGCCATTGCTGACCGCGGAGATCCGCAGCGCCTTCTGCATGACGGAGCCGGCCGTCGCGTCGTCGGATGCCACCAACATGGCCGCGACCGCCGTGCTCGACGGCGACGACGTCGTCATCAACGGAACCAAGTGGTTCTCCACCGGCGTGGGCCATCCCGACTGCAAGGTCCTCATCTTCATGGGCGTCACCGATGCCGAGGCCGACCGGAAGTCGCGTCACACCATGGTGCTCATCCCGATCGACGCTCCCGGCGTGACCGTTGACCGGATGCTGACCACCATGGGCTATTTCGACGAGCCGTTCGGTCACGGTGAGGTCAGCTTCGACAACGTGCGCGTCCCCGCGTCGAACATTCTGCTCGGACCCGGCCGCGCCTTCGAGATCGCGCAGGGGCGGCTCGGTCCGGGCCGGGTGCACCACTGCATGCGGGCGATCGGGCTCGCCGAGAAGTCATTGGAACTCGGTGTGCGGCGGGCGCTCTCACGCGAGGCCTTCGGCAAACAGCTCGCCCGTCTCGGCGGCAACAGCGAGCGCATCGCCGACGCCCGGATCGCGATCAACCGGTCGCGACTCCTCGTCCATCACGCGGCGTGGCTTCTCGACCAGGGCCTGTCCCGCGAAGCCGTGTCGGCGGTCAGCGAGATCAAGGTCGAGGTGCCCAACATGGCGCTCGGCGTCATCGACCTCGCCATCCAACTGCACGGCGGTGCCGGCATGACCGATGATTTCCCGCTGGCCCAGGCCTGGGTGGGCGCACGATCGCTGCGCCTGGCCGACGGCCCGGACGAGGTGCACCGCAACGTCGTTGCGCGCATCGAGTTCGGCAAGTACCGCTGATCGGGGGAACGAGATGACTGACGAAGTCGCGGGTGCAAGCGAGGTCCGCACCGAAGACGCATTCGACGTCGAGGCGGTGGCGAAGTGGCTCGAGGCCAACGCTGCGGATCCGGCCGGTCTCGACGCCGTCCCGGAGGTTCGCCAATTCGGCGGCGGCGCATCGAACCTCACATTCCTGCTGCGTTATCCGGCAAAGGATCTGATTCTGCGCCGGGCGCCGCGGGGGACCAAGGCGCGTGGCGCGCACGACATGGGACGGGAGTACCGGATTCAGTCCGAGCTCGCGACGGCCATCCGGTACATCGCGCCCATGATCGCGTTCTGCGACGACGAATCGGTGCTCGGCGCGGACTTCTACGTCATGGGCCGCATCGACGGTGTGATCCCGCGGACCGAATGGCCCGCCGACGTGCCGCTCGATGCCGAGCAGGCGCGCCGGCTCTGCCTCAACTTCATCGACACCCTGGTCGAGGTCCACTCGGTCGATCCGAGCGGCACCGGACTCGCCGACCTCGGCAAGGGGCACGGCTACGTACGCCGCCAGGTCGACGGATGGACCGCACGTTTCCGCAACGCCCACACCGACGACGTGCCCGACTTCGAGCCGACGATGGCCTGGCTGGCCGAGAACCAACCCGACGATGTTGCGAACTGCGTCATCCACAACGATTTCAAGCTCGACAACGTCGTCCTCGACCACGACGATCCCACCCGTGTCATCGGCATCCTGGACTGGGAGATGGCGACTCTGGGCGATCCGCTCATGGATGTCGCGGGGTCGATGGCCTATTGGATCCAGGCCGACGATCCGGAGGCCATGCAACTCATGCGGCGCGTCCCGACGCACCTGCCCGGCATGATCAGTCGCGCAGAATTCGTCGAGAAGTACTGCGAGCGGATGGGGTTCGACATGACTCCCGAACGCTGGCGTTGGTACGAGGTGTTCGGACTCTTCCGGGCGGGTGTCATCGCCCAGCAGATCTACTACCGCTATTACCACGGACAGACCACGAACAAGGCGTTCGAGCGGTTAGGTTATGCCGTGGGCATCCTCGGCGGGCGGTTGGACGAGCTCCTGCCCGACTGACACGTTGCCGCCGAGAGGAACTCAGACCATGGCCGAAGACCTGACCACCCCGGCCGGTGTGGACGAGGAGTTCCAGGACAGCGGATATGCGCCGGAATTACGCAGGACACTGGGCGGTTTCGCGGTGTTCGCGATCTCCTTCGCGTTCATCTCGGTCGCCGTCGGTGTGTTCGCCACCTACGGCGACGTGCTCACCACGGCCGGCCCCGTCGGTATCTGGTTGTGGATTGTCGCGGCGATCGGTCAGACCCTCATCGCGCTCGTGGTGGCCCAGTTCGCCGCGCGAATCGCGCTGAGCGGTTCGTCGTATCAGTGGGCATCGAGACTGGCCGGCCCGAAGATCGGCTGGTTCTTCGGTTGGCTGAGCTTCTGGTATCTCGCGATCGCCGTGGTGGCGATGGACAACGCACTGGCGAGCCAGGCGTTCATGCCACTGGTGGGGATGGCCGAGAACGAGGACACCGCGAGGGTGATCACGTTGGTCATCCTCGTCGTGCAGGCGGTCCTCGTGATCGCGTCCACCCGGTTGCTCGGTCTGTTCACCTCGGCTGCGGTGGCCGTCGAGCTGGCCATCGTCGCGGTCCTGGTGATCGGGCTCGGCGCGGTGATGATCTTCACCGGCAGCGGAGATCTCGACAATCTCGCCTCGCGCGGGGTCGCCGAGGGCGCCGCCGACTACTGGGCCATCGGTGGCGGGGTGATGGCCGCGATGGTCATGGGCCTGACCACGCTGGTCGGTTTCGATTCCGCGGCCAACCTCGCCGAGGAGGCCAAGGACCCGTTCCGCAGTGTCCCGCGCGCCATCGTCGCATCGGTGGTCGCCGCTGCCGTGGTGGGTCTGATCTTCCTGATCGTGCTCACCATCGCCATCAAGGACGTCACGACGGTGAGTGCCGGGGGGTCTCCGGTCGCGGCGATCATCCGCGACCAACTGGGTCCTTTTGCTGAGCGAGTCCTGCTGGCGTGCATAGCGTTTGCGATGTTCGGTGCCGGCATGGTGGTGATGGCCGCATGTTCGCGGCAAGTGTTCGCGATGGCGCGCGACCAGCGGTTCCCGGCCCACCGGTTGATGCGCCGGGTCAACCCGGCGACCCAGACGCCGGTCCCGGCGACCCTGCTCATCCTCGCCGTGGGGGTGGTGCTCATGGTGGCCCTGCCCGGTGACGCACTCATCGAACTCATCATCGCCTCGACGATCCTGCCCGCCCTGATCTATGGCGGCATCGTTCTCCTCTATCTGGGAGTGCGCAAGCGGTTGGACCACAAGGAGGGCGGTTTCAGCCTCGGCCGGTACGAGCTTCCCGTCGCCGTCGCCGCACTGATCTGGGTGTGCTTCGCGCTCTTCGTCCTCGTCACGCCCGACGAGGCGACGGTCCCCACCCTGATCGTCGGCGGTCTCATCGTCGTGGGTGCGCTCTACTTCGCGGTGATGATGGTCCGCAATCGCGCTGTGCTCGATCACGAACCGGGCGCCGACGAGTTCGCGCCGCGAGAACCCTAGTCGAGCCCCTCCTGCGCGCCGCGGTCACCGCGTCGGACGCCGGCACGCTGCACGAGGACGATCGTCGTCCCGAGCAGACCGACGGCCAGCCCGACCAGACAGATCTGGAGCGCGCGGTCGCCGCCGAGATCGGTGACGGCCACGAGCACAGTGGCGATCACCCACGCGACCATCCCGACCACGATCACCGGCTCCGGGGCGCGCAGTGCGCGGGGTAGTTCGGGGATCTCAGGTGTCGCGGACATGGACAACAGGGTAGCTTTCGGAACGTGCCACACGATGAGCCGAGTGAGTCTCGCGATCTGAGGTCCTCCGACACCCCGGGTGCCGACGCACCGACGGGGCACCTGCCCACCGAACCCGACTTCCCGGCGACCACGCCGGGGCCGGACTCCGCCGTTCCGCACGGCCCGCTCGACCGGTTCTTCAAGATCTCCGAACGCGGTTCGACGCTCAACCGCGAGTTCCGCGGCGGTCTGGTCACGTTCTTCACGATGGCCTACATCGTGGTGCTCAACCCGATCATCATCGGCGGTATCCCGGGCGGCGACAAGAACGCCGACGTCCTGGGCAACGTCCTGCCGCTGGCGCAGGTCGCCGCGGTCACCGCGCTTGTCGCGGGCGTGATGTCGATCCTGTTCGGCCTCGTCGCCAACTATCCGTTCGCGATCGCCGCGGGACTGGGCATCAACAGTCTGCTGGCGGTGTCGATCGCCCCGCAGGTGACGTGGCCCGAGGCGATGGGTCTGGTGGTCGTCGACGGCATCATCATCGTGTTGCTGGCCGTGACCGGATTCCGCACCGCGGTGTTCAACGCGGTGCCCCCGGAACTGAAGGCTGCGATCGCGGCCGGGATCGGTCTGTTCATCGCCTTCATCGGTTTCGTCGACGCCGGGTTCGTCAAGCGCATCCCCGACGCCGCCGGGACCACCGTGCCCGTGCAGCTGGGCAGCGACAACTCGATCTCGACCATCCCCACCCTGATCTTCGCCGTCGGCGTGCTGCTGATGGGTGTCCTGGTGGTGCGCCGGGTCCCCGGCGGTCTGCTGATCGGCATCGCCATCACGACCGTGTTGTCGATCGTGCTGGAGCAGATCTTCGACTACGGGTCGAGCGTCGACAACCCTTCGGGCTGGGGCCTGAGTGTGCCCGACATCCCGAACGCCCTCGGCGGTCTGCCCGATCTCAGCCTGGTCGGCGACGTCGACCTGTTCGGTGCATTCACGCGGATCGGGGTGCTGGCGGCGTCGGTGCTGGTGTTCGCCCTGGTGCTCTCCAACTTCTTCGACGCGATGGGCACGATGACCGGCCTCGGCAAGGAGGCCGGGCTGGCCGACGAGAAGGGCAACCTGCCCGGGATCGGCCGCGCGCTGGTGGTCGAGGGCACCGGTGCCATTGCCGGCGGTGCCGCCTCGGCGTCGTCGAACACCGTGTTCGTCGAGTCCGCGTCCGGTATCGCCGAAGGTGCGCGCACCGGCCTGGCCAACGTCGTGACCGGCGTGCTGTTCCTGGTGGCGATGTTCCTGACACCGCTCTACGAGGTGATCCCGCTCGAGGCGGTCGCCCCCGCGCTGGTGGTCGTCGGTGCCATGATGATCGGCCAGCTCACGACCGTCGACTTCAAGCGGCTCGACTTCGCGCTGCCGGCGTTCCTGACCGTGGTCACGATGCCCTTCACCTACTCGATCGCCAACGGCATCGGCATCGGCTTCATCAGCTGGGTCGTGATGGCGACCGCGGCGGGCAAGGCGCGTACGGTGCACCCGTTGCTCTGGTTCGTCGCCGCGGTGTTCGTGGCCTACTTCGCGCGCGGACCCATCTCCGACCTCATCGGCTGACGGACTCGCGCGACGTTCGTCCGGGTTTGCCCGATTCGGTGTCGTCCGCCCGATGCAATTTGGTTGCGGTCGGGGCTGGGTGCCGTTTTCCTGGCCTACCCTTTGTGAATGCATTCACCATACGGTGACGGAAGTCTGTCGGGCGATCTGTCCCTCGCCGTGGTGCGCCTCGCGCGCCGACTTCGGGGTCGGCGCGAGAACAAACTCGTATCGCTCACACAGCTGTCCGCCCTCAACACCCTCCACCACGAAGGACCGATGACGCCGGGCGCACTCGCGGCCGCCGAGCGGGTCCGCCCTCCGTCCATGACCCGGGTGATCGCGTCGCTGTCGGATCTGGGGATGATCAAGCGCGAACCGCACCCGACCGACGGCCGCCAGGCCATCGTGACGTTGTCGCCGGAGGGTGTCGATGTCGTGATCGACGAACTCGCCGCACGCAAGGCGTGGTTGAGCGACCGACTCGCCGAACTCTCCGCCGACGAGCGGGAGATCCTGCGCGAGGGTGTGCAGATCGTCAACAAGATCCTCGGACAGGCCGACACCGACGTACCGCGCTCACGCGCGATCTGACTCAGAAGAACGTGCCGGAGAACGGTGCGCGATCGGTCATGAACGCGTGGTCGAGGGCCCGCAGCGTCGCCGGGGAGTCGACGTGCAGGCGTCCCGCCGCCGCGAAGGCCGAGGGTCGGATCCCGCCCAGGTAGATGCTGGAGAGCACCGAGATGTCCAGCCGCACCGTGGGCGTCGCACCCGCCTTCGCCGGCGCGACGATCGCCCCGCCCTCGCGCACCGAGATGTCGAAAACGCCTCCGTGCCCGCGGAACTCGTCGGTCACCTCGATCACGGCGTCGAGATCGGCCGCATAGTGGCGGGCGCCGAGCGCGGCCGGGACGTCGAGGATGCGCAGCCACATCGTGTCGGCGGTGCCGGTCACCGACACCGACCGCGGATTGACGAGCTTCTGCGCCAGCGGGTCGTCGACCGGGATCGTCGCGGTGATCGACGGGATGAGGTCGAGGTTGATCAGGACGCGCCACAGGTCGGTGTGCGCGTCGTCGGTGACCGCGAAGACCTCGTTGACCTCGCCGCGCACCGCGCCGGTCTCGTCCTTGTAGATGCGATAGCTCGCGTAGCCGTCGGCGTGCAGCAGGTAGTGCAGTCCGCTCGCCGACAGGGGCCGCTCCGACGCCCGGTCGGCCAGGATGGGATTCCACCAGGCAGGGGTGCGGGTGAGGGCGCCTGGTGTGGTGAGGGTCCACCGGGCGTGGAGGTCGGGGATCGCCGCGGCCACCGCATCGGCGTCGGCGTACCGGACGGTGGCGTCCTCGGGCTGCGCGGCCCGCATCGCCGCGCCCGGCGTCAACGACACCGAGTTCGCGAAACACGCCGGGCCGAAGCCGAACCGTTCGTAGATGGTTCCCTCGCTGGCGGTGAGGATCCCGAAGGTGTACTTCTCCCCCTCCCACTGCTCGACGAGTTCGGTGAGCATGCGGCGCAGGATGCCGCGACGCCGGTGGGTCGAGGCGACCGACACCCACGACAGTCCGGCCGCGTCGGACACACCGCCTCCGGGCAGCGACATCGACATCCGGTAGAACATCGCCACCCCGACGAGCGGTCGGGCGTCCAGACCGGTGTCGCGCACCAGCACGACGTCGTCGTCGCCGACCTTGCCCCGCAGATCGGCGACCTCGTCGTCGGGCAGCGGGTTGCGCATGGCGAACGCACGGGCATCGGTGGTGATGATGTCGGCCCAGTCCGCGTCGGTGGCGCGGTCGAGGGACAGACGTGACATCGGAGTCGAATCGCTGGTCACGCCTTCCACAGTTTCACACCCGTGCGCTGCCGGTTTCGTCCGGGTGGCACACTGTTGCGGTGCCCGGGCTCGCAGTGAACGTGATCGACATCAACGACCCGGCGGACCCGCGGGTCGACGACTTCCGCGATCTGAACTCCGTCGACCGACGACCGGACCTGCCGGTCCTGCCCGGTGGGCGTCCCGGTCGCGGTCTCGTCATCGCCGAGGGCGTCCTCGTCGCGCAGCGGATGATCGCCTCGCGCTTCGAGACCCATGCATTCCTGGGTGTGGCCAAGCGGCTCGACGAACTCGACGCCGATCTGCGGGACCCCTCGCTGACCGGCGTGCCGTTCTTCCGTGCCACCGCCGAGGTGATGGCCGAGGTCGTCGGCTTCCACCTCAACCGGGGCGTGCTCGCGGTCGCCCGGCGCCCGGTGGCGCTCACGGTGCCCGACATCCTCTCCAGCGCACGGACCGTCGCGATCCTCGAAGGTGTCAACGACCACGAGAACATCGGTTCGATCTTTCGCAATGCCGCCGGATTGGGCGTCGACGCAGTGCTTTTCGGTCAGGGTTGCGCCGATCCGCTGTACCGCCGGTGCGTGCGGGTGTCGATGGGTCATGCGCTGCTCGTGCCGTTCGCGCGGTTCGACGACTGGCCGCGCGGTCTGGATCTCCTGCGGGATCGCGACTTCCAACTGGTCTCGATGACACCCGACCCCGACGCCGTGACCCTCGCCGAAGCCGTCACCGCCGAGAAGGTCGGTTTCCTCGTCGGGGCCGAGGGGCCCGGCCTGACGGCGTCGGCGATGGCGGCGACCGACGTGAAGGCCCGGATTCCGATGAGCCGGGGCACCGACTCGCTGAACGTGGCGACCGCGGCGGCCGTTGCGTTCTACGAACGCGCACGATCGGGCACGATGGGGGAGTGACCGTCGAGTCGGAGAGCGGCGAGCCGACGCCGTGGGCCCTGGGGATCATCGTCGGCGTCTTCAGTGCGTTGTTCGCCGCGTTCGTCCTGGTCGGCGTCTATCAACTCATCGGCGGGATATTCCGCGTCCTCGGCATCGCCGCGGTCCTGGTCGTCGCGGGTGGACTCGGCTGGACCCTGTGGGAGTTCCGGGCGCGACCCGTGTGGCGCTGGGTCGTCTGGGGGTTGCTGCTCGGCTTCCTCGCCGGCGTCGCGTCGTCGATCGCGTTGCTCGCGCTGGGCCGTCCCGCGGCCTGACTCTCAGAACCCGAAGTACTCGCGGATGCGGCCTCGCTTGCGGGCATGCTCGTCCGGCGGGGCTGTCCGCGCCTGCGTGCGCGAAGCCGTTGCCGCCCGGTAGTTGTCGTAGTCGGCCGCGGTCGGCTCGTACTCGGCCGGGTGGAGGGCGAAGCAGGTGACGGTGATCGACGAAGGGTCGAGATCGGACTCCGCGAGCGGGTGGGTGTAGCGGAACCCGAGCCACGCGCGATTCGACTCCTCGGCGAGGTGTGCGGGGTGAAAGGGCAGCGACATCGGCGCGGTGGGCACGCCCTCGGCATGACTCAGCGGGTGTTCACCACCCCAGAACGGTTTCTCGAAGGTGAACGGCAGGCCGTGGTCCTCGTGGATGGTCACGGGGTCGGCCGCGAAGGAGCGGCGTAGCGTCCCCGACTCCCATCGAGCGAACACACCGAGGGAGGTGTCCGGCTCGGCGTACAGCAGGGTCGTCGTCGCGCTGGGGCGGATCCGTGCGAGTGCGCGGGTCAGTGTCGACGGTGCTTTCGTCTCGAACAGCGAGCAGGACACGACGGCCAGCGGGCCGTAGAAGCCGGCGTAGACGTGGGTGTCGCGGGCTGCGGCGGCGGTCGCGAGATCGGTGTCCACGAGGGGGACGAGCACACTGTCGCCGAAGACGGCGGAGGCCAGCTGATGGGCGTGCTGAGAGTCATTGGCCGGACCGGTGCGGAGGATCGAGGCCGGATCGTCGGAGTCGATGAACCAGACGGTGGCCGCGCGCGCCGAGGCCACTCAGCTGTTCCCGTTGCTGCGCACGCCGAGCAGGACATCCTCCCACGCCGGGACAGCAGGTTTACGCGTCTTCTTCCGGCGCGGACGTTCGGGTCCGGCCGCGGGAGCCGACGGCGCGTCGTCTCTGTCGGTGTCGTCTGCCGGTGCGGGCCTGGGCTCGTCCGGGGTGTCCGCTGTGTCGCCGGAATCGGTGGGCTGGTCGTCGAAGCCGAAGTCGAACGGCACGGTGCCGTCCTCGTCGACCGGCCGCCGGTCGTGGCGCGCGCGTTGTGCACCGATGATCGAGTTCGCGTCGATGGTGACCTCTTCGCGTCCGTCCGGGGTCGTCTCGACGGCGACCTCGGGGGTGGCCACCGGGGTCAGCCGGCGACGGGGCGCGATGGTCTCGGGGTGGGTGAGCTCGTCGGCGAGATCGTCGAGCGGGTCGACACTGCCACCGTGCGAGCCGGGCTGGTAGCGCCAGTGCGCCAGGTTGTCGGTTCGTCCGACGCTCCAGGCCACCTGCACCACCCAGTAGCCGTCGTCACCCTTCCATGCGTCCCAGTCGGCGTCGTTCGGATTCTGGCCGTAGGCGAGGAGTCCCTCGGTGACCGACTCGACGAGCGTCGCGACGGCGGGGCCGTCGTGGCGGATGGGATGCGCGGCGCCGGCGAGTTCGGTGGCGCGGCTGCGTTCGAGGAGGACCGGGTGGGCGAAGCGTTCGATCTTGTCGACGCCCACCCCTGCTGCGGCCGCCACCTCGGCGACGGTTGCACCCGCTCGGATTCGTGCCTGGATCTCGCGTGGCCGCAATGCACTCTCCATCTCGATCTCGATCTGTCCCAGTCGTGAGATGTCGCCGCGGGCTGCGGCGCGGAGGCGTTCGTCGGAGGCGATCCGGAATTTCTCACCCGATTGCGGGTCTTGACAGATGACATGGGAGCCGTCGGTTTCCACTCCGACGACGCGGAGCTCACGCATCTGCTCCTCCTCCGGTGGGTGCACGCATTGGGGTCACACTAACTCACCGATCTGCCGATTCACTGTGGGACACGCGGCAAAACCGCAGTTCAGCACGCGTGGGGCTCAAGCGACGCCAGCGGTCGATGCGTCGGATGTGGTCTGTGGGAACCAGGCTACCGGTTCGTGAACCACGACCGGCGCGCCGCAACGATCTGTGCGGCGCGCCGGTGGTCGACGGATCTACGAGGCGGTCAGAGGCGCTCGACGATGTAGTCGATGCACTCGGTGAGCTTGCTGACGTCCTCGGGCTCGATGGCCGGGAACATGCCGATGCGCAGCTGGTTCCGACCCAGCTTGCGGTACGGCTCGGTGTCGACGACCCCGTGCGCGCGAAGGATTTTGGCGACGGCCGCGGCGTCCACATCGTCGTTGAAGTCGATGGTGCCGACGACCTGGCTGCGGTTGGCTGCCTCGGTGACGAACGGGGTCGCGAACTGGCTGGCCTCGGCCCACCGGTAGAGGCGTGAGCTGGAATCGGCGGTGCGCGAGACGCACCAGTCCAGGCCGCCGTTGTTGTTCATCCACTCGATCTGGTTGGCGAACAGCAGCAGCGATCCGACAGCCGGGGTGTTGTAGGTCTGGTTCTTGCTGCTGTTGTCGACCGCGGTCGGCAGCGACAGGAACTCCGGGCACCACCGGTCGGTTTCGGCGATCTCGGCGATGCGCGCGAGCGCCCGCGGGCTCATCAGCGCGACCCAGAGTCCACCGTCGGACGCGAAGCACTTCTGCGGCGCGAAGTAGTAGACGTCGGCATCGGCGACGTTCACGGGCAGGCCGCCCGCACCCGAGGTGGCATCGATGGCGATGAGCGCGTCATCCGAGCCTGCGGGACGCACGACGGGAACCGCCACACCTGTCGAGGTCTCGTTGTGGGCCCAGCCGATGAGGTCGACGCCGCCGAAGTCGTCCGCGGTCAGCGCGGCCGGATCGGGTGCGGTGCCGGGGTCGGTCGAGATGACCGCCGGGGAGTCGAGGAAGGGGGCCTTCTTCGCGACCGTCGCGAACTTCGACGAGAACTCGCCGTAGGTGAGGTGCAGCGAACGCTGCTTGATCAGGCCGAACGCCGCGGCATCCCAGAACGCGGTGGTGCCACCGTTGGAGATCACGACCTCGTAGCCCTCGGGCAGGGAGAACAGGTTCGACAGGCCCTCGCGGATCGAGCCCACGACGTTCTTCACCGGGGCCTGACGGTGGCTGGTGCCGAACACCGACGCACCGGTGTCGACGAGGGACTGCAACTGCTCGGGGCGCACCTTCGACGGTCCGCAACCGAAGCGGCCGTCCGACGGCAGCAGGTCGGCGGGCAGGGTGACGGGTGCGGTGGCGGCTTCGCTCATGTCGGCAATTCTAGGGAGTGGTCCCCGCCACCTCGGGTTCGGTCCCTGCAAACCCGGTGACAGCGCCGTCTCGGCGCCGGTGACCGCCGAGCGGGGACCAGAGCGAGGAACAGTGGTTCGCCCGTCAGGCGGGTCCCGTCGCGTGGCGGGCGCCGAGGGGCGTACGTTGGTGACGCCGTCCCGGTTCGGCGCGGGTTCCCATGCGTCGCTGTGGAACTCGCGAGCCGATCGATGACTTGCGGGCTACAGACCCGGCTTCACGACGTCACCCCAGCCCTCGACGTCCTCGGGGCGTCGGGGGCTCGGGCCGGTGTATATCGCGGCGGGGCGGACCAGCTTGCCGAGACGCTTCTGCTCCAGGATGTGCGCACACCAGCCGGCGGTGCGGCCACAGGTGAACATCGCCGGCATCATGTGCGTCGGCACCTCGGCGAAGTCGAGGATGACCGCCGCCCAGAACTCGACGTTGGTCTCGATGGCGCGGTCGGGGCGTCGTTCCCGCAGTTCGGTGAGCGCGGCCTGCTCGAGTGCGGCAGCGATCTCGAAGCGAGGGACGCCCAATTCCTGTGCGGTGCGGCGGAGCACGCGGGCGCGCGGATCCTCTGCGCGGTACACGCGGTGCCCGAAGCCCATCAGCTTCTCCTTGCGGTCGAGGATTCCCTTCACGAGTCCTCGTGCGTCGCCGGTGTTCTCGACCTCTTCGATCATCGGCAGGACGCGGGCGGGGGCGCCGCCGTGCAGCGGTCCGGACATGGCGCCGATCGCGCCCGACAGCGATGCCGCGACGTCGGCGCCGGTGGAGGCGATGACCCGCGCGGTGAACGTCGACGCGTTCATCCCGTGCTCGGCGGCGCTGACCCAGTAGGCGTCGATCGCGGCGATGTGCCGGGGATCGGGGTCGCCCTTCCAGCGCGTCATGAAACGTGCCGTGACGGTGTCGCATTCGTCGATCACGTGCTGCGGGACGGCGGGCTGATGGATGCCGCGCGCCGACTGCGCCACGTACGACAGTGCCATCACCGACGCGCGGGCGAGATTGTCGCGGGCGGTCTCGTCGTCGATGTCGAGGAGCGGCTGGTAGCCCCAGATCGGGGCGAGCATCGCGAGTGCGGCCTGGACGTCGACGCGCACGTCGCCGGTGTGAATCGGCAATGGGAACGGTTCTGCCGGTGGCAGGCCGTCGCCGAACTTGCCGTCGACCAGGAGCGCCCACACACCGGCGAAGGTCACCTTGTTCTCGACCAGGTCTTCGATGTCGACGCCGCGGTAACGGAGATTGCCGCCGTTCTTGTCCGGTTCGGCGATGTCGGTCGTGAAGGCCACCACGCCCTCGAGACCGGCGACGAAATCCTCGGGAACAGTGTTGGCCATGGCAACCCACCTCACTCGACGTCTGTGTCGTGCATCCGCGGGGATGCAATCCACGTGGAACTGTAGATCAGCGCGGCGCCCCGCGTGTACCCCGGAGTAACGAGTGAGGTCGGAGTAGCGTCAGGAAAGTGCTGGACGAGTCGCGCGACCCCATCGACCTGCCGAACATGCGCGTCGGATACGGCGGCGGCATCCCACCCAACATCGGCGAGGGTGACCGTGCCGCCGGCGCCGACGGCATCCGCGAGAACCTCGACCCGAGCTGGCTGCGTGGCGACCCGCCGTGGCTGGACCTCTTCGGAGTCTGGCTGCGCGAGGCCATCGACGCCCGTATCGCCGAACCCAATGCGATGGTCCTCGGCACGGCCGACGCGGACGGCCGGCCGTCGACCCGAACCGTCCTGTGCAAGGGAGTCGACGCGAACGGGGTGGTCTTCTTCACCGGCTACGACTCCGACAAGGGTCGGCAACTGGCCGCGAATCCGTGGGCCTCGGTGACGTTTCCCTGGATCGCGCTGGAGCGTCAGGTGCACTTCCGCGGCCCGGTCGAGCATGTCAGCGCCGAGGAGATCCAGGCCTACTGGGAGCTCCGACCCCGCGGTTCGCAGCTGTCGGCAGCCGCGTCCGAGCAGTCACGGCCCATCGGCAGCCGCGTCGAACTCGAGCAGAAGGCCGCCGAACTCGCCGAAGCCTACGGCGGGTTCGACGAGGGTGCCGAGGTCCCGGTCCCGTCCGAGTGGGGCGGGTACCGCATCGTTCCGGTCGAGGTCGAGTTCTGGCAGGGTCGAGCGAACCGCTTGCACAACCGGGTTCGGCTGACCCACGTCGACCACACCTGGCGTGCCGAGCGGCTGCAGCCGTGAGTGTCGGGGCCCGTCAGCGGTAGTCGAGGCGGTTCGGGTCGAGTCCGGCGATGCCGCACTGCGCCTGGGCGAAGACCGAAAAACGACCCTAGCGGACAGCGGCGGCATCGCCGACGTCACTCTCCACAGGGCAGTCGTCGGCCTGCGTGACCCGCCCCCGGGCGGCGGTCATAGCATCGTGGAAATGGCCCGCCTTCTCGCCGACACCGCGCCGCTGCGCAATCACTACTTCCGGCGGCTGTGGCTCGCGAACATCGTCACCGTGATCGGCGCGCAGCTGAGTGTCGTCGCGGTACCCGCTCAGATCTATGAGGTCACGGGGAGTTCGGCGTACGTCGGGCTGACCGGGGTGTTCGGTCTGGTCCCGCTCGTCGTCTTCGGCTTGTGGGGCGGGGCCCTGGCCGACGTCGTCGACCGTCGGACCCTGCTGATCATCACGACCATCGGCCTCATCGTCTGCAGCGCACTGTTCTGGGCACAGGCCGCGGTGGGCGGGCAGAACGTCTGGATCGTGTTGGTGCTCTTCGGCGTTCAGCAGGCCTTCTTCGCCGTGAACCAGCCCACGCGGACGGCGGTACTACCTCGACTCCTCGACACCAAGGACCTGCCCGCCGCGCTGTCGCTGAACATGACGGTGATGCAAGCGGGCGCCATCGCGGGGCCGTTGGTCGGCGGCTCCCTGATCCCGGTTCTCGGCTACTCGCTCCTGTACTTCGTGGACACACTGTTCCTGGTGCCGACGCTCATCGCCGTCATCATGTTGCCGTCCCTGCGACCGGAGAGCGAGGCAGCGCCGAAGGTCGCGGGCCTGCGCTCGGTCCTCGACGGCCTTCGGTACCTGGCCGGGCACAAGATCCTCCTCGCATCCTTCCTCGTCGACCTCATCGCCATGATCTTCGGCATGCCGCGGGCGCTGTTCCCACAGATGGCCCACGAGTACTTCGGTGGCCCCGAAGGCGGTGGCATCGCGTTCGCCTTGCTGTTCACGGCGATCGCCGCGGGAGCCGTCGTCGGCGGGATCTTCTCGGGTTGGGTCGCCCGCGTGCAGCGGCAGGGTCTCGCGGTCATCGTGTGCATCATCATCTGGGGTCTGGCGATCACCGGGACGGGGATCGCGGTGTCGTTCGCCGACGGCGCCGCCATGCCGATGCTCGTCGTCGCGGTCGTGCTGCTGATGATCGGTGGGGCGGCCGACATGGCGTCCGCGGCGTTCCGGCAGACGATCCTGCTGGCGGCCGCGACCGACGAGGTGCGCGGCCGACTGCAGGGCGTGTTCATCGTCGTGGTGGCCGGCGGCCCGCGGATCGCCGACGTCGCCCACGGCGCCGCGGCCGCCTCGATCGGGGTCGCCGCGGCGACGGCGTTCGGGGGCATCGCGGTCGTGATCGCGACGATCGTGGCCGCACTGATGATCCCGGCGTTCGTGCACTATCGCGCCGGTCAGCGCACCTGAGGGCCCGGTTCGCCGACCAGCGCGACCCGGCGATCGGTGCCACCATGGACGCCATGACCGCCGCCGCCACCGGATTCGACGTGCCGCTCATCGACATCTCGCCGTACACACGCAACGGCGATCCCGCCGACCGGGCCGTGGTGGCGGCGAGGTTCGACGACGCGGCGAGTTCGGTCGGCTTCATCCAGGTCGTCGGGCACGAGATCCCGGCTGCGGTCATCGACGAGTTCACCGCGGTCATGGACGACTTCTTCGCCCTTCCGCTCGAACTGAAGAAGACCTACCGCACACCGCCGGAGATCAATCGCGGGTACGCGCCGCCGACATCGGAATCCCTGTCACTCTCGCTGGGCGTCGAGTCCGCGGGACGCATGAACGACTTCTTCGAGGCCTACAACGTCGGGGTCGAGGCAACGCAATACCCCGAACTCGACCTGCCCGCCGACCAGTACGCGACCAACACCTGGCCGGCCGTCGACCATTTCCAGGCGGCGGTCTCGGCGTACTTCAGCGAGGCCCGCCGCGTCGCCCACACACTGACCAGGATCTTTGCCGACGCCCTCGACCTGCCGGCCGACTTCTTCGAGGGATTCACCGACCATTCCCTCGACGTGCTCCGGATGAACAACTACGCCCTGCCGCCGGGTGAGATCGAACTCGACGGCGAGCTGACCGGCATGGGCGAGCACACGGATTACGGCATCGTGACGGTGCTGTGGGCCGACCAGGTGCGAGGCCTACAGGTGCTGGATCAGAACGGCGAATGGCACGACGTGAGTCCGGCTGACGGTGCGCTGCTGATCAATCTGGGCGATCTGATGGCGCGCTGGACCAACGAGCGATGGACCTCGACCCTGCATCGGGTCAAGCCACCCGTCGTCGACGGCACGGTGGAACGGCGCCGATCCGCGGCCTACTTCCACGACGGGAACCTCGACGCGATGATCACGACCTTGCCGTCGTGCGTCGGGGCCGGCAGCCGCTATTCACCGATCACCGTGGGCGAGCACATCGGTGCGAAACTGGCAGGCTCGCGGGCCGGACGTCCGAACCCGCACGCCACCCGGGAGGCCGGACGGGTCCGGCAGGCCATGCGACGAAGCCAGGGTCAGCAGTAGGAGACTCGTGGGTCTCAGTCAGCGGTGAGCACGCCGGGGTAGGACGCCCGCCGTGCGGCGGTCACCGGGCAGTAGTGCATCGGGTTGTCGCGCTCGCTCTCCGGGGGCAGGTTCCGCGTGGGCGTGTGCACGATCGGTGCGTCCGCGGCGACTCTTCCGGTGACGCGGTCCCATGCGTCGCGCGGCCGCGGATGGCGCAGCACCCGCTTGGGTAGGAGCTTGTGCATCACGAGGTTGATGCCCTTGCCCAGCAACCGGAATCGTCGCTCGTCCGTGTCGGTCCACTCGAGGCCGAGGATCTCGCGAACCGGCTCGTCGTAGAACCCGGTGGTCAGCCACATGAACAGCTTCTGGTTCTGCGGCACCAGATACCGGTCCCACAGCCACGTCGGTATGAAGCCGAGGAAGGGCGGCGGCGGCAACTGGGTGATGTCGAGGACCGTGCGAACCGAGACGTGATCGCGGAGCACGTTGCGGCACATGTAGTCCCAGTACTCCAGGAAGTCCTCGTAGGTGTCCGGCACGGGACGCATCGACACGCCGTACTGGGCGTACCAGGCCTTCGACTCCTCGAACAGCTGGCGCTTCTGGTCCTCGGTCAGGAAGGGGCCGAATCGCTCGCACAGCCGGACGTTGCCGTACCAGAACGTGGCGTGGGCCCAGTAGAAGACATCGGGATCCAGCGCGTGGTAGCGGGACCCGTCGTCCATCGTCCCCTTGACGGTCCGGTGGTAGTCGCGTACCTCCAGCCCGGTCTGCGCGCCGGGCACGACGGAATCGAAGACCACCCCGCTGATGGGATACAGCGACCGCATCAGACGCTGCCATCGCTCGCCGAAGAAGTCCGAGTGGTCCCACACCGCGGCGCCCAGTTTGGGGTGCATGTTCTGGATCGACCCGGCCCACAGACCCTGGAACATTCCCGTCCAGGTGCCCCAGATCTGCCAGGTCAGCGAATCCGGACCGAGAGGCTCGTACTCGTGTGCCGACGCCGCGTCGTCGGTGTGAACGGGACAGGCCTCCGTCGCAGCGTCCATAACCTCGGTCATGAGACGAAACCCTAGGTTCGTCTCACCCCGGTGTCAACTGTCGGTCACTCGGGATTCTCGTGGGTCACGGCCCGGTAGCCACGTGCGCCGGCCCGGTCGACCGCGGCCTTGACGAGTCCGAAGACGAGACCCTGCAACGCGGCAGCCACCAGGACCTCGGTGTTCGAGCGCTCGAGGTCCTTCGGATCGGGTGCCGACTCGTCGTCGGAGATCCGTTTCCAGATCTGACCGAACACCGCGCCCGCGGCGATACCGCCGAGCACGCTGGTCGCCAAGGACATCGGTTTGTACATCGCCTTCGATACGGCACTCATGCGAATTCCTCGCTCATTCGGTGGTGGACCCTGGGCGGATCGTGGTCGGAGGTCAGCGGCGTCGACGACGGACGATGACGATGGTGCCGACGGCCAGCACGGCGGTCACCGCCGCGCCGATCAGCACGGTCGAGTTCTCCTGGGCCTTCACCTGTGCGGTGTGCGCCGTCCTCGACGCCGCGTCGTTCACCCGCGCCGGGACATCCAGCTTGGCGGCCAGCGCGTCGACGGTCTCGGCCAGTTCCTGGCGTTGCTGCTCCACCGGGGGCGGGGTGTCGGCCGAAGTGTTGTTCTCGGGTGTCTCACTCATCTACAGGTGCTCCTTCACAGTCGCCACGTCGCGCTGGACACTCTCGACGGTGCGCTCCGGGGCCGGCGGCACCGCGGACTTGGCCCGTTTGGCTCCGATCGCGGCGGCGGCCCCGCCGATGACCAACAGGATCACCCCCACGATCACCGCGGCCAGCCACGCCGGTACCGCGTTCGCCAGCCCCAACACGGCTGCCGCGACAAGAGTGCCGAGGCCGAACAGCACCAGCAAGGTGCCCGCACCGGAGATGCCGGCGCCCACCCCGATCCGGGTGCCCTTGCCCTTCATCTCCGCGACCGCGTGCTGCAGCTCGGTCTTCACCAGGGTCGTCGTCTGCTGCTGCAGACGTTCGACGAGCTGCACGGTCGACAGGTCGTTCACAGACGGATCACTCACGCTCGTACCTCCTATCGGGACGCTGGTCTATGGCTTCCCTCGGTCGGCGATCCCGAAACGTCGATTCTCCGATCAGCGTTGCCGGAATCGGATCTCCGATCAGCGTTGCCGGAATCGGATCTCCGATCAGCGTTGCCGGAATCGGATCTCCGATCAGCGTTGCCGGAATCGGATCTCCGATCCGGGAGCGACCTGCGCGGCGAGATCCACCGCCTCGGCGGTGAGGACCGCCACCACCGGATAGCCGCCGGTGACCGGGTGATCGGCGAGAAAGATGACCGGACGGCCACTCGGCGGGACCTGGATCGACCCGTGGGCGATGCCCTCGGAACGGAGCTCCGCGGCGTCGTCACGGTGCGTGAGGAGGGGAAGCCCCGAGCCCTCGGCGCGGTCGACCCGCACGCCCACGCGATTGCTGTCGGTTCCGACCACCCAGGATCCGACGCACACGTCGGCCGGTGCAGCGAGATGGTCGGCACGGGGGCCGGTGTGGCAGTCCAGAACGACGACCTGCGGGTGCTCGTTGTCGGCGGGGGCGGACCACACAGTGGGCCAGTCATCGGCGGCGCGACCCAGGGGCAACAGCGCGCCGGTGTCGAGTGGAGGCGGCCCGAGTCCGGAGAGGGTGTCGGTCGACCGCGAGCCCAGCACCGGTTCGACGTCGATACCGCCCCGCACGGCGACGTAGTTGCGCAACCCCCAGGTGGGCGCGTCGAGCGACAGCTCGTCACCGGCACGAAGCACGAGAGCCGCGGCGAGCCCCGCGGGAATCCCGTTGCGACGCACCACGGTGTCCGCCCCGGTCGCCGCGACCAGTACGTCGGAATCGGCGCGAATCCGCAACCCGCCAAGCGTCGTCTCGACCACCGCCGCCGACTCCGCGTTGCCCACAAGACGATTGGCCAGAGCGTGGGCCGCACGATCCGCAGCCCCCGACCGCGGGACGCCGAGGTGTGCGTACCCGGGCCGCCCAGCATCCTGGACGGTCGCCAGAGGCCCCGTCGCGAGAACGGTCAGCGAGGTCATCTGCGTCCGCGCCCGGCGTCGACGAAGCGGACCATCCGGCCCGCGGTGAACAGGGCGGGGGGATCGGCGTGCGCGTCCCACAGGCGAACATCGGTGCGGCCCAGCAACTGCCAGCCGCCGGGGCTCGACCTCGGGTACACCGCGCTGTACCCGGCGGCGATCGCGACCGACCCCTCCGGAACGTTGGTGCGTGCTTCCCGGCGTCGACCCACCGTGTCGAACGGGTGCGATGCCTCGTCGTCGGCGACGAGATAGCCGAAACCCGGTGCGAAACCCATGAACTGGACGCGCCATCGGGTGTGGCAGTGCACCTCGACGACCTCGTCGCTCGTCATGTCCAGTGCCGCAGCGACATCCGCGAGGTCCGCGCCGTCGTACTCGACCGGGATGACGATCTCGTCGGAAACACGCTCGTCGTTGTCGTGCTCGGCGTCGGTTCCGCGGTGTCGCAGCGCGCGGCGGACACCGAGTTCGTCCACACCGCGACCCGGATTCGCCTGGACCAGGAGGGTGTGCGCGCTGGGCACGAGATCGGTCACCTCGGCGAGCTCGCCGCGATCGATCGCGGCGCGCAACGCCCTGGTCGCGGCGAGCACCGCGGCCGACGGGGCGTCATCGGCCGAGAAGTCGAGGACCACCGCGTCGGGGCCCGCCGGCAGCTCGTGCATGGATCGAATCTACCCCGGGCGACATGGTGTCCCACCCCGCGAAGTCCAGACGTGCGCCCGCGTTGCGGTGGCAGACTCGGTGGAGGTGCCGTGCCCGGTGGCCCATGCGAATGCGAGGAGAGACCGTGAGAGAGATCGTCGTCTGCGGCGAGTCGCTGGTCGATGTCGTGCAGCAGGGCGGAAGTCGTCACGAGGCGAACCGAGGAGGCCTGGCGCCCCTGCAGCCCGCCCTGGGCGGCGGTCCATTCAATGTCGCAATCACCTTGGGGCGGTTGGGGAGTGCGGTGTCGTTGCTCTCAGCGGTGTCCACCGACAGCTATGGCGATGCGATCGTCGATGCGCTCCGCGCTGCCGGGGTGGGAACCGCGCTGGTCCAACGTCGCGACGAGCCCACTTCGCTGGCTCTGGCGACGATCGCCGACGACGGATCGGCACGCTATTCCTTCTACGTGGAGGGGACCGCAGACCGGGCGGTCACCGATCCGGGCGCGCTGCCGCCCACCGTCGCGGCGGTGACGTTCGGGACCCTGTCGCTCGTGCTCGAACCCGGTGCCACGGTGTACGAGAACCTGATGCGTCGCTGCCGCGCCGAGGGTCGAGTCGTGGTGCTGGACCCGAACATCCGGCCCGCGGTCATCGACGACCCCGACGACTACCGACGCCGTTTCCGCAGCTGGATGTCGTCGGTGGACCTGGTCAAACTCTCCGACGAGGACGCGGCCTGGCTCGGCGACGGGCCTGCGGGCAGTTCGGCGGCGGACTGGCTGGGTGACGGAGTGGCAGCGGTTGTCACCACAGCCGGGGCATCGGGCATCACTGTTCGTACAGCGGTCGGTGAGGTGACCGCGCCGGCGCCGTCCGTCGACGTCGTCGACACGATCGGCGCGGGGGACAGCGTCCTCGGAGGCCTTGTCCACCACCTGGACCGGCACGGTCGGCTCTCCCCGGACGCGGTGCGTTCACTGACCGTCGAAGAGTGGCGAGAAGCGGCCGAATTCGCAGCTCACGTGGCTGCGGTGACGGTGTCGAGGCCCGGGGCCGACCCTCCGTGGGCGGGCGAGCTGAGAAGCGACTAGGTTGTACCTGTGTGTCCTACCCGGACACTGTAAAAATCTCTGATCTGAATAAGGGGTTCGTGTGTCTGCTGAAACAGTCCCAGCCGACCAGGCGTCCGACACGGCCTCAGCGACCTTCACCTACCCCGGTGGACAGCTGGAGCTCCCGATCCTGAAGGCCACCGAGGGCACCGACTCGGTCGCGCTCGGCAAATTCCTGGCCGAGACCAATCTGACCACCTTCGACGGTGGCTTCGTGAACACCGCGTCGACCAAGTCGGCCATCACCTACATCGACGGTGACGCCGGCATCCTGCGCTACCGCGGGATCCCGATCGATCAGCTGGCCGAGAAGTCGACCTTCATCGAGGTGAGCTACCTGCTCATCTACGGCGAGCTCCCGACTCCGGCGCAGCTGGAGGACTTCACCACCAAGATCCAGCGCCACACGCTCCTCCACGAGGATCTCAAGCGCTTCTTCGACGGCTTCCCCCGCAACGCGCACCCGATGCCGGTGCTGTCGAGTGCGGTCAACGCGCTGTCGGCCTACTACCAGGACTCGCTCGACCCCAAGGACGACGAGCAGGTCGAGCTGTCGACCATCCGCCTCCTCGCGAAGCTGCCGACCATCGCGGCCTACGCGTACAAGAAGTCGGCGGGTCAGCCGTTCCTCTACCCGGACAACTCGCTGAGCCTGGTCGAGAACTTCCTGCGGATGACCTTCGGCTTCCCCGCGGAGCCCTACGAGGTCAACCCCGAGGTCGCGAAGGCGCTCGACATGCTGTTCATCCTCCATGCCGACCACGAGCAGAACTGTTCGACCTCGACGGTCCGCCTCGTCGGCTCGTCGCAGGCCAACCTGTTCACCTCGATCTCCGGCGGCATCAACGCACTCTGGGGTCCGCTGCACGGCGGCGCCAACCAGGCCGTGCTCGAGATGCTCGACGACATCCGCGCCGACGGTGGCGACACCAAGGACTTCATGAAGCGGGTGAAGAACAAGGAAGCCGGCGTCAAGCTCATGGGCTTCGGTCACCGCGTTTACAAGAACTACGATCCGCGCGCCGCGATCGTGAAGAAGACCGCCGATACGATCCTGGAATCGCTTGGCGTGCAGGATGATCTGCTCGACATCGCAAAGGGTCTCGAAGAGGTCGCGCTCAACGACGACTACTTCATCGAGCGCAAGCTGTACCCGAACGTGGATTTCTACACCGGTGTCATCTACCGTGCGATGGGCTTCCCCACCCGCATGTTCACAGTGCTGTTCGCGCTGGGACGCCTGCCGGGATGGATCGCCCACTGGCGCGAGATGCACGAGGACCCGACCACCAAGATCGGCCGTCCGCGTCAGCTCTACACCGGCTACACCGAACGCGACTACGTCCAGATGGGCGATCGCTGAGCGACCGCTCTCGCCGGACACGTCTGACCGCCGCACACCCGACTCAAAGGAGAGTCCAGTGACCAGCACCGAGAAGCCCACGGTCGAGTTCCAGGCGGGACCCCCGCCGGCCGACCTGACCATCTCCGACCTCATCGTCGGCGAGGGTGCCGAAGCCGCCCGCGGCGGCATCGTCGACGTTCACTACGTCGGGGTCGACTACGAGACGGGCGAAGAATTCGATTCGTCGTGGGACCGCGGCCAGTCGGCCAACTTCCCGCTGGACCGGTTGATCCCGGGCTGGCAGGAGGGCATCCCCGGCATGAAGGTCGGCGGACGCCGTCAGCTGACCGTTCCGCCCGAGCTCGCCTACGGCTCAGCCGGTGCGGGCCACCGTCTCTCGGGACGGACGCTCGTGTTCGTCATCGACCTGCTCGGAGTGGGCTGACGTCCGCGACCTCACTGGTCTGGCTCAGGCGTGATCTGCGCCTGAGCGACCTCCCGCCGCTCGCCGCGGCCGCCTCGGGGACCGATTCGTCGGTCCTCGTGTGCTTTGTGCTGGACCCGCGACTGGAGAAGTCCTCGGGTGAGCGGCGCCTGGCCTTCCTGTTCGACTCGCTGCGCGAGATCGACGACAAACTCGACGGCAAGCTGCTCGTCGTCCGGGGACGCCCCGAGGATGAGATCCCGAAGCTGGCCCGGGCGGTCGACGCCGAACGGGTCCACATCTCCGAGGACTTCGCGCCGTTCGGCCGACGACGCGACGAGGCCGTCGCCGACGCGCTCGGCGACGTCGAACTCGTGGCGACCGGGTCGCCGTACCTCGTCTCGCCGGGTCGGGTGACCAAAGACGACGGGTCGCCGTACAAGGTGTTCACGCCGTACTCGAAGCGGTGGCGTGACCACGGGTGGCGCGCACCCGCCGACTCGTCGGTGCCGGCGAAGAAGATCGTCGACCCATCGGATCTGACGAAGACCGGACGCATCCGGGTCCCTGCCGCGCCGACGACGCTCTCCATCCCCGCGGGCGAGGATGCGGCCACGGAGCGCTGGGCCGAATTCGTCGACGGCGATCTCGCCGACTACGACTCCGGCCGCAACGATCCCGCCGGGGACAGCACCAGCCGGATGTCGGCGTACCTCAAATACGGCAACATCCATCCCCGCACGCTCGCCGCGGATCTGGGCAGGTCGGGGGGAGCGCAAGCCTATCTCCGCGAGCTCGCGTTCCGTGACTTCTATGCCGATGTGCTCTATCACTGGCCACACAGCTTGTGGCACAACTGGAATCGCCAGTTCGACGGCATCGATCTGGATACCGACGAGAAGGCCTACGAGCGGTTCGACGCCTGGAAGGCCGGGCGTACCGGCTTCCCGCTCGTCGACGCCGGGATGCGTCAGCTGGCCGAGACCGGCTATATGCACAACCGGGTGCGCATGGTCACCGCGTCCTTCCTCGTCAAGGATCTGCACCTGCCGTGGTGGTGGGGAGCGGAATGGTTCCTCGATCAACTCATCGACGGTGACATGGCGTCGAACAACCACGGTTGGCAGTGGGCTGCGGGCACGGGAACCGATGCGGCACCGTACTTCCGGGTGTTCAACCCCGAGGCCCAGGCCAAGAAGTTCGACCCAGACGGCGAGTACGTCCGCCGGTGGGTGGGCGACATCGACGCCGACGACTATCCCGAGCCGATGGTCGATCACAAGGCCGAGCGTGAAGAGGCGCTCCGCCGATTCGGCCAGATCTAGTCCCGCAACGTCCCCTGCTGGTCGAGCGTGTCGAAACCACCTGCCGCACACGAGGACTGCACTGGCCCGATCCAGCTTCGCTGGCCGTCCCGCGAGGGATGAGATCGTCAGAAGGGTGGTGGGTCGAGGCGGTCGAGCTCTTCGCGGGCTTTCCTGTTCCGGGCGCGCTCTTGTCGCCGGCGGGCCAGTTTGGCGTCCAGTCGGCTGGTGGTGCGCTCCGAGTTGTCGACGGAGGCGATGATGTGTGGGGTGGGTGGGGCTTGAGCGGCCTGTTCGAACCGGATTCGCCGCAGGTTGGGGAAGGTGTCTTCGAGGGTTTCGGCATCCCCGGGCAGGGTGACCCCTTCAGGGGTCTCGTATTCGGTGACCAGGCGTCCGTCTTCGTCGCGGTATTGCACGTCGACCGAGTCACCGTGGGTTTTGAGGAGATGACTGGGGCGGCACTTGGCGTTGAGGTTCTCACTCGACGTCGCCCCACCCCGGGCAGGGTCGGTGTGGTCGTACTCGGTGACGTGGTCGAGATCGCATGCAAATGCCGAACGGGTGCAGCCGGGTTCGGTGCAATAGCCGTCCCGCACCCGCACGAAATCAGCGCACGACGCGGTGGGCCGGTACCCGTTGCCGGGATGGGTTGCCGGGTAAACCACTGCTACTGATGCGGTGGTGTCGCCGGGCTCACCGTCCGATCGAGTTGTGGCGCCACCGTTGTCGTCGTCGGCTCGTGTGTCTTCGGCTGATGCCGGGCGTTGGGCGGTCCGCCGGTGATCGTCGTCGTTGGTGGCGACGTAGGTGGGTTGGGTGCGGGCCGGGGTGACCGGGGTGAGGGTGGCGTCGGGGCGGGCGGCGAGGTCACGGACGTGCTCGTCGCTGATGATGCCGTGCTCGTCGAGGAACCCCACCCCAGGCGCCCCCGCGAGGGTGGCGGCGTCGGTGACCACATGGATCACTATCTCGGCGCGCACCGCGTCGAGGACACTCTGCGGGTCGGGAATGTCGGCAATGCAGGGCTCGTCGTCGGCGCACTGGCACTCGAATGCCGTGCGGGTCAACAGCGCGAACATCGCATCGGACTGGCGGTGCCCGCGCTTGCGCCCGTCTCGTTTGCATACCGCATCAGCGAGGACGCGGACGGCTTTGGCTGAGATCCGCACGTTCTCTGCCGACATGACGGCGGTGAGTTCGGCGGTGCCGTCGGGCAGTTCGTGCGTCCACACCCCACGTTGGTCCATCGCGTCTTTGCGGCGTTGGCGTACCGCATCCGGATCGTGGCGGAACACCAGGCGGTCGACCATGTCCCGCAACCGCGCCCGATCCCACACACCGCTGCGGCGGCGCAGAGTACCGGCGATCTCGGCGTCGAGGGCGGGGATGATGGGGTCGTCGGCGGGGATCAGCTCGGTGCGGGAGAGGATCAGCCGGATCTGCCACTGCGACAGGAACCCGTCACGCAGGGTGTCCGCGGTGTCGGGGAGCCGGTCACGCAGGGCGATTGCCTCGTCGATCAAGATTTCGGCCTGCCGTCGTGACACCGCGCCTTGGCGGGCGATCCGGGCGGCGCAGTCGGCGTGGCCGTCCATCACGAAGCCTGAGGCGCTGGTGGTGACGAGCCGGTCGGTCATCGCCGCGATCGTCTGATATCGATGCCAGGCGAGATAGGACTCTCCGCGTCGGGTGGCGTCGAGGCCGCCCATCAACATGACCATGTCGGTCTCGGCCGCGCGGGCAGGATCGACCCCGGCGACGAACTCGCCCGGTAGATCGGTCCACATCCTCACAACGCCCCCCGACGCCTGTTTCGTCACCCACCCTGACCAGGGTGATCCGCTACAGACCAATGTAAACCCGACCACCGACAAACCCTGATGAGTCTCGACAGTAGATCGGATCATTGTCGTGACTGGTTGCGACGCTTGCGGATTCACGAGTCGGCGTAGCTGGGGTGGGGACGGCACTGGCAGACGAAACAAATCTTGGAGTGCGAAATTGCTCCGGCCTGATTGTCGCTAGCTGAGTTTCTCGGGTCGCCAGGTGGTTTCGACTCGGCGCCTCGCTTCGCTCGGTGCCGGCTCAACCAGCGGGGGGAGGGCGCCGGCTCAACCAGCGGAGGGCGGGCGCCTCCACCTCGACGCGCTCCTTCGTCGCTTGCTCGGCCCGGCGGGTTCGCTCGGGGCTCTCAACCAGCAGGGGGCGTTACGAAGGGTCCTGTCACGCATTGCAACAGGACCCTTCGTGAAGCTCGCTCCTCAGCGGGCGAGCTTGAGCACCTCACCCCACCCGATGCGCGATCCGGTGCGCAGGATGGAGCGCTGGTAGATCCGCGCGGCGATCCAGGTGGCGGCGGCGCACGCCGCACCCATCAGACCGAACGTCACGATGATCTGCACGGCATCGGTGTCGCCGGTGGCGATGCGCATCGGCATCAGGGCCGCGCTGAACGGCGGTATCCAGCTGAGCACCTCGATCAGCGTCGAATCCATCGCCTGGACACCGAAGATGCCTGAGTACAGGACCGCGACCGCGAGGAACGTCAGCGGAGCCGACGACGAGTTCAGCTCTTCCTGTCGGGACACGATGGCCCCGGTCGCCGCGTAGAGGGAAGAGAAGAACAGGAACCCGAGGAGGAACCACGCGATCACCGCCGCGAACATCCCGAGGGCGGCACCCGGGAGGGTGAGTATTCCGGTCGCGGTACCGGCGATCAACGCGGTGGCGCCGAGCAGCACCACCTGGCCCAGGGCGACGACGCCGATGCCGATGATCTTGCCCCACAGCAGGTGCAGCGGCTTGATGGTCGCCAGCAACAGCTCCACGACCCGCGACGTCTTCTCTTCGACGACGCCGACGGCGACCATCGTGCCGCCCATCATGATCGCCGTGACCAGCAACACCACGCCGACCATGGCGATGAGCAGACGCTGTCCCTCATCGGGCTTGTCCGGCTCGGTCTGGGTCACGCTGATGTCGACGGTCGGCAGGGTGGCGGCGTCGACGCCGCGTTCGGACAGTGCCGCCGTCAGATTCGCCTGCGACACCGCGGTTCTGATGGGCCCCTCGAGCGCGGGCTCGAGGCTGTCCTTGGTGATGATGACGTACGACCCGGGTGCCTCACCGGGCACGAGCGCGGCGGCCACGTCGCCGCTGTTCACGCGATCCCGCGCCTGTTCGACGGTGTCGGCGGGTTCGGTGGCGATGGTGGTGCCCGACGCCTCGCCGACGGACACGATGGACTCGGTGACCGCTGACGGCTGACCGACGACGGCGACCTTCTCGGTGTCGTCCCCGCCGGAGAACAGGTTGATGATGATGGCACCGGCGATGATCACGACCATCAGCAGTGCGGTGCTCACCACGAAGGACTTGGTCTTGGCGCGCGTGGTGATCTCGCGGCCGGCGACGAGACGAATGGCCTGTGCGGCAGTGGCTCTGGTGTCGCCGGTGGCGGGTGTCGGCGGGGTGTCGCGTAGCGTGGTCATGCGGAAACCACCTCTCGGAACAGGTCGGTCAGGGACGGGGTCGAGGTCGCGAAGCGGTGGACGGGACCGTGTTGCAGCGCGGTGGAGAGGATCAGCTGATCGTCGGCGGTCTGCGGGTCGATGAGGAGCCGGGTCGTCTCGCCGTACTCCACGTTCCGCACGCCCGGAAGGCCTTCGGCCCAGGCGATGTCGGCACGCGGCCCGGTGATCTCGAGGCTGACCCCGTCGCGGGCGCGAAGGTCGTCGACGGTGCCGAGCGCACGCATCTGGCCCTTGGCGATGATGCCCACGCGATTGCACAGCCGCTGGACCAGGTCGAGCTGATGCGAGGAGAAGATGACCGGAATGCCCTCGGCTGCTTTCTCTTTCAACACGTCACTCATCACGTCCACGGCGACCGGGTCCAGACCCGAGAACGGCTCGTCGAGCACGAGGACGGTGGGATCGTGGACCAGTGCGGCGGCGAGCTGCACGCGTTGCTGGTTGCCGAGGCTGAGATCGGCGACGTTGTCGTCGTAGCGCGCGCCGACGCCCAGCCGGTCGGTCCAGCGCCGGACCGACTCCTCGGCCTCGGCGGCGGACATGCCGTGCAGGCGCGCCAGGAACGTGAGTTGCTCACCGACTTTCATCTTCGGGTACAGGCCGCGCTCCTCGGGCATGTAACCGATCCGGCGGCGCAGGTCGAGGTCGATGCGGCGGTCGCCGAGCCGCACCTCGCCGGAGTCGGCGGCGAGCACGCCGAGGATGATGCGCATCGTCGTGGACTTGCCGGCGCCGTTGCTGCCGACGAAGCCGAAGATCTCACCGGGCTCGACATGAAAGGTCATGTCCTGCAATGCGACGAGGTCTCCGTAGCGTTTGTGGAGCCCGTCGACGATCAGTGGTGCGGTCACGGCGCACCCTCCTCACTGGGGATGGTTGTCGGGTCGGATGACAGTGCTTCGAGGTCTTCGGGGTCGGGATCGGCCATCCACCAGGCGGTCAGCATGGTCGGCACGCAGATGGCGGACAGGACGAGGGTGATCAGCAGGATCGCCGAGCCGTAGACGGCCTGCCCGGGTACCTCGTCGCGGAAGCTGAGGACGATCAGCACCGCGTACGGGATGAACATCAGGCAGTACAGCACGGTGAAGCCGATCGAGCGTGCCGAGTTGCGTTGCGCCACCTGGATCTCGTCGAGTGCCGTCACCGGTGTGTCGGCGATCGAGCCCGTGACGATGCGGAGCAGGTAGAGCGTCGTGATGATCCCGAACAGGCCGATCATGAACGGGAGGAGAAACCACCCGGATGTGAAGAACGCGATGATCGAGCTGAAGAGGAGCACGGTCGCGAAGAACACCTGCGCCACGACGAGGCGCCGGAACGTGCGCCGGGTGCGCCACGAGGTCAGACGGTGGGAGTTCTTGGCATTGAATTCCTGATGCCGCTGACCGCGCCATTGTTCATAGCGTCGCCAGAGCGCGGGGGTTGCCTCCTCGGGGATGGCCGAGTAGGGGTCGGTCATCGTTCACCTCCGGTGTCGTCGGTGTGGATGGTGTGGACGGGTGGTGATTCTGGTGACTTCGGGGATGTTTCGCGGTGGTAGAGCGCCGCCGACATCGCCCCGAACTCTCGACGGCTGAACACCGCCTCGACGGGGAGGTCGAAGACGTCGCAGATACGGAAGGCGAGGTCGAGGCTGGGATAGTTGTCACCGCGTTCGAGTGCGCCCACCGACTGCACGTTGATGCCCACGAGGGCGGCGAGTTCGGCCCGCGACATCCGACGCTCGGCGCGAAGGACGCCGATGCGGTTGTAGATGGGAAGCTTTTCCCCACGGCGTATTGGACTCACGTGACTTAGTGTTGTGAAAACACAACAACTTGTCAAGAGCGGGCAAACCGTCCCGCCGTCGGGTCAGTGCGCGGACACGCCGAGCAACTCGGCCGCGACCCGCGCCGCCTCACGCCCGGCGCGATTGGCGCCGATCGTGGATGCCGATGGGCCGTAGCCGAGTAGCTGAATTCGCGGATCGGCGTCGACGACGGTCGCGAGGCGCCCGGTCATGGTGATCCCCCCACCCGGCGCGCGCAGCCGCAGCGGGGCGAGATGGTCGATGGCGCTGCGGAATCCGGTGTTCCAGAAGATGACGTCGAGGTCCAGGTGGTCGGGTACGCGCGCGCGATCGAGGCCCTCACCGGTCCCGCCGTCGCAGTCCCAGCACACGCCGGTCTCGGTGATCCGGGTGAACATCGGGCGCCATGTCAGGATCCCGTCCCGTTTCGCCGCCGCGATCGTCGGGGTGAGCGCCAGCCCGGTCACCGACACCACCGACGTGGGGGGCAGCCCGGCGCGCACACGCCGTTCGACACGGGCGACGGCCTCGCGTCCCTGTTCCGGGGTGAACGGCCCGGAGTTGAACACCGGTTCGCGCCGCGAGCACCAGAACGTCTCGCTCCCAGGTGCCTCCCGGGCGATCTCGATCAGCAACTGGATCGCAGAGATGCCCGCACCGACGACGAGGACGCGTTTGCCCTCGAACTCCTCGGGCGACGTGTAGTCGTGTGTGTGCAGCTGTCGGCCGCGGAAGTCGGCTGCACCCGGGATGTGCGGGATGAACGGCCGGTCCCAGGTGCCGGTGGCGTTGACGATCAGATTCGACGTGACCGAACCGCCGCCACCCAGCTCGGCGCGGAAGCCGTCGCCCTCACGTCGCACGGCGCGCACATGCACGGGCCGATGGACGGTGAGGCCGAACTTCTCCTCGTAGCGGCCGAAATAGGCGGGGACCGCAGTTGCGGCCGGTAGCTCGTCGCAGTCCAGACCGAGCGCCTCGACCAGACCCCAGCCCGGTAGGTCGTGGACGCGGTTGGCGGTGGCCAGGGTCAGCGTCGGCCACCGGAACTGCCAGGCGCCGCCGGGCCCGGGGGCGTGGTCGAGCATCTGGTACCGATCGCCGAGCCCGAAGCGGTGGAGGAAGTAGGCCGCCGAGAGGGCGGCTTGTCCGCCGCCGATGATCAACACATCCGTATGCGGGGCGGGCTGTGCGCCGGTCGGGGGGATCTGCACGCCACCACCTTGTCACGCCGTGCCGCTGTCAGGCCGATGCGAGGTGTGGTCGGTAGGGTGGTGGCCCATGATCCACTCCACCACCGACGGATCGGTCGTCACGATCGAGTTGGACCGGGTAGACAAGCGCAACGCCCTGAACGAGGAGATGCTGTCGGGCTTGTCCGACGCATTCGACGCCGCGCTCGGGGCGGGTGCCCGCGCCATCGTCGTGACCGGTCGGGGGCCGGTCTTCAGCGCCGGTGCCGACCTGTCCGGTCCGGTGTACGACAAGGGTTTCCTCGACATCCTCGTCGGCACCCTGCGGCAGATCGAGACCGCGCCGGTGCCCGTGATCGCGGCGTTGAACGGGTCGGCGATCGGCGCGGGGCTGCAGCTGGCGATGGCCGCCGATCTCCGCGTGATGGCACCGGACGCCATCGCGGGCATACCGGCTGCGAAAATCGGTGTCGCCGTGGACGAGTGGACGATCCGGCGGCTGGTGTCACTGGTCGGGGCGGGGCAGGCCCGGGGAATGCTGATCGGGTGCGACCCGCTCGGTGCCGATCGAGCCCACTCGCTGGGCTTCGCGAACCGCATCGGCGATCTCGTCGATGCCCAGCACTGGGCGCACACGATCGCCGACCTCGCCCCGCTGACGCTCCAGCACTACAAGCTCGTCCTCAACGGCGACGGTGCCCGCGATGCGGCGCCCGACGATCGGGCCGCGGCGATGATGCGGGCGTGGGAGAGTTCCGACTTGCAGGAGGGCCGCGCGGCCCGCGCCGAGAAGCGCGCGCCCAGGTTCCTCGGGTCCTGAGCGGAGCACCTCGCTACCGGCGGTGGATGGGGCCGGTTCCCGCGTGGAGGGGTGTCGCCGTCGCACGATGCCGTTCGGCGATCAGCTGCGCTGCGATGGCCACGGCCGCCTCGCCGGGTGTGTGCCCGCCGAGGTCGAGCCCCAGCGGTGAGCGCAGACGGGCGAGTTGCCCGTCGTCGAGGCCCGCGTCGCGGAGACGTTGACGGCGGTCGTCGACGGTCCGTCGCGACCCCAGCGCACCGACGAAACCGAGGGTCGGGGAAGCGAGTGCGACGCGCAGGGTCGGGACGTCGAACTTCGGGTCGTGCGTCATCACGCAGATCGAGGTCGACGCACCGACCCGTCCGTCCCGGATCTCGCCCGCCAGGTACCTATCCGGCCACCCGACGACGACGTCGTCGGCGTCGGGAAACCGTGCGCGGGTGGCGAACACCGGTCGCGCGTCGACAACCGTCACCCGCATCCCGAGACTCGTCCCGAGTGAGCTGAGCGCCCGCACGAAGTCGTTGGCGCCGACCAATATCAGCCGCGCGGGTGGGGCGAAGGTCTGCACGAAGGTACGGGGGCGTTCGTCGGACGGCGCGTCGCAGTCGTCGACCCCGATGAGCCCGCTGCGGCCGGTGGTGAGGAGGTCGGCGACGTCGCGGTCGAGACGACGCCAGGCCGGCTGCGACGTCGCCGTGGCGAGGTACCAGTCGGTGTCGTCGGTGAGGGTCGTGGCCCACGAGATCGGTTCGTCGTCGTCGAGTGCGGCGACCATGCGGGTGAGGTGCCGACGGCGCTGGGCGGTCGGGGAAACCCGCTCGACGAGGACCTCGATCTGCCCTCCGCAGGTGAGGCCCGGCGCGGGGTCGTCGGGATCGTCGACGCCGTAGTGTTCGACCACGGCGACGCCGTCGGCCAGGACGTCGCGCGCGGTGTGCACGAGCGCGGATTCGACGCAGCCGCCGGACACCGACCCGATGACGGTGTCGTCCTCGGTCACGATCATCGCGGCGCCCAACTCGCGGGGAGCCGATCCCGTGGTGCCGACGACCCGGCAGAGCGCAACCGGCCGCGCGTCACCGGTGTCGAGGAGTTCGGTCAGGGACCGCAGGACGTCGCGCATGTACTCCAGTGGACCAGAAGATCACCGTCCCGACCAGGTGGCCGTGCTGCGAGTGCCATGTCGCGGTACGCGGGCTGATGTCTGTGCCCTAGTCGCCCAGCACTCGCCGCAGATAGTCGTTGGCGAACACGCGAGACGGGTCGTACCGGTCCCGCACGGAACGGAATTCGTCGAATCGCGGGTAGACCCCGCGGAGGTACTCGGCGTCGCGGGTGTGCATCTTGCCCCAGTGCGGTCGGCCACCGAAACCGGTGAGGATGGCTTCGACGTCGGCGAGATAAGCGTCGGAGTCGGCGGGGTCGTCGCGGTGGTAGCGGTGGACGGCGATGTAACCGCTGGTGCGGCCGGATGCGGTGGACAGCATCAGGTCGTCGGCGGCCGCGGCGCGGACCTCGATGGGGAAGCTCACCAGATACTCGCGCCGGTCGAGCAGTGCCCGGATCTCGCCCAGGGCCTCGGGAACGGCGTCGAGGTCGATGGCGTACTCCATCTCCCGGAACCGGACGTCACGGTCGGAGACGAACACCCCGGTGGAGGTGTCGGTGAACTCCCGCGCGGAGAGCGCGCGACCGGTGACACCGTTGATGGTCGGTACCAGCCGGGGGACGCGCGCACCGATCTCGCACAGCAGTCGGAGAGCCTTGTTGCTCAGGAGTTCGTCGTCGATGTAGCGCTTGATGCGTGACGGGCCGGTGAGCGGGGCGTCGGGCCCGACGCGGGTGTTCGTCTTGACCAGAGCGCAATTGGTGTGCGGGAAGATGTAGAACTCGTGGTGATCGGTGCTCGCGACGCGTTCGTGGAACGCGGCGATCGCCGCGTCGGCGGTCTCCGGCCCCTCCACGGCGTGCAACCGGAACTCGTCCACGCACTCGATGGTCAGTTCGACGACGACCCCGAGGGCGCCGAGGCCGAGCGCGACCGCCTGTAGGTCGGTGTCGTCGGAGGTCAGCGTGACGATGTCACCGGTGCCGGTGACGACTGTCGCGCCGACGATCTGGGTGCTGATGCCCCCGAAGGCCAGCCCGGTGCCGTGGGTTCCGGTGGAGGTGGCGCCCGCGATGGTCTGCCGGTCGACGTCGCCGAGATTCGTCATCGCGAGACCGAAAGGTGCCAGGAGCCCGGGGATCTCGTGGAGATGGGTACCGGCCCGCACGGTCACGCGATGGGCGTCGACCGACACGAGTCCGCGCAGGCCGGACAGCTCGAGTTGCACATCATCGGCAACGGCGATGGGGGAGAAGCTGTGTCCGGCGCCCACGGTCTTCACCGTGCCCTCGCGCGCCGCCGTCTCCCGGACGATGCCGGCGATCTCCTCGGCGCTCGACGGGCTGACGACGCGGTTCGGCGAGCAACCGGCGGTACCGCCCCAGTTGCGCCAGGCTTGCGTCGAACGCGCAGCGGTACCGCTCACAGGAAGCACTTGCCCTCTCCTCGGTAGGTCGGCACGACCTCGCTCACCGTGGCCCGCCCGGCGTCGTCCCGATCGATGATCGCGACCTCGCGAGCCCGCTCGCACACCTCGCCGGACTTGGTGTGGCGGAACCACACCCGGTCTCCGACGGCGATCCGATCGGCGGCCGCACCCCGCAGTGGGGTCTGCACCTCGCCGGCCGCCTCGGTGCCGACGAAGGCGAGTCCCTGCGGCCACACCGGTGACGGCAGCCGGTCGGCGGCCGGCGGGCCGGAGGCGATCCACCCGCCGCCCGCACAGGTCACGATGCCGGGGGCGGGGCGCCGGACGACGTCGAGCCCGAAGGCCAGTGCGGGCGCGGGCCGGAAGCGCTGATAACCGTCGAACAGGTGACCGCCGAACAGCCCACTGCCGGCCGCGATGTCGGTGACCGCGCGATCGCGTGCGGTCTCCTCGAGGGATCCGGTGCCGCCGCCGTTGACGAACTCCAGGTCCGCGATCTGACGCAGTTCCCCGATCACCTTGCTCCGACGACGGCGCAACTCGGCCATCGAACGATGCTGCATCGCCCGGACGGCGTGGTTCGCCAACGCCTTACCCGGGACGGCGTCGGCCACCCCGGCGACCTGCGCCTCATAGGACATGACTCCGACGAGGTCGAAGCCGGGACGGGCCACGACATCTCGTGCGAGCTCGAGTGCATCTCGACGTGAGTGCACCGGGGAGCGGCGCACGCCGATGTGGACCCGTCCGCCGAGCAAGCGGTACGACGCATCGAGGTCGATGGCGACTCGGATCGGCGGCCGGGCGCCGGCGGACACGACGGAATCGATGACGTCGAGCTGGTCGACGGAGTCCACGAGCACGCTCACCCGGCTCGTCGCGACCTCGTCGGCGACCAGGGCCGCCAGCGCATTCCGCCGCACGCTGGGATAACCCATCAGCACCTCGCCGATTCCCGACTGCGTGGCCAACCAGTGCGCCTCGGCCAGGTCGTAGGCGAGTACGCCGTGGAAACCGGGGCGACCGACGATGTCCTCGACGACCGAGCGGACGCGGACGGATTTGGTGGCCAGCCGGATGGGGACACCCGCCGACCGTCGGGTGAGGTCGGCGACGTTGTGCTCCAGGGCGGCCCGGTCGAGTGCGAGGACGGGGGCGTCGAGTCCCGCGTCGGTGACCGCCTGATCGATTGCCGCCCAGTGGGATTCGGGGTCGCTCGGCCAGGGGGTGGGCGTCGTCCCGCCGGCCGGGGACGCGTCGAGACCCTCACTCGAAGCTGACATAGGTCATGAGCTGGTCGGCGATCGAGCGGATGATCGCGTCGACGACCTTGTCGTCGGCGGTGCTGAGGTAGACGAGTGTGATCGAGTTGGTCGCCGCGATGATGAGCGGACCGAGGTCCTCGACCGGCGTGGTCCACACGATGGGCGTCAGGTCGGCCATCGACCGCAGCCCCGCCGAGGCGACCCGGTAGAGCTGCTCGTACATGTACTTGCCGACCTGCTGCAGCTCCGGGTGATTGTGGGCGTAGATGCCGAGCGCGATGGTCGCCTGCATCCGTCCCGGGTCGGCTTTCAACAGGTCGTAGAACGCGTGGAATTGCCGCACCATGCTCGACCGGATCGTCTCCGGCCCGGGCTCCGATCCGTAGTCGGCGGCGGGCAGCACGGCGTGCAGCATGCGCTCGATGTCGGTGGGCACCGCCGTCTCCATCACCGCGCACAACAGTGCGGTGCGGCTCTCGAACGCGTAGTGGAAGCTCGCGAGCGGCATCCCGGCGTGGGCGCAGATGCGACGGGTCGTCGCGCCCTCGACCCCGTGATCGGCGATCACGCGGTACGCCGATTCGATGAGCGCGCTTCGACGTTGGTCGACGGACATCCGTGCCACTGCGGTGACTTCCTGACCGCATGCGCCGGCGCATGCTCGGTGGACAATGCTCGGTGGAGCCTATCAGTGCCGGTGAGGCACACAATGCGCTTCACGCACTACTGTGTGGACGTGACCTCCACGACCGGTAGAAAAGGCACGACCGACCTGCGCCACGATGTCCTCGCGCGCGTGGGTTCGGCAGGAGTGGCGGTGGCCGACGCCGTCGTCGGGCGGCTCGCGGCCGAGGGACTCGGCCCCGCCCGCGCGCTCGGCGCCTCCCGTGCGGAGATCGCGCCGCATGTGCTCCACAGTCCGCACCAGCGCGATGGCGCCTTCGACAACCCGGAACCCCCGTCGATCGCCGACCCGAGCCTGCAGGTCCTCACCGACATGGCCCGGCGGCCCGGCCGGCCGCGCCGACCCGTCCTGGTGACGGTCCCGCGCTTCGACGCGCCGGCCGACCTCGCCGTCACCTGGCTCGGTCACGCCACCGCCGTCGTCGACATCGACGGCGCCCGTGTCATCACCGACCCCGTTCTCAGCCGTCGCTGTTCGCCGAGCCGGCTCGTCGGTCCCGCTCGCATGCACGCCGCACCCCTGTCCGCGTCGCAGTTGCCGCCGCTCGACGTCGTCCTGATCAGTCACGATCACTACGACCACCTCGACATGGACACCGTCACCACCATCGCCGACACGCAGCCCGATGCGGTCTTCGTCACGACGATCGGGGTCGGTGCGCACCTCACGTCGTGGGGGATCGCCGAAGACCGTATCCGGCAGGCGGATTGGTGGGAGGAGGTGGTGGTGCCGACCAGGGCGGGCGAGCTGCACTTCACGTGCGGCCCGGCACGGCACTTCTCCGGGCGCTGGCTGGCACGCAATCTCACACAGTGGGGCAGCTGGGCGATCGCCGGCCGCGACCACAAGGTCTTCTTCTCCGGGGACACCGGACACAGCGAACGATTCGAGGACGTCGGCGCCCGCCTCGGCCCGTTCGACCTCACCCTCATCGCCGTCGGGGCCTACGACGTGATGTGGCCCGACATCCACGTGAACCCGGAGGAGGCCCTCTCGGTCCACCGGATGGTCTCGCCCGGTTCGGGTTCGGACTCGGTGTTCATCCCGATCCACTGGGGGACCTTCAACCTGGCGCGTCATCCGTGGGGCGAGCCCATCGCGCGGCTGCGGGCGGATTCGCGGCCGGACTCGCCGACGATCCTGGTGCCGCAGCCCGGTGGCTCGATCGACCTGACCCACCGGACCGGTACCGGTGTGGCACAGCCCGGTTGGTGGGAGGCCTCCGCGTGAGCTCGTCGACGGGGATCGCCAGTCCCGGTCTCACCGCCGCCGAGGTGGCGCAGCGGGTCGCGGCCGGTCAGGTCAACGCCCTGCCCGACCGATCCGGTCGCAGTGTCTCGGACATCGTGCGCGCGAACGTCTTCACGCGGATCAACGCGATCCTCGGGGTGCTGTTCGCGATCGTCGTGTTCACCGGCTCGCTGATCAACGGACTGTTCGGGCTGCTGATCATCGCCAACTCGGGCATCGGCATCATCCAGGAGGTCCGCGCCAAGCGGACCCTCGACAAGCTCGCGATCGTCGGTCAGACCCGACCACGGGTCCGGCGCGACGGCACGGTGACCGAGGTGCCGCCCGATGAGGTGGTGCTCGACGACATCATCGAGATCGGTGCGGGCGACCAGATCGTCGTCGACGGCGAGGTCGTCGAGGCGACCGCGCTCGACGTCGACGAGTCGCTGCTCACCGGCGAGGCCGACCCGATCGACAAGGACCCGGGAGCCGCCGTGCTGTCGGGCAGTTTCGTGGTGGCCGGCGGGGGCGCGTACCGCGCCACCAAGGTCGGCGCCGACGCGTACGCGGCGCAGCTCGCGGCCGAGGCGTCGAAGTTCACCCTCGTCTCCTCGGAACTGCGCTCCGGGATCGACCAGATCCTGCGGGTGATCATCTGGTTGCTGATCCCGGCCGGCGTGCTGACGATCATCAATCAGCTCTTCATCAGTGACAACGATCTGCGCAAGTCGCTGTTGGGCATGGTCGCCGCGTTGGTGCCGATGGTCCCGGAGGGGCTCGTCCTGATGACCTCGATCGCCTTCGCGGTGGGCGTCGTGCGGCTGGGTCAACGGCAGTGTCTGGTGAACGAGCTACCTGCCATAGAGGGACTGGCGCGCGTCAACGTGGTCTGCGCCGACAAGACCGGCACCCTGACCGAGAACGGGATGCGACTGGCCGAGGTGCGAAACCTCGGGTCGGTACCACGCGAGACCGCGGACCAGGTCTTGGCCGCACTCGCCGCCCACGACCCGCGACCCAACGCCAGCATGGTCGCGGTCGCCGAGGCCCACCCGGTCGCGCCGGACTGGACGGTGACGGCCGTCAAACCGTTCACCTCCGCCACCAAGTGGAGCGGGATGTCGTTCCGCGGAAGCGGCTCCGGCCCGGATGCCGGAAGCGACGACGGGCACTGGCTCATCGGTGCGCCCGACGTCCTGCTCGACCCGGCGAGCGACACGGCCCGCCTCGCCTCCGACATCGGCGCCGCCGGACTCCGCGTGCTGCTGCTCGCGTGCACCGACATCCCCGTCGACACCGACCCCGCACCGGGTCAGATCGCTCCGGGAACCGTGTCGCCGGTGGCGCTCGTGGTCCTCGAACAACGCGTGCGTTCCGACGCGCGCGACACGATCGACTACTTCGAACAGCAGCATGTCGCGGTGAAGGTCATCTCCGGCGACAACGCCCGGTCGGTGGGCGCGGTCGCCGCGTCGCTCGGCCTCGGGTCGGTCGACACCTCGGTCGACGCGCGCGAGTTACCCGCCGAGACAGGCGAACTCGCCGACGTCGTCGAACGCGGTGTGACGTTCGGCCGGGTGCGGCCCGACCAGAAACGCGCCATGGTGAAGGCGTTGCAGTCGCGGGACAACACCGTTGCCATGACCGGGGACGGCGTCAACGACGTCCTCGCGCTCAAGGACGCCGACATCGGCGTCGCGATGGGCTCGGGCAGCTCCGCGGCCCGGTCGGTGGCCCAGATCGTGTTGCTGGACAACAAGTTCGCCACTCTTCCCTACGTGGTGGGCGAGGGTCGTCGCGTCATCGGCAACATCGAGCGCGTCTCCAACCTGTTCCTCACCAAGACCGTGTACGCGGTGCTGCTGGCGCTGTTCGTCGGTGTGGGCGGACTCCTCGGGGCGGTGTTCGGGTCCGATCCGCTGAGCTATCCGTTCCAGCCGATCCACGTGACGATCTCGGCCTGGTTCACCATCGGCATACCGGCGTTCGTGCTGTCGCTGGCTCCCAACAACGAGCGAGCACGCCGTGGTTTCGTGCGCCGGGTGCTGCTCAGCGCGGTGCCCAACGGCGTCATCGTCGGTCTGTGCACTTTCGTGACCTACCTGATCGTCAACCCGGGCGGCGCCGGTGTCGAGGTGGGCGGGGACGCCGTCGAGCTGTCGCAGCCTCAGACGCAGGCCGCCACCGCGGCGCTGATGACGTTGATCGCGATCGCGGTCTATGTGCTCGCGGTGGTCGCCCGTCCGTACAACTGGTGGAAGGTCGTCCTGCTGGCGGTCTCGGCCGCCGCGTACGTGCTGATCTTCGCGTGGCCGTTCACCCAGGACCTGTTCCGGCTCGACTCCTCGAACTGGGGGATGAACTCGGTGGCCCTGATCTCGGCCGCGGTCGGAATCGTGTGCGTCGAGGTCGTCTCACGCGTCGCGCCGAGGTGGATCGCCACCCACGGGGACGAAGCGCAGCTCAGCGGGGCGCTCGTCTCCGACCGATAGAATCTGCGGCAAGTGGCCGGAAGATGTCCGGCACGTCGATCAGAGGAGACGCCATGGATCTCAAGGGACTCGTCAACAAGGCCAGAGCCACGCTGCAGAAGAACCCGAACCTGATCGAGAAGGGCGGCGACGCCATCGACAAGGTCACCAAGAACAAGTACTCGGGTCAGGTCGACAAGGCACAGGACGCCGTGCGCAAGGCCGTCGGCGCGCCTCACCAGAACCCGGGGCACCAGAACCCCGGACCGCAGAATCCCGGGCCGAACCCCGGGCACCAGAACCCGGGTAACCCCCAGCAGTAGAACGGTTCACGCGCCCGCCCGCGGATGTCGGCGATACGTCGACACCGTCGGGTCGCCGCCGATCCAGAATCGCCAGTCGAGGTCGGCGGCCCGACGGACGCCGACCCGTGGGCCGGCGACCACGCGTTCGCCGGCACGAGGCGTCCCGGGTTCGAGGAGCACGGGGGTCGACGGGTCGGTGAGGTCGGTGTCGAGGTCGGCCATCGTGATCCCCAGAGCGCGGCACAGATTGCCCGGGCCGCTCGCGAGTCGGTCGTCGGAGACGGGCCCGACGCGGGTGACACCGCGCCGGGCGCGCGCGAGTTCGGTGCCGTCGATCACCTCGCCCGCGCGCAGCAACACGGCGGCCGCAGGGCCCGGACCGGCGACGACGACGTTCGCGCAGTGGTGGCCGTGGATGCGGTAGACGTACAGGCGGCCGGGCGGGCCGTACATGATCTCCGAGCGGGGTGTTCGGGTGTAGGCGTGGGACGCCGGATCGTCGGGACCGGCATACGCCTCGACCTCGGTCAGGCGGATCGTCACACCGTGCCCGGTCAGGTGCGAGCCCAGCAGCGAACGTGCCTGTTCGGCGGCGGAGGCGGGGGCACTACTCTCTTGGGTCATGGCGAAGACGAGCGACTCCATCGGCGTTGATCTGTCACCGGAAGATACCTGGGCCGCGGCTTCGGATCTCTCGCGGTACAGCGAATGGCTGGTGATCCACGAGACGTGGCGCAGCCCCCTCCCGGACGCCACCGAGCTGGGCAAGGGGACCGAGATCTCGTCGATCGTGAAGGTCAAGGGCACCCGCGTCCGCTTCGACTGGGTCGTCGAGAAGTTCGAGCCGGTGTCCCACGTGCGCCTGAAGGGCAACGGCAAAGGCGGGGTCAAGGCCAAGCTGGATCTGGGCATCGCTCCCACGTCGACCGGATCGGAAGTAACCTTCACTGTTGATCTGGGTGGGCTGCCGCTGATCGGACCCGTGGGCAAGACCGCGGCGATGGCGGTTTCGGGGGATCTGCGTAAGTCGCTGCTGAAGTTCCGTGAGGTGTTCGGCTGAGCCACGCGTGAGCGCGCGGGCCGCGACCGCCGATGCGTCCATGCGTCGTGCGGCGGCCACGCGAGAGGCCGGCCTGCCGGCTGCCGTACGAGGGGAACGGGAAGAAGACAAATGGGGCGTCACAGCTCCGGTGCCGATCGCGCCGGAAACGAGTGGAACGGGAACGACCGGACGGGAGGGGCGGTCCCGCTGCGTGCGCAGTCTCCGTCGAACAGTGCCCGGTCGGACCGCGATGACGACTTCGGTTTCGAGCATCGCAACACCGACGGGGGCCGTCGCGGCGGATGGCTGTGGGCGGGTGCCGTTCTGCTGGTCGTCGTCGCCCTGGTCACCGGCGTCATCATCTGGCAGACCAGTTCGGGCGGCTGCGGTGAACGCACCCGGGTGGCGGTGGCGTCGGACTCGGCGATGACGGGGCCGCTGCGCGAGGTGGCGCGGCAGGCGTCCGCGGATTCGTGTTTCGACTACGACGTGCAGACGGCCGCGGGCGCGGACGTGCCCGGACTCCTCACGCAGGGTGCCGCGGCTCCTGATCTCTGGGTCGCGGACTCGCAGGTGCAGGCCCGCCGTGTGACCACCCAGGTTCGTCGTGAACTCGACCTGGTGTCGCCGTCGATCGCGTCGACCCCGGCCGTCGTCGCCGGTACCGACGTGCCCGAGCTGGGCACCTGGGTGGAGGTCATGAAGCTGCCGGACCTGCGCACCGGCAGCCCCGTGGACACCAGCACCGGGGACGCGCCGATCATCGGCGCCCTCGCGGCGGTCGACTCCGGCGAGCTCGCCGACGAGGACTTCACCGAGGCGATGACCATCCTCGCCATCCAGCAGAACAATGCGCGCCTCGCCAACGACAACGAGGGCACCCGGCTCAACCTCGCCAACACCTCCGGCGTCCCGGTGGTCACCACCGAGCAGCAGTTCGACCTCTTCATGCGTACCCATCCGGGCTCGAAGCTGACGTCGACGATTCCCGCGGCCGGGACCGTGATGCTCGACTACCCGCTGGTCAACACGGCACCCGCGGCACGTCAGCAGGCGTCCGCCGACGCGGGGGCGGCCCTGGTAGCCGCCCTGGGCACCGACGCGGGACGCGCCGCACTGGCCGACTCCGGATACCGCGACGCCGACGGGAACGGCGTCGGCCAGCCGGTGAAGGAGCTCGAACTCCGCGATCCGTCGTCCGTCGACAAGGCGCTGCGCCAGTGGCAGGTCCTGGGGGTGCCGATCCGCTCGCTGGTCGTGCAGGACACCTCCGGATCGATGGAGACGCCGGCCGGCGGGACCACCCGGGCCGGCCTGCTCATCGACGCCTCCCAGACCGGGCTGAAACTCTTCCCCAACAACACGATGATCGGCGGCTGGGCGTTCAGCGTGAACAAGGGCGGGCCCGGGCAGGACTGGGAGGAACTCGCCCCGATCCGTCGCCTCGACGCCCGCTCGGGGAGCGGTACGCATCGCGACGCGCTCGGCCGGGCCGTCGAAGAGGGGCTGTCGGACCTCGGTGGCGGGACCGGTCTCTACGACACGACCCTCGCGGCGTTCAAGAAGGTGCAGGACACCTACGACCCGAACTACTCCAACAGCGTCATCATCATGACCGACGGACAGAACGAGGATCCGGACAGCATCACGCTCGACGAACTGCTCGCCGAGTTGAAGCGCCTCGAGGACCCGGCGCGTCCGGTGCTGGTGCTGACGATCGGCATCTCCGACGACGCGGACTCCGACGCACTCAAGCAGATCGCGGAGGCGACGGGCGGCACCACCTACGTCGCGGAGAACGCGGCCGACATCCGCACCGTGTTCGTCGACGCCATCCAGGCGAGGGTCGCGGCCGCCGGACGCTGAGACCGGTTTCGCCGACGCCGCGGGCGTCGTCGGGACGAATGCGCGCGCGATCGGCACAATTGGTACATGACGTACACCCCAGAGACGCCCGAGACCCTCGAACCGCGCAGCACCGCCTCCTCCGAGTCCCCCCGTCCGTCCCGGACTCTCCGGGGATCCACCGCGCTTGCTCGCACCGGCGGGGTGGTCGCCGCCATGGCGGCGGTCGGACTCGTCGCGGGCGCGTGCTCGTCCGGGGACTCCGGGTCGGGAGACTCGACCACCGCCACGACGGCGGACAGTTCGGCCGCCACCGAGGCGGCCGACGCCGGCTCCGGCGAATACAAGGACGGCGAGTACACCGCGCGCGGTGAGTACATCTCGCCCGGTGGCCCGCAGAGCGTCGGCGTGACCGTCACGCTGTCGAACTCGGTCATCACCGCGGTGTCGGTGGACACGAGCCAGACCAAGGGGCCGTCGCTGGAGTATCAGGGCAAGTTCGCCGGTGGCATCTCCGATGTCGTGGTGGGCAAGAGCATCGACGAGATCGAGGTCGACAAGGTGTCCGGTTCGTCGCTCACCTCCGGTGGCTTCAACGAGGCGATCACCCAGATCAAGGAAGAGGCCCAGGCCTGACCGCACTCGGTGCCGCGCACCACTGGACCTTCGACGCGATCGGGACCCGATGGACGATCAGTACCCCGTCGCCGCTGCCCGTCGACGTGGTCGACGCGGTGGACGCCGAGATCGACCGGATCGATCGCGCGTGGTCCCGGTTCCGGGACGACTCGACGGTCGCGGACATGGCCAGGCAGGCGGGTCGGTACCCGATCGCCGACTCCGACCAGCCGCTCGTCGACTGGTATCGCCGTCTCTACGACCTCACCGGCGGCGCCGTGTCGCCGCTGGTGGGGCAGACGCTCGCCGACGCGGGTTATGACGCCGCCTACAGCCTGCGCGCGTCCACCCGGGTGCCGGCCGCCCCGGCATGGGACTCCGTGATCGGCGAGCACACGGGCGCACTGGAGATCCGCGAACCGGCGTTGCTCGACGTCGGTGCTGCCGGAAAGGGATTCGCGGTGGACCGGGTGGCGGCCATCGTCGGCGCGAGCGTCGACGACTTCGTGGTCGACGCCGGTGGCGACATGGTGGTCTCGCCCCGCTCCCGCGGATTGCGTGTGGCGTTGGAGCATCCGTCCGATACGACGAAGGCGATCGGTGTCGTGTCCGTCGCCGGTGGCGCGATCTGCGCATCGGCGAGCAATCGGCGGGTGTGGGCCGACTGGCATCACATCGTCGACCCGCGCACGGCCTCGCCCGCCCGAGAAGTCCTCGCGACCTGGGTGATCGCGCCGTCGGCGATGGAGGCGGACGGCTTGGCGACGGCGCTGTTCTTCACGCCGGCGGCGTTCCTGCGCGGCGACTTCGACCACCACCGCGAAGGTTTCCACCACGTGACCATCCGACGCAACGGGAGCGTCGAGCACACCGCGATCCCCGGATTGGAGTTGTTCCTGTGACAACGCTTCTGCCGCAGCTGCTCTCGCCGATCAATGCCGCCCGGCGACACCTGACCCCGTATCGGGCGGTGCTGTGCGGGTTGGTGGTGCTGGTCGCGGTGGCCTTCGTCGTGTCCGCGACCGACGCCGATTTCGGGTACGGCCCGGACGACCTCGCGGTGTGGCTGGTGGTCGCGGTCGGGGTGAGCGCGGTCGTCGGTAATGCCTGTGCCGGCGTGTTACGGGTGCCGCCCAACTCGGACTCCTGGCTGATCACCGGGCTGATCCTGTTCTTCGTGTTGCCGGGCGGTTCCGAGGACACCGCGGTGGCGACCGTCGCGGTGGGCGCCGCCATCGCCGCGGCGTCGAAATATGTTCTCGCGTGGCGTCGTCGGCTGTTCGTCAATCCCGCGGTCGCGGGCGCGATCGGTTGCTATGCGCTGGCCTATGCCGGTGTCGAGGGCATCAGTTTTCCCTTCTGGTGGGTGGCCGCCGAACCGCTGCTCGTACCGATGATCGTGGTCGGCGCCGTGGTGGTGACGCTGATCCGCGAGTGGCGGCTGGCCCTGGTGTTCATCGGTGCCTCGCTCGTCACGATCGGGGTCGTCGAGCTGGTGCGGGGTGGGCAGGACCTGTCGACGTGGGTCGTGTCGAGTCCGATGCTGTTCGTCGCGGCCATCATGCTGCCCGAGCCGCTCACGTCACCCGCCACCGAGATCCATCGGCTCGTCTATGCGGCCCTGGTGGGCGTGCTGATGCACTGCCAGTACACGATTGCGATCACCGACGCGTACACGTTGGCTTTTGTGCCCGAGGTCGCGTTGCTCGTCGGATGTCTGTACGCCTTCGCGGTCCGCCTGGTGTCGGGGACCGCGCGCCGGGTGCCGCTCGACGTGGTGACCACCCCGGTCGCCGACCGGACCTACGCGGTGCGCGGTGAAGCGGTCGGTGCCCCCACGTCGTTCCGGGCGGGCCAGTGGTCGAGTGTCAGTGTGCCCCGGTGGTCAGCACCGGTGTGGTCGGGTTCGCGGCGGGTCTTCTCGTTCGTGTCCGCGCCCCGGCAGCAACCGGTGGAGTTCGGTTTCACGGTTGCCGCGAAGCCGTCCGCTTACAAGGCGGCGCTGGTGGAGGGGACCGCGCGGCGCGCCTACGTCGACGAGATCGGCGGCGACTTCGTTCTGCCGCGGGCGTTTCCGTCCAACGGCGCGGTGGTCTTGATCGCATCGGGGATCGGCATCACGCCGTTCGTGTCGATGGTTCGGGATCTGGTGCAGTCGGAGCCGGGTCGCGATCTGTCCGGACTGACCGTCGTGCACGTTCTGCGGGACCGACGACGCGCCGTGTACGACGATGATCTCGACAGCGCTCGGGCGGCCGGTGCACGCGTCGTGACCGTCGAAGCGCCGGACATCGCCGATGGGATCGACGATGCTGACCGGGTCGCCGAACTGATCGGGCCCCGCGCCGCGGGCACACACTACTACGTGTCCGGCACACCGGCGTTCGTCGAACGGACCTCGGCGACGATCCGTCGGCTCGACGGTTCCACGAGGACCCGGCCCTGGCGTGTTCACACCGACTCGTTCGCGGGTTACTGAATCCCGGCGAGATGGCGACAGCTTCTCCGAGTCACGAAATCGTTGACTGTGCGGAAGATTTCGTCGACTGTGCGTTGATTGTCGTTGACTGTGCGCACCCCATGTTCGGGTCGCCGCTGCCGGGGAGTTCGGGGTGTTGCGGGTCCATAGGTCGGGTCACCCGGCCAGCGCGCGCAGGAAGAAGCCGAGATTGGCCGGCCGCTCGGCGAGACGGCGGACGAGGTAGCCGTACCACTGTGCGCCGTAGGGGATGTACACGCGGACCCGGGCGCCGGCGTCGGCCAGACGACGCTGCTCGTCGACGCGAATGCCGTAGAGCATCTGGTGTTCCCAGGTGCCCGGGGCCCGTCCGAACTCGTCGGCGAGGATCGTGGCGGCGTCGATCATCGTGGGGTCGTGGGAGGCGACCATCGGGTATCCGCGCCCCTTCATCAGCGTCCGGAGGCAGCGGAGATAGTTGTCGTCGACCTGCCGGCGCTCGGTGAAGGCGACTGCGGCCGGTTCGGCATAGGCGCCCTTGCACAGGCGGATTCGAGCTCCCGACGCCGCGAACTCGGCGCAGTCGTCCTCGGTCCGGCGCAGGCCGGCCTGCAGCACGGTTCCGGTGTCCGGGAAGTCGTCGCGCAACGAGCGTACGATCGCCAGTCGCCGGTCGACGGTGGTGTGACTCTCGGCGTCCACGGTGACCAGGACGCCCCGGCCATCTGCGGCGTCGACGATCGTCCGCGCGTTCTCCTCGGCGATCTTCGCGCCGTGCTCCGGCAGGCTCAGGCCGAGTGCGGTGAGCTTCACCGACACCTCGACCGACCCGGCAGGTGCCGACCGGAACATCGACAGTGCCTCGAGGAGTTCGAGATAGGCGCTCACCGTGGCGTCGGCCCGGGATTCGTCGACGGTGTCCTCACCCAGGTGGTCGACCGTGACGGCGAGTCCGTCATTGAGTTCGGCTCCGACGGCGGTCATGGCGTCGGCGAGTGATTCGCCCGGCACGAACCGGCGCACCACTCTCTCGGTCACCGGCCACCGCTCGGACACATCCTTGACGCGTTCGCTACGCGACACCGCGACGATCGCCGGACGCAGCACGGTGTCGAAGACGGTGCCCATCAGATCCCCGTCCAGTCGAAGGCCATGTGCGGGTAGGTCGTCGTGGTGGGCGGGCTGAAGGTCTCCTTGATCGTGCGGGTCGACGTCCAGCGCATCAGGTTCTGCTTCGATCCGGCCTTGTCGTTGGTCCCCGACGCCCGGCCCCCGCCGAAGGGCTGCTGTCCGACGACCGCACCGGTCGGTTTGTCGTTGACATAGAAGTTGCCCGCGGCGTTGCGCAGTCGGTCGGACGCCAGTGTGACGGCCGCGACATCGGTGGCCATGATGGACCCCGTCAGTGCGTAGGTCGCCGTCGAATCCACCAGTCCGAGTATGTTCTCGTACTCCGCGTCGTCGTAGACGTGAACGGCGAGGATCGGACCGAAGTACTCGGTGGCGAACGCCTCGTCGGTCGGATCGTCGGACAACAGGACGGTGGGCCGTACGAAGAAACCCTCGGAGTCGTCGCAGTCGCCGCCGACCGCGACGGTGAGCGACGCCGACGACTTCGCGCGGTCGATCGCCGCCACCTGCTTGTCGAACGCGCGCCGATCGATCACCGCGCCACCGAAGTTCGTCAGATCGCGAACGTCGCCATAGGTGAGTTCGGCGGCCTCGCCGAGGAACTCGTCGCCCATCCGATCCCACACCGACCGCGGGATGTAGGCGCGTGACGCCGCCGAGCACTTCTGTCCCTGGTACTCGAAGGCCCCGCGCGACAATGCCGTTCGCAGCGCATGCGGCTCGGCCGAGGAATGCGCGACGATGAAGTCCTTGCCGCCGGTCTCGCCGACGAGGCGGGGATAGTTCCGGTACCGCTCGATGTTGGCGCCGACCTCGCGCCAGAGATGCCGGAACGTGCGTGTCGACCCGGTGAAATGGATGCCGGCCAGATCCTGGTCGGCGAGTACGACATCCGAGACGGCCACGCCGTCGCCGTGGACGAGGTTGATGACGCCGGGCGGCAAGCCGGCGGCCTCGAGAAGGGCCATGATCAACTGGGCCGAATACGCCTGGGTGGGTGAGGGCTTCCAGACGACGGTGTTGCCCATGAGCACCGGAGCCGTGGGTAGGTTCGCGGCGATCGCGGTGAAGTTGAACGGGGTCACGGCGTAGACGAAGCCGTCCAGCGGACGATGGTCGAGCCGATTCCACACCCCCGGTGACGACTCCGGTTGTTCGGCGAGGATCTCGCGGCCGAAGGCCACGTTGAACCGCCAGAAGTCGACGAGTTCGCATGGTGCGTCGATCTCGGCCTGCTGCACCGACTTCGACTGACCGAGCATCGTTGCGGCCGCGATCCGTTCGCGCCACGGACCGGCCAGCAGTTCGGCGGCGCGCAGGATGACGGCCGCCCGGTCGTCGAAGCTCGTGTGCGCCCAGTCGTCGGCGGCGGCGCGAGCGGCATCGACGGCAGCGCGGGCGTCGTCGTGGGTGGCGTTGGTGATGAAGCCCAGGACCTCGCGGTGTGCGTGGGGCTGGACGACGTCGATCTCATCGCCGGCACCGAGGCTCAGATGGCCGCCGATGATGTGGGGGAACTCGCGCCGCCCGGCGTGGGACTGCCGCGCCAGCTCGTCGACGATGCGCGTTCGCTCCGGCGAACCGGGGGCATAACCGTGTACGGGTTCATTGGACGGTCGAGGGGGAGTGGTGATGGCATCCATGAGTCCAGTCCACCGTCCCTCCCGGTGCCACGATATGGCCGATCGGCAAACATATGCGTCGTAGCCTTGTCCGTATGGACAAGACCGCGGGCATCGCTCTGGGACGGCTGGTCCTGGCCCTGGATCAGACCGTCGCGACCTTGGTCTCGTCCCCACGCGGGCTCGACGCCCCGGTGTCGACGCTGGCGATGGTCGACACCGACGATCTCCACTACGGGCTCGGGCGTGCGGCGCGATCGGCCGATCTCTTCCTTCTCGTCGGACTCGGCGACGAGGTGGGTGTCGAATGGCTCGGTGACCTCGGTGCGCATCGCCCGGTGGCCGTGCTGACCAAGAGCCCGACACCGGCGTTGATCGGTCTAACCGAGCGGCTGGGGATCGCGGTCATCGCCATCGACCCGCACGCCCGCTGGGAACGGATCTACAACCTCGTCACCCGGGTGCTCGACGCTCGATCCCATCCGGCCGGGGACGGCGAGTCCATGGAGTCCGGGAGCACCGGCGACCTGTTCCAGCTCGCAGCCGAGGTCGCCCGGCGGACCGGAGGCCTGGTGAGCATCGAGGACGAGCATGCGCACGTCCTGGCCTACAGCTCGGCCGGTGACGAGGCCGATGAGTTGCGCCGGCTGTCGATCCTGGGCCGGGAGGGTCCGCCCGAGATGCTCGCCTGGTTGCGGGAGTGGGGCGTGATGGACGCGGTACGGCAGTCGTCCGGGGTCGTGACCGTCGACGCGCGTGCCGATCTGGGGTTGCAGCCGAGACGCGCGGTGGCCATCCGGCCGGCACCCACCGCCCGACCGAGCGGCTCCGGCGACGTCCTGTTGGGGGTCGTCTGGCTGCAGGAGGGATCTCGTCCGCCGGCCCGCGACACCGACGAGGTGCTCGTCGGAGCCGCAGCCGTTGCGGCACGGATCATCTCGCGGCGCCGCTCCGCCGGTTCCGACCACGATGAGCGGGTGCGGCGGCTCCTCGGTGTGGGCGGCGAACCCGTCGACACCGATCGTCTCGCCGCCCAGCTCGGCATCGCGCCGTCGGCGACCGTGACGATCGCCGGGTTCGCCACCCCCGACGGCATCCGCGGGGGACAGGTCTCGGCACTGATGTTGCACGCCAGCGCATTCAGTCCACTCTCGGTGACGGTCACCATCGGCGACCGCGCCTACGCCGTGCTGCCGGGGGTCGCTCTCGACGACGCCGTCACATGGGCCCGGGTCGCCGTCGGCGCGGCCGACCGGCAGTTCGCGGTGCCGGCCCGCGCCGTGGTCGCCGGTCCCGACCGCATCTCGACCGCAACCGAGCTGCGCCACTCGATCGACCGCGTGCTCGATGCGGCCGGCCGGGAAGCCGACCTGATCGACGATGTCACCACGGTCGAGCGATCCCGCACCGGTGTGCTGCTCGGCGAGATCATCGGATTGCTCTCGGAGAACCCTGATCTCGTCGACGACCGGGTCACCGGCCTCGTCGATCTCGACGCCCGCAGCGGCAGTGCCTTCACCGCGTCACTGCGTGCCTACCTCGATCACTTCGGTGATGTCCGTGGGGCGGCCGCGGCGCTGCATGTCCACCCGAACACGTTGCGCTATCGCCTACGTCGGATCCAGGCACTCACCGGAATGGACCTCGACGATCCGGCGACGCGTCTCGTCGTGGCGCTGTCACTACGTGTCCGGTGAGGGCGGCACAGCGAAGCCGAGTGTCACCCGCCCGGGACATCCGATGGGTACCGTGGCGCCCATGCCGTCCTCGTCGAAGTCCCTGTCCGACCTCGCCGGCCGGCGGGTGGTCGTCACCGGTGCGACGAACGGCATCGGGATGGCCACCGCCGCGGCGCTCGCCCGGGCCGGAGTGCGGGTGGTGTTGGCCGTCCGCGACACCGAACTCGGCGCACGACGCGCACGAGAATTCGGCGGCGAGTGCGAGGTGCTCCGACTCGATCTCGCCGACCTCGCCTCGGTGCGGGCCTTCGTCGCCGAACTCGACGGTCCGGTCGATGTGCTGGTCAACAACGCCGGGATGTTTCCGCACCAGCGCAGGACGACGCCGGACGGGTTCGAACTGGGCATCGGCACGAACTTCCTCGGCCCGTTCGCCCTGACGAACCTCCTGCTGCCGCGTATCCGACGGCAGGTCGTGTCGGTGGGATCCGAGGGGCACCGCCACGCCCGCATCGACCCCGCCGATCTCGACCACCGACACACCCGGTGGTCGGCACCCCGGGCCTACGCCGCGTCCAAACTCGCGGTGATGCTGTGGGGCCTCGAACTCGACCGGCGATTGCGCGCGGTCGGGTCACCGGTGACCTCGATGCTCACGGACCCGGGCTGGGCCGCGTCGAACATCTCGAACAAGCCGGGCCTGGGAGTCCTGCACCGGGCGGCCCAGGGTCTGGCTGGAGTGCTCGGCAACGATCTCACCGCCGGGGCGGCACCCACGCTGCACTGTCTGACCGAACCCATCCCGCCGGGCAGCTATGTGGGGGTCGACGGACTGTGGGGACTGCGCGGCCGGCCGGTGTTGTCGGGCCGCGCCCGCATCGCGTGCGATTACGAACTGGCCGGCAGTCTGTGGAGCGAGGCCGAGAAGCGCACCGGCACCCGGTGGCCGTTGGGGTAGGGCTCGCGTCGCCCTGCCGGGTCACGCCAGATCGGTCAGTCGATCCGACAGCTGGGCGGTGAGTTCGTGCGCATAGTGCAGCTGCCGCTCCAGCTTCTCGCATGCAAGCCTGGCCCGCTGCCGGAACTCCGCGACCGCGTCGAGTGCCGCTCGCCGGTCCTCCGGTGCTGCGTCGCTGTCGTCGAGAACGCTCTCGGCGTGTAGGAGTTCACGCATGTCATCGAGCGTGAACCCGAGTGGTTTCATCCGCCGGATCACGAACAGCCGATCGATGTCGGCACGTGTGTACAAGCGGAACCCCCCGGCCGAACGCGCGGACGGGACGACCAGGCCGACCTCGTCGTAGTGGCGGATGGTCTTGATGGACAACCCGGTTTCCGTCGCCACCGCGCCGATCTGCAGATGGCCGGTGTTCTCGGTCCCTCCGTCGGTCACGACCCGCCCTCTCTACCCGGTCAGCCTTCGCCGCCGAGCCGGCCACTGAGACGCCGATGGCGCTCGGCGCTGTGGCCGTCGAGGCCGACGATGGTGGCGGTCTTGCCCTTGGCTGCGTACTTGGTGGTGATCGCATCGAGGGTAGCGACCGTCGACGCGTCCCAGATGTGCGCCTCGCTCATGTCGATCACGACGTCGTCCGGGTCGCCGGCGTAGTCGAACTGGTAGACGAGGTCGTTGCTGGACGCGAAGAACAGTTCGCCCCGCACCGCATAGACCCGGGTTCCGGGTTCGGGGTCGGCGACCTCGACCACCTCGGTGACGTGTGCGACCCGGCGCGCGAACAGCACCATCGCCGTGAGGACACCCACGATCACGCCGTAGGCCAGATTGTGGGTCGCCACGGTGACGACGACGGTCGCGACCATCACCGCGGTCTCGCTCTTGGGCATGCGCCGCAACGTCTTCGGGTTGACGCTGTGCCAGTCCAGAGTGCCCACCGACACCATGATCATGACCGCGACGAGAGCCGCCATGGGGATCAGGGCGACGATGTCGCCCAGCCCGACGACCAGGATGAGCAGGAACAGTCCGGCCAGGAACGTCGAGATCCGGGTGCGCGCCCGGGACTCCTTGACGTTGATCATGGTCTGGCCGATCATCGCGCACCCGCCCATCCCGCCGAAGAGGCCGGTCACGATGTTGGCGATGCCCTGCCCGGTGGCCTCACGCGTCTTGTCGGAATGGGTGTCGGTGAGGTCGTCGACGAACTTGGCGGTCATCAGCGACTCGAGCAGGCCGACGAGTGCCATGGTGAACGCGTACGGCGCGATGACCGAGAGCGTGTCCCACGTCAGCGGGACGTCGGGGAAGAACAACGTGGGGAGGCTGTCGGGTAGTTCGCCCTCGTCGCCGACGTCGGGGACGGCGAAGCCGACCGCCAGGGTGACCGCGGTGAGCAGCACGATCGCCACGAGCGGTGACGGGATCGCCGAGGTGAGCCGGGGGAGACCGACGATGATCGCGAGTCCCGCTGCGACGAGGGGATAGACCAGCCACGGCACGCCCAGCAGGTGCGGCAGCTGGGCGGTGAAGATCAGGATCGCCAGCGCGTTGACGAACCCGACCATCACGCTGCGCGGGATGGAGCGCATGAGTCGCGCGACCCCCAGGGCACCGAGGACGATCTGGATGACACCGGCCAGGAGCACCGCCGCAATCAGATGGTCCAGGCCGTGACTGGCGACCAGGGGCGCCACCACGAGCGCCACGGCGCCGGTGGCCGCCGAGATCATCGCCGGACGGCCCCCGACGATCGCGATCGTCACCGCCATCGTGAACGAGGCGAAGAGACCCACCCGCGGGTCGACCCCGGCGATGATCGAGAACGAGATCGCCTCGGGGATGAGTGCGAGTGCGACGACGAGACCGGCGAGGACCTCGGTACGCAGCCGTCGTGGGGACCGCAGGGTCGCCAACACCGACTGTCGGCGGGCAGGGGTCAGCACCTCGGCGGTCACGGCGTCTCCATCTTCGCGAGCGATCAGAACGGGTGTCGCGCAGTGACTCACACACCTCGCCGGATCGTCGGCGGCGATGGCGACCGGGGCCGGCCCTACGGACGCGGAAACTCTACCCTTACGGGAGGGTAGATATCCACACCCGGTCGGTTGCGTGCCTAGAGGATCGTGAGCATCTCGTTGTAGGTCGGCAGGGGCCAGAGGTCGTCGGCGACGATGGATTCGAGGGTGTCGGCAACCTCGCGAACCGTGGCCATGGCCGGGATGAGGGTCTCCAGCGCGTACGTCGACTCGTCGAGTGTGGACTCGCCGTGCATCCCGGCGATGCCGGCATCCAGCGTCATCAACCCCTCGTGCAGCGCGCCGATCAGGCCGGTCAGCTCCTCGAGCAGCGGTGTGGGAGCGTCGATCCCGGCCATCTTGAGCGACGCCGCGGTGCCCGCGAGTTCACCCTGGTAACGGATCGCGGCCGGCATGATCATCGTCTTGGCGATCTCCGCGGTCTCCTTGGCTTCCACGAGGAGGGTCAGCGCGTAGTACTCGAAGATGACGTCTTCCCGGGCCTCGAGTTCGCGGGCCGACAGCACGCCGTACTTCTCGAAGATCTCGATGACCTCCGGCGAGGTGTACTCCGTCACCGCGTCGACCGTCGTCCGCAGGTTCTTGAGGCCGCGGGCGGCCGCCTCCTCCTGCCATTCGTCGGAGTAACCGTTGCCGTTGAAGATGACCGCCCCGTGCGAATTGACGATCTCCTGCAACACCTTCTGGACGGCGTCCGCGAGGTCGAGCCCGTCGGCGAGGAGCTTCTCGAGGTCGGCGGCGATCACATCGATCGAGTCGGCGAGGATCGTGTTGATGGCGACCATCGGGTCCGAGATCGACTGGTTGGAACCCGGTGCGCGGTACTCGAATCGGTTGCCGGTGAACGCGAACGGACTCGTGCGGTTGCGATCTCCCGGATCGGCCGTCAGCGGCGGGAGGGTGTCGACGCCGAGTTCGATGACGCCCGCGGCCTTGGAGCCGGTCGCACCGCCCTTGGCGATCTGCTCGAACACATCCATCAGCTGTTCGCCCAGGAAGATCGAGATGATCGCCGGCGGAGCCTCGTTGGCCCCCAGTCGATGGTCGTTCGAGGCGGACGCGACCGCGGCACGCAACAGTCCGCCGTAGAGGTGGACCGCGCGGATGATCGCGCCGCAGAAGGTCAGGAACTGCATGTTCTCGTGCGGGGTGTCGCCCGGGTTCAGCAGATTGCCCTGGGTGGAGTTGCCGAGCGAGAAGTTCACGTGCTTGCCCGAACCGTTGACGCCGGAGAACGGCTTCTCGTGCAGCAGACACTTCATGCCGTACTTCTCGGCGACGGCCTTCATCGTGGTCATCATCAGTTGCTGGTGGTCGTGGGCGAGAACCGACCGTTCGAAGACCGGCGCGATCTCGAACTGGCCGGGCGCGACCTCGTTGTGTCGCGTCTTCGCCGGGATCCCCTGCTTGAACAGCTCGCGGTCGAGCTCGATCATGAAGGACAACACGCGCTCGGGGATGGCGCCGAAGTAGTGGTCGTCGAACTCCTGACCCTTCGACGGCGGCGCGCCGAACAGGGTCCGGTTGCAGGTCATGAGATCCGGTCGGGCATAGAAGAAGTGCTCGTCGATCAGGAAATACTCCTGCTCGGCGCCCGCGTACGAGACGACGGTGTCGACGTCGTCGTGACCGAACAACCGGAGCAGCCGCATCGCCTGCTTGCTCATCGCCTGCTGGCTGCGCAGCAGCGGGGTCTTCTTGTCGAGGGCCTCCCCGGTCCACGAGATGAAAATCGTCGGGATGCAGAGCGTGTTGCCGTTCGGGTTCTCCAGGAGGTACGCGGGACTGGTGACATCCCAGCCCGTGTAACCGCGGGCCTCGAAGGTCCCGCGCAGGCCGCCGTTGGGGAAGCTCGACGCGTCGGGCTCGCCCTGCATCAGCGTCTTGCCCGCGAACTCGGCGAGAGATGCACCGGTGGAATCGGGTTCGAGGAACGAATCGTGCTTCTCGGCGGTGAACCCGGTCAGCGGATAGAACACGTGGGCGTAGTGGGTGGCGCCCCTCTCGATGGCCCAGTCCTTCATCGCCACCGCGACGTAGTCGGCGAGGGTGGGATCGAGCGCACAACCGGTGTCGACGGTCGCGGCCACCGCCTTGAAGACGTGCTTCGGCAGCCGCTTCTTCATCACCGACAGGCTGAACACATTGCGCCCGAACGTGTCTGCCAGCGGTTCGGTGAATCCCGGTGCCGAGCAGTCGTAGGTTGTCACGGCCTCGATCGCCTGTCGGCGGGACATGCTGCCACTCATGGTTACTCCTGGATGATCTCGGCCCCCACGTGCGCGGGGGTCGCACGACGACGTCGCCACGTCGTTGTCGCAGATGCGAGCGATTCGACGCTATGAGCTGGGTGTATGCGCTCGATTGCCCCCGTGTGACGCCGAGGAAAACTACTTGCCCCGGAACCGGTTGAGGCAGTGTCGAACCCGGAACGAGGCCAGGGCGGGTCAGCGCAGGGTCGCGTCGTCGCCCATCACGGCACCTTCGCGACGCGGATCGGCGCCGCCGATCCAACCGCCGTCCTGCCGGAGCAACGCGCTGAGACCGCTCGACTGCTCCTCGATCGACACCTCGGCGCCGCGCTCCCGAAGGCCTCGGACCAGGGGATCTCCGGCGCCGTCGTCGGTGGTGTCGACCAGGGGGTGTTCACCGCCGACGTTCGAGGTCGGGGTGTTGGCCGAGCCGAAGTCGATCATCGACACGGCCTGCTGTGGGTCGAGTCCCCAGTCCAGCATCCCGACGATCGTCTTGATCACGAACTGGATGATCACCGACCCGCCGGGTGAGCCGAGGGCTGCGACCACCTCGGCGGGAGCGCCGTCGGCGCCCGGTTGCAGGACGAGGGTGGGAGCCATCGACGACCGTGGCCGTTTGCCGGGCGACACCCGGTTGGCGAGCAGCGTGCCGTCGTCGTCGCGGGGCTCCGCGGAGAAGTCGGTCAGCTGATTGTTGAGCAGGAAGCCGTCGACCATGTGGTAGCTCCCGAACGCGGATTCGATCGTCGTCGTCATGGAGGCGACGTTCCCGTAGCGGTCGGCGACGGTGATGTGGCTGGTCCCGTGTTCGGAGCCGGCATACGACCCCAGGGGCACCGGCCCGAGGTCGCCCGCCGGGGCCTCGCCGAGCGACGAGTCGGGCTTGATGAGTGCCGCGCGCGATCGGAGATAGGCCGGGTCGAGGATGGTCGCCACCCCTCGTCCGGGGAGGGGGACGAAGTCGGGGTCGGCCACGTACTTGTCGCGATCGGCGTAGGCGAGCCGCTCGGCCTCGGTGACGAGATGCACGGCGGCCGGGTCGGGGCGTCCGCCATCGGCGTCGACGTCGGTCGGGGGCATCGACGGGAGGTCGAAGTTCTCGAGGATGCCCAGCGCCGACGCCACGGCGATCCCGCCCGACGACGGCCCGGGCATGGCCACGATCTGGCGTCCGCGATACGTCGTCACGACCGGGTCCCGGACGAGTGCGCGATACCCGCGGAGATCCTGCACCGTCATCAGACTCGGTGTCATGCCGCCCGCGGTGGACCCGGCCTCGGCGACGATGGCCTCGGCGAGCGGCCCGTCGTACAGGGCGCCGGCGCCGTCGGCGGCCAGCGCGCCGAGCGTCTTCGCGTAGGCCGGGTTGACGAGCCTGGTGCCGGCCGCCTTGGGGGAGCCGTCGGCGGCGAGGAAGTACGCGCGCGCATCCTCGTCGACGGCGAGTTCGGCCGCCGACGCGGCGATCGCGGTCGCGAGCCGCGGGCTGATGTCGAAGCCGTTGTCTGCCAAGCGCACTGCGGGTTCGAACAGGTCACGCCAGGCGTGCCCGCCGAACTCGCCGTGGACCGTCTCCAGCATCCGCATCACGCCCGGCACCCCGATGGACCGGCCTGAGGCGCGGGCACTCGGCACGGGCGGCGCGGGATCGTCCGGGCTGATCCGGGTCAGGTAGGACTCCGTGGCGGCGGCCGGGGCCGTCTCGCGCCCGTCGAAGGCCCGAACACTCTTCGACGCCGCGTCGTAGTAGAGGGCGAAGGCGCCACCACCGATGCCGGACGACTGTGGTTCGACGAGGCCGAGAACCAGTTGCGCGGCGACCAGGGCATCGGCGGCCGTACCGCCGTCACGCAGGACCTCACAGGCGGCGCGGGTGGCGAGCGGATTCGCCGTTGCCGCCGCATATGTCGTGGTTTCGACCGGCCTCATCCCGGTCCGGAACCCCGAGGCCACTTCAGGTCTGGTGGCGATGTCGGTCGGTGCGGCGGACACCGACCGGGCGTCGATCATCTCCCCGTTGGGGATCTCGGCGCAGGTGACCGGATTCGCCTCCGGCGGGGCCGAATCCGTGCCGCACGCGGTCGCGATCAGAGCGGTGGCCAACGCCGCGGACAGCGCGCGCACCATGACAGGGACTCCGCGACGGGGCGTCATCGACCAAGCGTACTGGCGATCGGCCGTCCGCGAGGAGAACCGGGTCGGGTGGTTCAGGTGAGTCGGGGGAGCGCATAGGGTCGAGGCGGTAGGGCCGCACCGGCACGGTCGGCCGAACGAGACGAACGGGGAGAATCGTGGGAGTGGTACGGCATCAGGCGCGGATCGACGGGCCGCGTGAGCGGGTGTTCGAGTACGTCGACGGATATCAGAACGTCAGCGAGTACATGTTCGGGGTGACTCGCTTCGAACCCACCACCGAGCAGACGAGCGGACTGGGCGCGACCTTCGCGGTGACCATCGATGTCGGTCCCAAGGCGCTGAAGTCGATCGTCAAGTGCACCGAATACGTCGAGAACGAACTGATCGCACTGGAGGCGATCGAAGGGTTCGGGGCGAACACCAGGTGGCGATTCGCCGACGCGGACGGTGGGTCGGGAACAGATCTTGACGTCGAATTCTCCTACACACTTCCGGGCGGGATGGCAGGCAAACTCCTCGGCAAGATCATCGGCCCGTTCGCGGCCCAGGCCGTGCGCCACACCGAGGTGACCATCGGCAAGAAGGTCGGCGCCACCGGCTGACCGCCGGTTCAGGCCGCCTCCCGGTCGGCGGGCTCGGGTATCCGGTTCGGCAGGTGTCGCGAGAACAGCAACGCCAGGACGAGGAGACCGAACACGACGAACAGGGCCTGCTGCAGCGCCGCGATCTGCGAGTCCGCGTAGGCCTCGGACACCGCCTGTGCGGACTCCGACGAGCCGCCCGCATCGAGAACGAGGGTGCGGGCCTCGTCGGCGGAGATGATCGGTACGCCCGCGGCGTCGACTGTGCTGACGATCTGCTGCTGATCCGCCGCGGGGAGGTTCTCGGTGTCGTTGACCGCCGACACGAAGCCCGACGAGAGCATGAGGAGAAAGACCGAACCGGCCACCGCGGTGCCGAATGACGACCCCAGGTTCTGGAACGTGCCCTGGAGACCGCCGACCTCCGAGGTGTCCTTCTCCTCGACCGCGGACATGTTGACGTTACCCAGCTGCGAGGCGAGCAGTCCGAATCCCGCGCCCACCACGAACATTCCCGCCGCGAACACGGCGCTGCGCAGGTCGGTTCCCACCGACGCGATGACGAGGAGTGTCCCCAGCGCCATCGTGATCTGCCCGCCCCGGGCGATGAACCGCGCGGAACGTCGTGCGGTGAGCCAGGATCCGAGGATCGAGAACAAGATGAGACCGACCGAGAGCGGCAGGATCTTCACCCCGGTCTGCAGTGCGTCGCGCCCGAGCATCGTCTGCAGGTACACCGGGACCACGAAGAACAGGGCCGCGATCGCGAAGTACTGGGCGAGGAAACCGCCGAGTCCGCTACGCAGAGGGGCGATCCGGAACAACTCGACCCGTAGCAGCGGTTGTCGACCGGAGTCGGCGAGAGTACGTTGCCGCAGGACGAACAGCCAGAGCACGACGACTCCGAGGAGCAGCAGGTAGGCGACCGGCGAGACCCCGAGCGGAGCGATGGCGTCCCCGCCGATCTCCGGCGGGTGCTGCGGTTTCAGCCACCCCCAGGTCTTCGACTGGAGAACGCCGTAGACGATCAACGCCAGACCGCCGGCGGAGGCCACGACACTCAGCGGGTCGATGCGCACGTTCGCGTCCCGGGGGACGTCGCGGATCAGCTTGGCCGCGAACAGGACCGCCACCATCACCACCGTCTCGGCGACGAACACGTAGCGCCACGACAGGTAGGTGGTCATCACGCCACCCAGGAGCGGGCCGATGGCCGCGGCCAGCCCGGTGACCGCGCCCAGGATCGAGAATGCGGTGACACGCGCCTTGCCGGTGTAGTTGATGGCGGCCAGCGATGCGATCGCGGGGATCACCAGAACCGCGCCCAGCCCCTCGACGAGCGACCACCCGATCAGCAGGACGGTCAGGTTGGGACTCAGCGCCGTGGTCAGTGATCCGATGCCGTAGATGACCGCACCGATCTTGAAAGCTCGTGCGCGGCCCATCAAGTCGCCCAGCTTGCCGCCGGTCAACATGAACGCGGCCATCGTGAGCGCGTAGAAGGTGATCGCGGCCTGCATGCCGGTGATCGAGGTCCCCAGGTCGTCGGCCACCACCGAGATCGACACGTTCATCACGGTGCTGTCGAGCACCATGACGAACTGGGAGATGGCCAAGATGATGATCACAGACCAAGAGCGCATCGTCAGTCTCCTCAGATGTGGTGAGCGCTCTGATCTTTACAGGTTCGGGCCGTTATCGCGCGGGATTGAGCATCGGTACGAGGAACTGACGCGCGACGGTGGCGAGCTGCTCGTCGTCGGTGATGTCGACGACACGACTGGGCACGGTGAGGAACGACGCCGACACGCGGACCATCATCTCGGCCACGAGATCGACGTCCAGCTGATCGGAGATGTTGCCCGCCACTTGTTCTCGACGCAGCTGCGCGGCGACGAAATGCTGCACCGTCGCGAGCAGCATGCCGTCCCCGCCGATCATCGACTCGATGAGCATGCTCGGTTCGGCGTCGCTGATCTCGCCGATCAGCGGATTGCCGGAGATGGCGCGGAGTGAACCGACGAAGCCGAACACGACACGGTCGGCGACGGTTTCGGCACGGGGTATCTCCGCGCGGAAGCGGTCGAAGTACCGGCGGAACTCGCGCAGCACCACCTGGTCGACGAGTGCGTCCTTGGTGGCGAACTTCCGATACAGGGTCACCCGCGTGACACCCGCGCTCTTGGCGACCTTCTCCATCGGCGTGCGTTGGACGCCCAGTCGGCAGAACAGTTCGAAGGCCGCGTCGAGGAGGCGCTCGGCGGTCGGGTCGGCCGCTCCCTCGGACGGTGTCGAGGACTCGAGAAACGCGCGCTGGAGTAGTGAACTCGACAGTGCGGCGCCGGTCGGCTGCGTGGTCACCTGGTCACCCCCTTCGTCTCATGATGACCGCCTGGGCTTCCATGATCGCAAAAATCGCGAAACACATGTGTCCTGGACCACCCGGTGGTAACAATGATACAAGGATACGTTGTTTGTCACATTGATACATGGAAGTGATGGGACGGGGTCATGGAAGATCTGAACAGGCGGAATCTCATACGCGCCGGCGGTGTCGTCGGTGCGGCCGGCGCGGTGGCCGCGCTCTCGCAGACGACACCATGGACGTGGTCGCCGGCGAACTCGGTGCCCGGCCGAGGCCGCGGCGCGGATCCGCGGCAGCTGTGGGACGACGAGGCGGATCCGGTGATCGCCAAGGTCATCGACAACGGACAGGTACACAAGGTCAACCGGCTGCTGCGCACGTGGCATCGTAACTCGCAGCCGCTGCCGGCCGGGCTGCCCTCGGAACTGCGCGACTTCATGGAGTACGCGCGCCAGCTGCCGTCGTGGACCGACCAGGCCAAGCTCGCCGACGCGGTCCGCTTCAACCAGAAACGCGGAACCTACCTCGGCGTCCTGTACGGCTTCGCCAGCGGCATGATGAGCACGGTCATCCCACGCGAGGCCCGGTCGGTGTACTACTCCAAGGGCGGGTGGGACCTCAAGGACCGGATCACCAAGACCGCCAAGCTCGGTTACGACATCGGCTCGTTGAACGCCTATCAGCCCGGCGGCGAGATGGTCGTGACGTGCGTCAAGACGCGCATGGCCCACGCGGGCGTGCGGCATCTCCTGCCGCAGTCGCCGCACTGGGTGCACGGGGCGACGGAGAAGAAGCCGATCAGCCAGGCCGACATCATGGTCACCTGGCACAGTCTGCCCACGACGGTCATGCGCAACTTCGACAAGTGGAACGTCCCCATCGCCGCCGACGAGTCCGCCGGGTTCCTGCACTCGTGGCAGATCAGCGCGTACATGCTGGGAGTGAAGGACGAGTACATCCCCGCCTCGTGGGACGCCGCCGACTCGCAGGCGCGGCAGGTCCTCGATCCGATCCTGGCGCCGACCCCGGAGGGCCGCAAGCTCGCCGACATGCTGCTGGATCTCGGCATGAACCTCGATCTCTCACTGATCTCGCGGGGCGTGCTGGGAGCGCTCACGAGATTCGTGCTCGGCGACCAGGTCGCCAACTGGTACCAGATCCCGCGCGAGCCTGTGTGGAGCCCGCTGCTCGAGACGGCGTGGGGTCCGTACGTGCAGATCCGCGAGGGCCTGCTGAACGTCGGCATGCCGCGAGAGGCGTACTGGCTGTTCGACGAATTCCTCCGCCAGTTCGTGCTCTTCTACATGTCCGAACTCCGGATGCCGATCAACATCGAGATCCCGGTGATCAACAACCCGAAGTACAAGTAGCCCACGCCTAGTTGTACTGACCCGGGACGTTAGGTACGGGGTTCGGCGAGCCTGCGTGACATAGGGAAGACCTCCGAGTGAGGTGTGGAGCTGTCTAGGAACCGCTCCTCATCCCGGAGGTCTTCATGTCTCACCGTAATTCACCGTTGTCCCCAACTGGTCGGCTGCGTCTGGCTCGGTGTGTTGTCGAGGACGGGTGGCCGCTACGGCGTGCGGCTGACCGTTTCAACGTTTCGGTCACGACGGCCAAGCGGTGGGCCGACCGCTACCGCAACCTGGGGCCGGCAGGGATGGTGGACCGATCGAGCCGGCCGCGGTCGTGTCCGCATCGCACCAGTCGCCGCCGGGAACGCCGGGTGGTCGGGTTACGCGTGTCGCGTCGCTGGGGACCAGCCCGGATCGGGTTCCACCTGGGGTTGAACGTGTCCACGGTGCACCGCATCCTCACCCGCTACCAGTGTGTGCGGTTGTCGTGGACCGACCCGGCCACCGGAGCGCCGGTGCGTGCACGACGACGTGAGGTTCGCCGGTATGAACGCGACGCTGCCGGGGACTTGATCCACGTCGACATCAAGAAGCTGGGCCGCATCCCCGACGGTGGTGGGCATCGCGTACACGGCCGCGCCCAGGGCACCCGCAACTCCAGTGCTCATCGCGATGCTTCGCGTCCGCGCACCGTGCATGGCCGTCCCAACCTGGGATACGCCTACCTGCACCACGCCGTCGATGATCACTCCCGGTACGCCTATTCGGAGATCCTGGCTGATGAGAAGAAGGAAACCGCGACCGCGTTCATGGCGCGGGCGGTGGCTCACTTCGCCTCGATCGGTGTTCCCACGGTACGGGTGATGACCGACAACGGGTCGTGTTACCGGTCGAGAATGTTTCGGGAGTTGTTGGCAGGCAACGGGATCAAACACAAATGGACGCGACCGTACCGGCCGCAAACCAACGGCAAGGTCGAACGATTCAACCGCACACTGCAAGAGGAGTGGGCCTACGCCCGCCCCTACAGCAGCGAGTCCGAACGCGTGGCCGCCTTTGACGAGTTCCTGCGCATCTACAATCACGAACGCGGCCACACCGCACTCAGGGGCAACTCACCCGCCGACCGCGTACCCAACCTGGCGGATCAGTACACCTAGTCGGCGGACACCTGCGCAGCCCCCGCCGACTCGCCGACTTCCACCGCCCGGTCCTGCTCCTTCTTGTTCCGCTTCGGGAACAGGGGGATGCGGGGTCGGGCGGTCAGCCATTTGCTGAACGGCAGACGCAAGAGGAGGTCGACGAGTACCAGCGATGCCGCCAGCACCAAGGCGATCAAGATGATCGAGCGCAGGACCGCCGAGTGTGGGAACCAGTCGAAGAGCCCGCTGAGGAATCCCACGCGGCCCAGGATGTCGAGGATCAGCGGGTGGACCGCGAAAACCCCGAACGCGCGGAGCGTGGCCTGCGACACCAGCTTTCCGCCGGCCGGGCGGCCGGCGGCGCGTCGGTCATCCCAGACGAGACCGATCAGCCAGAGCAGGACGAAGCCGCCGACGAACCAGGGCAGCGACACCGGGTTCCAGGCCGTGTTGGCCTTCCACGGCACATTGCCCGGTGAGGTCGCCAGCAGGTAGCCGGCGATGGTGAACGCGGCGCAACCCGCCGCCACCAGGACGACCGTGGCCATGTGGTCGCGCAGCCAACGGTCGACGGCCTCGCGGTGCTGCGCGGCCAGGACACCCATCGCGACGAAGAGCGCGTACATCGGGAGCGTCTTCCACAGATGCTGGTACGCGACGTCCCATGCGTGACCGGAGGGTCGGGGGAGGTACTGGTAGACGACGAACACCAGGAGCTGGATCGTGGTCCCGCCGGCGAGCAACAGCCACGGGCGGGTGCGGCCGCGTTCGAAGACCCATGCGATCAGCGGGAAGAACAGGTAGATCTGCATCGAGATCAACAGGAAGTACAGCTGGTACTTGCCCTCGCCCACGAGCAGGTCGTGCGCAAGCCGGGGCAGCATCTCGCCGACGGGCGGGAAGGGGTTGTCGGCCAGGATGAGGTGGTCGGTGATCGTGTAGATCAGCGTCCAGGCGAGGTAGGGGCCGACGACCAGTCCGAAACGACGCCGCCAGAACTGCCACGGCGACATCTCCCGGCCCTGCATGCTCAGCACCAGGACGTACAGCGTGACCGCGACGAAGCCGTAGCGTGTCAGATGGCACAGGGTGCCGACCAGATTCGCGCCGCGGATCTCGTCGACCCCGCCGTTGATGGCATTGACGCTGTGGGCGACGACCACGAAGGTGAACAGCACAACGCGAATGAAATCGGCGGTGTGGGCGCGTCCGCGCGGCTTGGTCGCAGGCGGGCGAGGTGCCGAACCGGCAGGACGTGGTGATGCGGCGGAGTCCGGCGACTCGGCGGTGGTGGCCGTGGTCTCGTCGTCGTCGGCGGTGCGCGCCGATCCTGATGCCGCGTGCACCAACGAAAAGACCTCCCCGGGTGAAACGGTAGAACGTATGCGGTAGGCAGTGTACGGACACAAGCTGGCAGCAACCTCAACGCCGGGGTGTTCCGAGTGGCGACAATCACAGCCGGAAATGTCCGTTTCGAGCGATGCCCCGACTATAGCGAGGATGTGCTCGGGAACGTTGGCGGAGAGGGTGCTGCCCGGGTGAGGCGCTGACGTAGACTGCCGGATGGCCGTGCCGCGGAACCGCGGCCACGGCATCGACAACCCCGCCTTCGTAGCTCAGGGGATAGAGCAACCCTCTCCTAAAGGGTAGGTCGCAGGTTCGAATCCTGCCGAGGGCACCACACCAATTTCGGACGGCAGGTCCATCCGCCGAGCGGTCTCGGGCTATGCATCGGCGCCGGATTTCGCGAACCGCCGACGGTAGACGAGCGGCGAGACGCCGACACTCGCGGCGAAGTGATGGCGCAGCAGCGTCGCCGACGTGAACCCGACCCGCCGCGCCACCTCGTCGACGCTCGCGGTGGTCGACTCCAACAGGTTCTTCGCCGAGAGCACGCGCTGCTCGGTCAGCCAGCGACGAGGCGAGATCCCGACCTCGTCGACGAACCGTCGCGCAAAGGTCCGCCCCGACATGTGCATACGGGTCGCCATGTCGTCGATGCTGATGTCGCGGTCGAGGTTCGCGGTCATCCAGGCGAGCAACGCGCCGAATCCCTCGTCGGCGCACGCCGGCATCGGCGCCTCGACGAACTGGCGTTGGCCGCCGTCGCGATGCGGTGGCACGACCATCCGTCGCGCGATCCGGTTGGCGACCGCCGGCCCCCAGGACTCGCGGACGAGATGCAGTGACGCGTCGATCCCGGCGGCAGTGCCGGCGCTCGTGGTGATGGGGCCGTCGTCGACGAAGAGGACATCGGTGTCGACCTGCGCCTGGGGGAACATGCGCGCCAGATCGTCGCCGTACCGCCAGTGGGTGGTGCACCGGCGACCGTCGAGGAGTCCGGCGGCACCGGCGACGAACGCGCCCGAGCAGACGGTGAGGACGCGTCCGCCGTTGTCGACGACCGCACCGATGGTGTCCAGGATCTCGGCGGGGTAGTCGCCGCTGATGCTTCCGCCGGGGATCACCACGAGATCGACGTCCCGGCACTCCGACAGGGTGTGTGACACCTGCAGCGAGACCCCGTTGCCCACCCCGAGCGAGGATCCCGGTTCGGGGGACGCGACGCGAAAGTCGAAGGCCGGGACCCCGTCGTCGGTGCGGTCCAGGCCGAACACCTCGTGGACGACCCCGAACTCGAACAGCGCGACGCGTCCGTAGAGGAGGACGCCGACGGATTTCAACACCGCACCAGTATGGCAGATAATTTGCGAACAATGGCTTTGCTGCCACTGTTGGCGGGAAAGCCGTGGGCGAATGATTACTGCCATGACACTCCTCTTCGTTCTCGCCCTTGTCGTCGTCGTCTCGGTCGCCTGCGCGACCGGAGTGCTGGCTCTCGCCGCGCGTCGTACCCCCGCCGGACAGCGGACGCCGGGCCAGCGGATCTCCGACTGGTTCACGCGGAATCCGCGGCGGCCCTATGGCCCCGACACCGAGCGGGTCGCGGCGGAACTCAGCATCCTCACCCGCCGGTACGACAAGCTCATCTGACGCCCGGTCCGCTGCGCTACCGTTGCGGTCGTGACTTCACAGACCGTCCTCGTGACCGGCGCGACCAGTGGCATCGGCGCCGAGGTCGCCCGTCAGTTCGTCGCGCGGGGGCACCGGGTGTACGGCACCACCCGCAACCCCGACTCCGTGCGCAACCCGCTGCCGGGCGTCACCTATGTCCGGCTCGACAACGCCGACTACGCCTCCGCCGAATCGTGCGCGGCCCTCGTCGGCGAGGTCGACATCCTGATCAACAACGCCGGCGAGTCCCAGGCCGGTGCGCTCGAGGACACGTCGATGTCCGCCGTCGAAGATCTGTTCCGGGTCAACGTCTTCGGACCCATCGCGCTGACCAAGGCGGTGTTGCCCGGGATGCGTCTGCGGCGTCGCGGCACGGTCGTGATGGTGGGGTCGATGTTGTCCAGCTTCCCGGTTGCCTTCCGGTCCAACTATGCCGCGACCAAGTCGGCGCTGAAGGCGTTCGCGCTCGCGTCCCGACGCGAGCTGGCGCCGTACGGTATCCGGATGATCAGCGTCGAGCCGGGCACGATCGCGACCGGGATCGGTGATCGCCGGAGCATCCACATCGGCGACGATTCGCCGTACCGCGCCGAGTACGAGACGCTCGCCGCCGCGACGCGTCGCAACGAGGACGCGGGAATCACCGCGGAGAGCATGGCCACCCAGATTGTCGACGCCGCTCTCGCCGATCATCCGAAGCCCTTCTATGCCAAGGGCAATCAGGCGGGCCTGGTCTTCCTCCTCCGACGCCTCGCGCCGAGGCAGCTCATCCTGGATATGACCGCCCGCAAGCACGGACTCCCCAAGGTGACGATCTGACCGTGCGAATCACACTGCGCGTCATCGGGATCGGACCCGGGGGCCCGCGTCAGATCACGCTGCAGGCCATCGACGCGATGGCCGACGTCGACGCCTTCCTCGCGCTCGAGAAGGGCACCGCCAAGAGCGGTCTGCTCGACGCCCGCCGCGCGATCCTCGCCGAGCATGCGCGGCAGGGTCATTCGCTGGTGGAGATCCCCGACCCACCGCGCGACCGCGAACCGAAGGACTACGACGCCGAGGTCCGCCGCTGGCATGCTGCGCGCGCCGATCTGATCGCCGCCGCGCTACGCGACGAGGTCGGTGACGGCGGTGTGGCCGCCTTCCTGGTCTGGGGCGACCCCGCACTCTACGACAGCACGCTGCGCATCGTCGACGATCTCGCGGCCCGCGACGACCTCGAACTCGTCGTGGAGGTCATCCCCGGCGTGACCAGCGCGAGCGCGCTCACCGCGGCGCACGGCATCGTCGCCAACCGCGTCGGTGAACCGATCCACACGACGACCGGCCGGCGCCTGGCGGACACGCCCGTCGGCGCCGACGCCAACCAGATCGTGATGCTCGACGCCGACCTCGCCTTCCGGCACACCGCCGACCCGGACGATCACATCTGGTGGGGTGCCTATGTCGGCACCGACGACGAGATCCTGATCAGCGGCCGGGTCGGCGAGGTCACGGACCGGATCGTCGAAGCGCGCGCCGCGGCCCGGGACCGGATCGGCTGGATCATGGACATCTATCTACTACGGAAGACGAGTCGGTAGTCGTCGTCACAGGTGTTCCCGCGCAACCAGTTCCACGGTGACGACCATGGCGATGGAACTCACCGCCAGCAGGGCGATCAGCACGAACAGCTGCATGGCCGCGGCCGCCCACACCGAGGACCATCCCGACGAATGCGCCAGGGATGGTGACGAGGCCGACCGACCGCGTCTGATCGAGGCCGGGTATCAGTGCGGTGGCCGACGCCGGGCCGGCGATCTCCATCCGCGCGTCTCGTCGCTCGAAGCCCAGCGACAGTGCGGCCTCCACCTCACCCCGACGCACGCGCAGCTCGTCGTGTGCCCGTCGACCGGCGAGCGAGGCGGTCACCATGGCGCCGCCGAGCATGATCCCGGCGGTGGGGATCACGGCGATACCGCGACCGGGGAGCACCCCGGCCACGACGAGGGCGGTCACGATCACGATCGTCGGCGCGGCGACCGGCCCGGCGCACCAGATGACGTCGGCGAGTCGGGGACGCGCGGGACGGACACGTCGGGCGGAGGTCCACGCGGCCGCCGAGGCCATCGCCGCGACGAACAGCGCCGAGGCCCAGAGGTGCGGGACGACCGCGGCGAGCACGGCGGCCAGCGCAGCCAGTTGTACGGCGGCACGCAGCGTGGCGACGACGGTCTCCCGAGCCAACCCGCTTCGGCGGTTCACCATCACCGCGACGCCGGCCAGCAGCACGATGACCACCACCAGGGCGGGGCCGATGCGCACCACCGCGTCGCCGATTCCGTTCACCGATCCAGTTCACCAGGGCCGGGCACACACCGGCAGCGGAACGTCCTCTGCCCGCACCGATTCACCAGATCTGCTGCAGCGCGGCGAGCATCTCCTCGCGGATCTCGCTGCGGCAGATGACGAAGTCCGGCATGTACGGATGCCGGTTGTTGTACACGATCTCCGAACCGTCGAGTCGACTGCAGTGCAGGCCAGCCGCCAGCGCGACCCCCACCGGCGCGGCGTTGTCCCACTCGTACTGACCGCCGGCGTGGACGTAGGCGTCGGCATCCCCGCGGACGACGGCCATCGCCTTCGCCCCCGCCGAGCCGACCGGCACCATCTGCAGACCCAGACGGTTCGCCACATGACTGGTCTCGTAGGAACCGCCCCATCGGGAGGTGACCAGGCGGCGGGTCAGTTCACCGGCGGGGCGCTCGACCGTGTCCGACCGAAACAGTTCACCCGTCGCGGGCAGCGACACCGACGCCTCGGTGACGATCCCGCCCTCGGTCAGGGCGACGTGCACGGCCCAGTCCGCCGAACCGGCGGCGAATTCCCTTGTGCCGTCGAGCGGATCGATGATCCACACCCGAGGGGCGGTGGCCCGGTCGCCGACGTCGGCGGCCTCCTCGGACAGCACCGCGTCGCGTGGCCGGTGTTTGCGCAGCACCGTCGAGATCCAGGCCTGCGCAAGCGCATCGCCCACATCGCCGAGCATCGCGCCGCCCAGCAGGTCACCGGACCGGATTCCGAGAAGTACTTCGCCGGCTCCCTGCGCGATCCGGGCGGCCAGGTCGGCGTCGGAAAGTCGGGAGTTCATCCCACAACTAGAGCACACTGGTGGCATGCCTGAGCTCCCAGAGGTGGCCGCCATCGCCGACTACGTCGACGGTCGAGCGGCCGGACTCCCGATCCGTCGGGTCGACGTCGCGTCGCTGTCGGTGCTGAAGACGGCCGATCCGCCCTACACGGCGCTGATGGACCGGATCGTCGAATCCGTCGGACGTGTGGGGAAGTACCTGGTCATCCGGACCGTTCCCGGTTCGGCGGCCACCGCGTCAGAGCCGTTGTTGCAGCTGGTCATCCACCTGTCGCGCGCGGGCTGGGTGCGGTGGAGCGAGGACCTGTCGCCCAAACCCCTGCGGCCGGGCGGCAAGAGCCCGATCGCCCTGCGCGTGCATTGTGGACTACCCGGTGAGGGATTCGACGTCACCGAGGCCGGCACCCAGAAGCGGCTCGCCGTGTGGCTGGTCCGCGAACTCACCGAGGTCGACCGCATCGCGGGCCTTGGACCCGATGCGCTCGAACTGACGGCCGAGGAATTCGCGGAGATCCTCGCCGGGACGACCGGCCGGATCAAGAACGTGCTCACCGACCAGCACATCATCGCCGGGATCGGCAATGCGTACTCCGACGAGATCCTGCACACCGCACGTCTGTCGCCGTTCGCCTCGTCGAAAACGCTGAAGCCCGACCAGGTCGCCACTCTCTACGACGCCATGCGCGGCGTGCTCACCGACGCGACGGGTCGACTGGAAGGCCAGGCCGTCGCGCGGCTGAAGTCCGAGAAGCGCACCGGCCTGCGCGTACACGCCCGCACCGGCCTGCCGTGCCCGGTGTGCGGCGACATCGTCCGCGAGGTGTCCTTCGCCGACCGGTCCTTCCAGTACTGCGCCACATGCCAGACGGGCGGGAAGGTGCTCGCCGATCGGCGGATGTCGCGATTGCTGAAGTAGCCGTCGCGGCCGGGCGGAGAACCCGGAACTTACCGGCCGGTAGCCTGGCGGTCGTGACGACACGACAGAGAATTCTCATCACGGGGGCCAGTTCGGGGCTGGGGGAGGGCATGGCCCGGCGCTTCGCCGCGCAGGGGCGTTCGCTCGCGCTCGCGGCCCGCCGACGCGACAAACTGGAAGCGCTGGCCGATGAGCTCCGGCCGTCCGCCGAACGTGTCGAGGTCGCGGCGCTCGACGTCACCGACGTCGAGGCCGTTCCCGAGGTCTTCGGGAGACTGGCCGACGGGCTTGGCGGTCTCGACCGGGTCATCGTCAACGCCGGACTCGGCAAGGGGGCGCCCCTCGGTACCGGCAAGGCCGCGGCGAACATCGAGACGGTGCAGACCAATCTGGTCGGCGCGCTCGCCCAGGCCGAGGCGGCACTGGCGATCTTCCGGGCGCAGAACGCCGGCCATCTGGTGCTCGTCAGCTCGATCTCGGGTGTCCGCGGCATGCCGAAGGCGCAGGCCGCGTACTCGGCGTCGAAAGCCGGGCTGACGGCGCTGGGGCAGGGGCTCCAAGCCGAGTTCGCCTCGTCGCCGATCACGGTGTCGGTGGTCGCGCCGGGCTACATCGAGACCGACATCAACCGGGGCGTGAAGACCTCCCTGATGGTCGAGACGGACAAGGGCGTCGATGCGCTGGTCAAGGCGATCGAGGCGGAGAAGGGGTGGGCGCCCGTACCCGCGTGGCCGTGGACGCCGATCGCCGCGGCGCTGAAGTTCCTGCCGGCGTCGGTCAGCCGCCGGCTGGTCTGAGCGTTTCCGCCTCGCGCGGAACTCAGTCACGCAGTGGACCTTTCATCGTGCCATGGCCGGAGGGGACTAGCGTGGCGGAATGACGCGCAACCGGTGGCGGTCCTGGTGGGTCCTAGTCGCTGCCGTGGTCGGTTGTGCCGGGCTGCTCGGTTGCGTGCCGTCGGCACCGGCCGGCCGGGTCCCGGCATCCTCGTCGGTGCACCCCTCATCGACGTCGCAGCCGACGAAGACGCTGACGACCGGCCCGCGCCGGGACATCGAGCCGGTGGCGGCGCGGTTCCCGGCGCTGGCCGACGCGACCGTCGACGGCTGGGCGGCAGGCACTCTCGGGACGAGCGCGACGGGTCGCGTACCCGGGCCGAGCGCCTACTGGTTCGACGCGGTGATGAACGCCGGCGCCGATCAGGTCGCGCGGTGGGCGGCGGAGTACGAGGCGACACCGGTGCCGGAGCCCCTGTCGCCGGTGAACGAGTTGCGCGAGTTCGTCCCGCCGGGCGAGCTTCTCGGCAGCCCGGAACTCGACCGGGCCTTCTCGTCGGCGCAGTGGCAGGCGCGGGTCTACCTGTCTCCGGCGTCGGGGCGCGTGGTCGTCCTCGGTGTCGACGACTGACCTGCGTAAGGTGGCCGTCGTGGCGAACAAGCAGGGACAAGTGGTGGCGTCGGGCGCGTTTCAGGCGTTCGGCGCCCGGCAACGGGAGCAGGTCGGCGAACTGCTCGGCGAGATCTTCGACCGCACGGACATCGCGGCCATGGGCTCCGACTGGCGGGGCATCGTCTATTTCACCCTCACCGACGACGAGACGACCTCCGCCGACACGGTTCTGGGCTTCGATCCGTCGAGCGGGACCTCGGGCGAGCTGGCCACCGTCGACGAGGTGGCCGAGGCGATCCGCACCGGCGATGTCGCCGAGGCCGTGGACGTCGCGAGCTTCGATGCCTGGCGGGCGGCGACCGGCACCCGCGCGCTGGACATGGGCGCCTGCGTGCCGCCCACCCTGTACGAGTTCCTCGGCGGCGATCCCGCCGAACGTGACGTGGAGCCAACAGATCTCGTCACCTACGTGGCCACCGCGGCCGCGATCATGGGCCGCATCCAGTCCCTCGGCGTCGAACCCGGGGACGAGATCCCCGACGAGGTCTTCGACGAGGAGTACTGGAAGTAACTTTGCCGGTTGAGCCCTTTCTGCCGGTTGAGCTTGTCGAAACCCTCAGACCGCGCGGCCGCGGCGTTGCCGGTACCAGGTCACGAGGGCGTCGGTCGACGAATCGTCGTGGGTGTCAGGTGCTTCGGGTTGGACGAGGGTGCCGAGCAGTTCCTTGGCCTGGGTCTTGCCCAGTTCGACGCCCCACTGGTCGAAGGGGTTGATGCCCCAGATGGCGCCTTCGACGAAGACCTGGTGTTCGTAGAGCGCCACGAGCTGGCCGATCACCGACGGGGTGAGCTGGGGGGCGAGGATCGAGGTGGTGGGTCGGTTGCCCGGCATCACCTTGTGGGCCACGACGTGTGCGGGTACGCCCTCGGCGGCGATCTCGTCGGCGGTCTTGCCGAAGGCGAGCACCTTGGTCTGGGCGAAGAAGTTGCTCATCAACAGGTCGTGCATGGAGCCCGTCCCGTCGGCGGAGGTCGGTAGGTCGTCGGTGGGTTCGGCGAAGCCGATGAAGTCCGCGGGCACCATCCGGGTGCCCTGGTGCAGCAGTTGGTAGAAGGCGTGCTGACCGTTGGTTCCCGGTTCGCCCCAGAAGATCTCACCGGTGTCGGTGGTGACGTGGTGGCCGCCGGCGGTGACCGACTTGCCGTTGGACTCCATCGTCAGCTGCTGCAGGTAGGCGGCGAAGCGGGCCATGTCGTTGCTGTAGGGCAGTACCGCACGAACGCCGACGTCCCAGAAGTTGTTGTACCAGAGGCCGATCAGGCCGAGGATCACCGGCGCGTTGCGCTCGAGGGGCTGGGTGCGGAAGTGCTCGTCGACCTGGTGGAAGCCGTCGAGGAACTCCGCGAAACGTTCCTTGCCGATCGCGGCCATCACCGACAAGCCGATCGCGGAGTCCACCGAGTAGCGGCCGCCGACCCAGTCCCAGAAGCCGAACATGTTGTCGGTGTCGATGCCGAACTCGGCGACTTCGGCGGCGTTGGTGCTGACGGCGACGAAATGCTTTGCCACGGCGTCGGAGTCGGCGCCGAGCGCCTGCAGGAGCCAGGTGCGTGCGGCGGCGGCGTTGGTGAGCGTCTCGAGGGTGGTGAAGGTCTTCGAGGCGATGATGAACAGTGTCGTCTCGGCGTCGAGGTCGGCGAGTGTGCCGACCATGTCGGCGGGGTCGACGTTGGAGACGAAGTGACAGCGGATTCCGGCGTCGACGTAGTGGCGCAGCGCCTGGTAGACCATGACCGGTCCCAGGTCGGAACCGCCGATGCCGATGTTGACCACATCGGTGATGGGTTTGCCGGTGTGTCCCTTCCACTCTCCGCTGCGGAGGCGGTCGGTGAACTCGCCCATCCGGGTCAGGACCTCGTGGACGTCGGCGACGACGTCCTGGCCGTCGACGGTCAGTGTCGCGTCGGCGGGCAGCCGCAGGGCGGTGTGCAGGACCGCGCGGTCCTCGGAGGTGTTGATGTGGGTTCCGGCGAACATGTCGTCGCGGATCTCCTCGAGACCGATCTCGCGGGCCAGGCTCATCAGCAGTTCGAGGGTCTCGCGCAGCACCCGGTGCTTGGAGTAGTCGATGTGCAGATCCCCGACGTCGACGGTCAGCTCGGTGCCGCGCGCGGGATCGATCGCGAACACCTCACGCAGATGCATGGCATACACGTGCGGCTGATGAGCCGCGAGCGCCTGCCAGGACTGCGTCGCGGTGATGTCGCCGTGGTCGGTGCCGGTGAAGTCGCTGCCAGGGGCCTGGGTGCTCATGACCCCTAACCCTATGTGCTCGGCGGCCGGGCCGCGACGGTCGTCACACGCGGCGAGAGCACGTCACCGGATCACCGCGCGGGCGGCGGGGTGCCGAGAGATCAGCGGCCCAGCGGTCCACGCCCCAGGCGCAGCAGCAGCATCGCGAGGGTGTGCCCCTCCTGGCCGAGGTCCTGGAAGCGCTCGAGCACCTTCACCTCGCGGCTGTGGACCAGGCGGGGTCCGCCGGAGGCCATCCGCGCGGCGCCGATCTTCTTCGACACCGCCGACCTGCGCTTGATCGCGGCGAGGATGACGGCGTCGAGCCGATCGATCTCGAGTCGCAGCTGGTCGATGTCGTCGGGCAGGTCGCCGACCTCGGACGAGAGCTGGTACTTGTCGAGGTCGATCGAGTTCTCGAAGGACGTGCCGCCGGACGGGCGGGGGTCCTGAGCGCCGGGGCTGGGGCTGCGATCGGTCACGCGCCCGATTTTGCCACGACGCCCCCCGATGACCCGCACGCGGCCGAGTCACCCGACCCGACCACGACGGCGCTCGGCGCACATGGAAACTGGAGCGCATGCCCAATGCGCGGATGGTGTCCCTCGTCGCCCTGTCCCTCATCGTGGGCCAGCTGATCGTCCGGGGCTGGCTCGTCGCGACCGGCAACTTCTACTGGGACGACCTGGTCCTCGTCGCGCGCGCGTCGTCGAACCCGATCCTGTCCTGGGAGTACCTGGGACACGGTCACGACGGCCACTTCATGCCCGCGGCCTTCCTGCTCGCCGGGGTGGCCACCTGGTTGGCGCCGCTGAACTGGGTGCTGCCGGCACTCATGCTGGTCGTGCTGCAGGGCATCGCCTCGGTGGCGGTGTGGCGGATGGTGCGGACCATCGCGCCGCGCGCCCGCATCGGTGCGCTCGTCGCGCTCGCGTTCTATCTGTTCAGTCCGATGACGGTGCCCGCCTTCGCCTGGTGGGCCGCGGGCCTCAACACCCTGCCCATGCAGGCGGCGATGGCGTGGATCGTCGCCGACGCGGTGCGCCTCGGTTGCGGTGACGTCGACGACGCGCGGCGCAGGCTGGTGTGGGTTCGCTCGACCATCGTCTTCGTGATCGCGCTGGCGTTCTTCGAGAAGTCGCTGTATATCCTGCCGGTCGCCCTGGTGGCCGCCGTCCTCGCGAACGGCGGTGTGCGCGCGACGATGCCGACGCTGCGGGCGGCCCGGGAGTTGTGGATCGCGCTGACCGTCACCGCCGCGCTGTGGATTGCCGTGTACTTCGTCACCACCGATCCGACGTCGGGTGACCATTCGGTGGCGCAGACCGCGCGTCTGGTCTGGCGATCGGTGACCGACGCGATCGTGCCCTCGCTCGTCGGCGGACCGTGGGAGTGGGAACGGTGGACACCGAGCCCCCCGACGGGTTTCCCGCAGATGTGGATGATCGTCGGCGGCTGGCTGGTGCTGGCCGCGGTGACCTGGTGGGCGGTGGCCCGCAGACGCGGTGGCGCGGTGATCGTCGCGTGCGCGGCCCTCTACGCGGTCGCGGCGCAGATCCCGGTGATGTGGAATCGGTCGAGCCCGCAGACCGCGATCGAACTCGCCCAGCACATGCGCTACCTCCCGGACACCGCGCTGGTGTTCAGCATCGCGCTGGCCCTGCTGTGTGCGGCGCCGGCCCGGAACGCCGAGGTGGGCGGGCGGCATGCGCGCACGTCCGACGCGGAGTCCGGGCTCGACGAGGAGCGGTCGGCCTTGCCCGCCTTCGCATCGGTCGTGGGTGCGCTCGTCGCGGTGTCCGCACTGGTCTCGCTGGTCTCGTTCTCGTCGTCGTGGCGGGACAACCCGACCGGCGACTACCTCGAGACGGCGACCGCGTCGCTGCACGATGCCGCGGCGCAGGGGCCGGATGGCCTGACCATGCTCGATCAGTCGGTGCCGCTGGAGATCTTGCAGCCGTTCGTCTACCCCGACAATCAGATCAGCCGCATCTTCGGTCGGGTGGATCCCCGGCCCGACTTCGGGGCGGCCACCGACCGGCTGTTCGTGCTCGACACCGCGGGAAACCTCGTGCCCGGCGGCGTGACCCAGCGACGCATCATCTACGCGGGTTCGGGCACCTGCCGCACCCCGGAGGTCGACGGGCCCTCCCGACTGCGACTCGACGGCCCGCTCTTCTCCTGGCCCTGGACGATCGCGCTGAGTTACTGCGCGACCCGGGACGGCGAGATCGAGATCGCCCTCGAGGACGGGGAAGCGGTCCGGGCGCCGGTCCGCGCGGGACTGGGGTCGGTGTACGTCCGGATCGACGGCGGCGGCGACCACGTGGACATACGTCCCCTGACCCCGGGGCTGCGGTTGCACACCGGCGCCGGTCGGGTGGGCGAGGCCGCCGAGGCGCGCTTCGCCGGCGGCTGAGCGCCCTCAGTCGTAGTAGAAGGCGGAGATGTTGTCGCTCTGGTTCTCCGCGGCGATCAGGGCCCGGAGGGCCGACGCGGTCTCCTCCTCGGCGACGAAGTAGACGACCTTTGCGTCCCCGGCCGCGGTGACCTGTTGCTGCATCTGCTCGCGGAGCACCTCGGTGCCCTCCCAGGACGGATCGAAGGTGCCGCCGACGATGTGCTCCCGATACCCGTCACCGAAGGTGACGTGCATGTTGCCGTCGGTGCCGATGCCGTCGAAGACGTAGTCGCCGCGCTTGATCGCGTAGTAGCTCGGCAGGCCGGTCACGCTGGCACCGAAGCGGGCCTGTTCCGGTTCCTTGTTTCCGGTACGGACATAGACGATCTCGGTGTTGGTCTGCTTCTCGTTGTTGTCGATGAGATCGTTCAGCTCGGTCTCGGTCGAGTCGATGAACGCGAGGTAGGTGAAGCTGTATCGCGACGCGATGTTGGTGTCCGGCGGGAGGTTGGTGGCCGCACACCGGGTGGTGCCGTTGCGACCGAAGTCCACCCGCAGGACCACCTTGCACTCACCGCCGAGCGCTCCGGGTGGTCGGTTGCCGACCGCGAAGTTGAGCGTCAGACCGTAGTTGAAGTGGCCGCGGACGTCGTCGGTGTAAGGGCTGCCCTGCACGGTGTAGTCGAAGGCGCACGACGAGGTGGTGCATGCACCGGTCTGCCGCGAGGACACCACCGGTTGCTTCATCCACAGCCCGGGCGCGGGTACCGACACGAGGTCCGAGACGAGTGCGCGCTGGTTGGCGAACACCTTCTGGGCCTGGTCGGCCGGCTGCAGGCTGACCGCCGCGTCGATGTCGTAGGTGACCGGGCCCTGCACACTCTGACCCTTGACGTTGGTGACGTTCTTCGTCTCCGGATCGAACGTGACCTCCCAGGCCCCGATCTTCACCTTGTCGTCACCGACGAACTCGATCGGCGGGTCGGTGGTCGGCCAGTGGCGGGCGTCGGGCGTGCCCTTGTTGGGTGCCGGGAGTTCGGCCCCCAGCTGCGGCGCGTCGCCGGCCTCGATGTTGCCGATGTCGCCGGCGAGATTGTCCGGGCCGAGGATCGTGCCCAGGCGCGGCATGCTCGTGAAGCGGGTCGAGGCCCACTTGTTGTCCAGGGGCCCGGTGTCGAGGTTCGTCTTCTCCGCGTCGACGAGGAGCTCGGTCCAGAGGGCGCCGGGCGCGCTGATGAACGGACTGTTGCCGATCTGGCGATACTCGCCCTGCTGCGCGCCGAGGGTGATCGTGCCCTCGGCGGTGTTCGACGTGGTGACGATCAGGTCGTCGAACTCGACCGTGCCCTCGCCGCGCTCGTCGTCGTATTTGTAGGTGACCCGGCCGGTGAACTTGGCCGCCGGGCTCGTGGCCATCTTGAACAGCACCTCGTCGAGGCTCTTCTGCGCACGGAAGGCGGGCGTGGGTTCGACGGTGCCCGCGCTGCTGAACGGCACGAACGACAGGACGAGCGCGATGACGAGGGCCAGTGCTCCGACACCGAGTGCGATGGCGGCGGGGACAATGGACGGTCTCTTCATGGGCGCCTCTTCCTGCTCGCCGGGGCGGCGTCGCCGCATGCGAGTTCGTTCGCAGACAGGGCACCCCGAGCCGGTGGTACGGCGTCATATTAGCCGCGGGCGACGACGATCGGGGCCTCAACCCACGGGGCCGGTCGACTGTTCGGTGGACCTCGCACCGGGGCCCAGCGGACCGGCCGACGGGGGTCTGTCGGCAGTGGCGGGTAACCTGGACAACCGATGAACAGCTCTTCTTCTGCCCCTCTTCTCGCCGGTCGCGCGGGCGCCGCCACCTCGGGTGCGGCCGCCGACGATCGGGTCGCGCGCCTGCTCGAAGGTCTCAATCCGCAACAGCGCGCCGCGGTGCTGCATGCCGGCGCACCGCTGCTGATCGTGGCGGGTGCCGGCTCGGGCAAGACCGCGGTGCTGACCCGCCGGATCGCCTACCTGCTGGCCGCGCGGGATGTCACACCCGGACAGATCCTGGCCATCACGTTCACCAACAAGGCCGCCGCGGAGATGCGCGAGCGCGTCATCGATCTCGTCGGCCCCCGTGCCGCCTACATGTGGGTCTCGACGTTCCACTCCACGTGTGTGCGCATCCTGCGTGCGCAGTCCGGGTTGCTGGAGTCGATGAACTCCAACTTCTCCATCTACGACTCCGACGACTCGAAGCGGTTGTTCGGCATGGTGATCCGCGACCTCGACCTCGACCCCAAGAAGTTCAGCCCGCGCGGGGTGTCGGTGGCCGTCTCGAACTTCAAGAACGAGCTGATCTCGCCCGACGAGGCACTGGCCTCGGCGCCCGAGGACGATCCGACCTCGACGACGATCGCCCGGATCTACGCCGAGTACCAGCGTCGGCTGCGCGCCGCCAACGCCTTCGACTTCGACGACCTGATCGGCGAGACCGTCGCGCTGCTGCACCGGCACCCGCAGGTCGCCGAGTACTACCGGCGCCGGTTCCGTCACGTTCTGGTCGACGAATACCAGGACACCAACCACGCGCAGTACGTGCTCATCCGCGAGCTGGTGGGAGAGCAGACCACCGCGAGCGGTCTGGAACCGTCCGAACTGTGCGTGGTCGGCGATGCCGACCAGTCCATCTATGCGTTCCGCGGTGCCACGATCCGCAACATCGAGGAGTTCGAGCGCGACTTCCCGTCCGCCGAAACCGTTCTCCTCGAACAGAACTACCGGTCGACGCAAACGATCCTGTCGGCCGCCAACGCGGTCATCGCGCGCAACTCGAACCGGCGCGAGAAGCGGCTGTGGACCGACTCCGGCGAGGGTGAACTCATCGTCGGCTATGTCGCCGACTCCGACCGTGACGAGTCGACGTTCATCGCCAAGGAGATCGAGGAGCTCACCGACTACTCGATCGGCGGTTCGTCGAGCCACAAGTACTCCGACGTCGCGGTGTTCTACCGCACCAACACCGGGTCTCGCGCGATCGAGGAAGTGTTCGTCCGGCACGGGATTCCGTACAAGGTCGTCGGCGGTACCAAGTTCTACGAGCGCAAGGAGGTGCGCGACGTGGTGGCCTACCTGCGGGTGGTCGCCAACCCGGACGACTCGGTCAGCCTGCGCCGCATCCTCAACACCCCCCGGCGCGGCATCGGCGACCGCGCCGAGGCCTGCGTCGCCGTGCATTCGGAGAACACCGGCCGGAGCTTCTACGAGTCGCTGATGGACGCGGCCGAGGGCAAGGTCGCCCTGTTGAACACACGGGCCGTCAAGCAGATCGGCGGGTTCGTCGAACTCATCGAGGGCCTGCGTTCGGACTTCCTCACCCACTTCGGCGAGGCGGGCACCGAAGACGCCGACGTGGCCTTCCTCGATGCCACCGAGGAATCGGCGGACATCGGCGAACTCGTCGACGCGATCGTCGAACGCAGCGGCTACCGGGCCGAACTCGAGGCCTCCAACGATCCGCAGGATGGCGCCCGGCTCGACAACATCAACGAACTCGTCGCCGTGGCAAGAGAATTCAGTGCCGATGCGGCACAGGTCGACGCCGATGCCGACGACCCCGACATCGAGGTCGACCGCGAGGGTGAGCCCGAACCCGGTTCGCTCGCAGCGTTTCTCGAGCGAGTCTCGCTGGTCGCCGACGCCGATCAGGTGCCCGACGAGGGCGAGGGTGTGGTCACGATGATGACCCTGCACACCGCCAAGGGGCTGGAGTTCCCGGTCGTCTTCGTGACCGGTTGGGAGGACGGACATTTCCCGCACATGCGGGCGCTGGGCGATCCGGCCGAGTTGAGCGAGGAGCGACGCCTCGCGTACGTGGGCATCACCCGCGCCAAGCAGCGGCTGTATCTCACCCGTTCGGTCACCCGCGCCTCGTGGGGTCAGCCGGTGTCGAACCCGGAATCCCGTTTCCTGCAGGAGATCCCGCAACACCTCATCGACTGGCGTCGCACCGAACCCCGGCGCTCGGCACGGGGGTTCGGCGGGTCTTCGGGCGGAGTGTTCGGCCGCGACGGGGGATTCTCCGGCTCGGGCGGTTCGTCGTCGATGGGTCGCGGACGTTCGTCGTATTCCTCGGATCCGGCACGTGGTCGCAACAAGCAGGTCCAGCTCGACATCGGCGATCGGCACAACCACCCGAAGTACGGGATGGGCAAGGTCGTGGCCAAGGAGGGCAGCGGCGCCACCGAGCGCGTCACGATCGACTACGGCGGCAGCGCGGGTCGAGTCACTCTTCTCACCGCGGGCGGGATTCCCGGGGACAAGCTGTAAGGCTGGCTTCGCGGGGAGCGGAGTGGGACCCTCGCCAGCTCACTCCCCGGTTCGATTGGAAATTCTCGTCCGCCTCACCTTGGTCGAAGGGCAATGTGCCCTTCAATCATGCTGACATGGACGAGAATTCAACGTCAGTTCGCAATCCGGCCAGGTATCAATACCGGATGCGCAGCGTGAGCGCGCTGCAATGGCGCCACCAAGCAACAGGAGGCGACCTGTGGGGCCTTCTGCTAGCCGGTGTAACCGGAGAGCTTCACGCCCTTGGCCGCGAGCCACGGCACGGGATCGATCTTGGTGTTGCCGTTCTTCCACACCTCGAAGTGCAGGTGCGGCCCGAACGAGAAGCCCTCGTTGCCGACCAGGGCGATGACGTCGCCGGCGGTGACGCGCTGGCCTTCCTTGACGAGGACGCCCGAGGAGGCCATGTGGCCGTACATGGTGACCGTTCCGTCGGCCGCCTGGACCTGAACCCAGTGGCCGTATCCCGATGCGGGCTCGGCCTTGATCACGACGCCGTCGGTGGCCGCGTGGATCGGGGTCCCGAGCGGAGCGGCCATGTCGATGCCGCCGTGCATGGTGCCCCAGCGCATCGCGAAGGCCGAGGTGAAGTCGTAGCTGCCGAGCGGGATCGGCGAGGTGAAGAGCGGGCGGCGGGCCAGGGCCTCGCGGCGATCCTGGTCTGCGGCCATCTTGGCGCCGACACCGAGCTGGTTGGTGAAGACGTTCATCTGATCGGTCTGTGCTGTCGCAGCGGCCACTCCGGGGCCGAGTTCGACCGGTGCGGCGCCGGGCGCTGACGCGTCGTTGACGGCGGCGGCGTTCACCGGGGCGGGCGCTTCGTCGCCTGCGCCGACCTGGGCGACGGCGGCGACGGCTGCGCCGGCCGCCATGGCGATGAGGGCGGCGCGTCCGCCCTTGAGGGCGTTCGGTGGCGCAGCGATGCGGTGCTTGCCGCCACGGCGCACGCGCTGTCCGGCCGGATTGGTGCGGAAGGGGCGATTCTCGCCGTCGAGGGCGTCGTCGGCGAGGGCGTCGTCGGCGACGGCGTCGAGTTCGCCTCCGTCGAAGACGTCGAGTTCGGCGCCGTCGACATCGAACGGCTCGTCGTGCTCGTACTGATCGAACTCGTGCTCGGGGATCAGGATGTCCTGAGTGATCTCCGAGCGGGTGGGGCGGTAGTAGCCCTGCCACGACGACGGGGTCCAGCCGGCGTCGGAGGACTCGCGGGTGGCGGCGGAGTCGGCGAAATCGAAGTCGTAGTCGCTGAGGTCGTATCCGGCGGCGTCGTCGGTGTCGACGATGGGGATGATCGTGGTCATCTCTTCCGCTGTGACGTCATCGATCAACCCGCCCGATCGGACGCGGCCCGATCCGCGTGAGACACCGAGTCCCGCCAAATCGTCCACCTCATCTCTTGCTGCCGCATCTCGTCGTTGGCGGATTCGAAGTTACCGTCCGTAATCCTTCTGTGACCAACCGCTGAGAGCCGACGGTAACGAAATGATTGCGGCAAGTCCAACCGTAGAAAGCGACAAACCGGCATAATGTGAGCTGAGTCACATGACTTGTGCGCCACGCTCGAAGTTGATGAATTTGCAGTTCACGATGGTGCATCGAACCTGTGAATCCGGCGAACGGATGTCGGCGCGTGTATGTGCTGCTCATGGACGCTCGGGGTGGGTGTCCCCCTCACTCGGCGCCGCCAATCCTGTGAGGGCCGACCGAGCGAGTGATCTGTCGCACAAGCGCAGGGTGCGCGCGGGGTGGCGATTTCCGACAGGTTTAAAGTCCGATATGGCCCGCATTACACCCTTGCGCGGGCAAATCTACGAGATGGTGAGCTGAATGGATCTCTTCGAATACCAGGCGAAGGAACTGTTCGCCAAGCACGGGGTTCCCACCACACCCGGTCGGGTGACCGATGATGCCGCCGACGCGCGGGCGATCGCCGAGGAAATCGGCAAGCCTGTGATGATCAAGGCGCAGGTCAAGACCGGCGGGCGTGGCAAGGCAGGCGGCGTGAAGTACGCCGCGACCCCGGACGACGCGCAGTCCCACGCTTCCAACATCCTTGGCCTCGACATCAAGGGCCATGTCGTCAAGAAGCTGCTGGTCGCCGAGGCCAGCGACATCGCGGAGGAGTACTACATCTCCTTCCTGCTCGATCGCACCAATCGCTCCTACCTGGCCATGTGCTCGGTCGAGGGCGGCATGGAGATCGAAGAGGTCGCCGCGACCAAGCCCGAGCGCCTCGCGAGGGTCGCCGTCGACGCCGTGAAGGGTGTCGATCTGGAGACCGCGCGCTCGATCGCCGAGCAGGGCCATCTGCCCGCCGAGGTGCTCGACGCCGCAGCGGTCACCATCTCGAAGCTGTGGGAGGTCTTCGTCAAGGAGGACGCCACCCTGGTCGAGGTCAACCCGCTCGTCCGCACTCCGGACGATCAGATCCTCGCCCTCGACGGCAAGGTCACCCTCGATGCCAACGCCGACTTCCGTCAGCCCGGCCACGAGGAGTTCGAGGATCGCGACGCCACCGATCCCCTGGAGCTCAAGGCCAAGGAGAACGACCTCAACTACGTCAAGCTCGACGGTGAGGTCGGCATCATCGGCAACGGTGCGGGCCTGGTCATGTCGACCCTCGACGTGGTCGCCTACGCCGGTGAGAAGCACAACAACGTGAAGCCCGCCAACTTCCTCGACATCGGCGGCGGCGCCTCGGCCGAGGTCATGGCGGCCGGTCTCGACGTCATCCTCGGCGACGAGCAGGTCAAGAGCGTCTTCGTGAACGTCTTCGGTGGCATCACCGCGTGTGACGCCGTCGCCAACGGCATCGTCGGTGCTCTGGAGAAGCTGGGGTCCGACGCCAACAAGCCGCTGGTCGTCCGCCTCGACGGCAACAAGGTCGACGAAGGCCGCAAGATCCTGGCCGATGCGAACCACCCGTTGGTCACGCTCGCCGAAACCATGGACTCGGGCGCCGACAAGGCCGCCGAGCTGGCGAGCAAGTAAGGGAGCCACGGAAATGTCGATCTTTCTGAACAAAGACAACAAGGTCATCGTCCAGGGCATCACCGGCGGTGAGGGCACCAAGCACACCGCCCTGATGCTCAAGGCCGGCACCAACGTCGTCGGCGGTGTCAACGCACGCAAGGCGGGCACCACCGTCTCGCACGTCGACGCCGACGGCAACAACGTCGAACTCCCGGTGTTCGCCTCGGTCGCCGAGGCCATGAAGGAGACCGGGGCCGACACCTCGATCGCCTTCGTGCCGCCGAAGTTCTCCAAGGACGCCATCATCGAGGCCATCGACGCGGAGATCCCGCTGCTCGTGGTCATCACCGAGGGCATCCCGGTGCAGGACTCCGCCTACGCGTGGGCCTACAACGTGGAGAAGGGCGAGAAGACCCGCATCATCGGCCCGAACTGCCCCGGCATCATCACCCCGGGTGAGGCGCTGGTGGGCATCACGCCGAACAACATCACCGGCAAGGGGCCGATCGGTCTGGTCTCCAAGTCGGGCACCCTGACCTACCAGATGATGTACGAGCTGCGCGATCTCGGCTTCTCGACCGCCATCGGCATCGGCGGCGACCCGGTCATCGGGACCACCCACATCGACGCCATCGAGGCGTTCGAGAAGGATCCCGAGACCAAGCTGATCGTCATGATCGGTGAGATCGGCGGCGACGCCGAGGAGAAGGCCGGCGAGTACATCAAGGCCAACGTGACCAAGCCGGTCGTCGGTTATGTCGCGGGCTTCACCGCTCCCGAGGGCAAGACCATGGGCCACGCCGGAGCCATCGTCTCCGACGGTGCGGGCACCGCCCAGGGCAAGAAGGAGGCCCTCGAGGCCGCGGGCGTCAAGGTCGGCAAGACGCCGTCCGAGACCGCCTCGCTGGCACGGGAACTCTACCAGGCCCTGTAAGCCTCGACGCCCACGGAAAAGCCCGAGCGGGAATCCTCCTCGCTCGGGCTTTTTCATGGGTCGACCCGCCACAGTCGCCGCGTGAGATAATCCGTCGGTGAACTCCCAGGCTCGACGCGGCGCGATTCCCCAGCTGGTGGGGGAGTCGGTGCGGTACGCCGGGGTGCTCGTGGGGGTTGCCGAACGGCTTCCGGTGGCGGGCGGGTTGATCGGGTCCGCACGGGCGCGGATCGCCACGATCACCGACGCCGCTGTGACGGTGGCGGTCTCGACGACGAGAGCCGTCCTGGGCGTCGTCATCCGGGAAGTGGTCGACGCGCTGGTCGAGGAGGTCGACCTCACCGACCTCGTCCTCACCCATGTCGACCTCAAGCGCCTCATCAGCGAGGTGCTCGCACTCATCGACATCGACGAGGTGATCACCACCGTGGATCTCGATCGTGCTGTGGCACAGGTGGACCTGAACGCGGCTATCGACCTCGTCGACCTCGACGCGGTGATCGGCAAGGTCGATCTCGATGCCGTCGCCACCGGAATCGACATCGACGCGATCGCCGCGCGGATTGACATCGACGCCATCCTCGGGCGGGTCGATCTGATCGGGCTCGCCGAGGAGATCATCGACGGCGTCGATCTCCCCGACATCATCCGCGAGGCGAGCACATCGGTGACCGCCGATGTGATGACCGATGTGCGCAGCACCAGTGAGCGCGCCGACGACGCGGTGGCCAATGCGGTCAACCGGTTTCTGCGCCGGCGTGGCGCCGCGGCCGTCGAGGCTGCGCCCGACGCCGAGGGGCCTCGATGACCGCTGAACCGAAACCGACCGGGCCGCTGAAGGATTCGACTCCGGCGTCGCCGCCGCCGACGACGCCCGGCCGGTCACCCACGCACAAGGCGCATGCGGTGCAGGACCGGGACAAGAACGCCGGCATCGTGAGTCGGGGTGTCGCCTCGTTCCTCGATCTCCTCGTCGTCTGGACGATCCTCGGCGCCTCCTACGCGGGACTGTCCCTGATGAAGTTCGTCATCTCGGTCGGCGAATTCTCGCTGCCGGAAGTCGATCTGATCTTCACCACGACCGGCTTCGTCCTCGTCGCGGTGCTGTATCTCGCGACGTGCTGGGAGATCTCCGGACGGACGCTCGGGTCGGTCGTGATGGGCCTGCGCGTGGTCAATTCGGAAGGGGCCCGCATCCGGCCGACCATCGCGGTGCTGCGCGCGCTGCTGTGCACCTTCTTCGCGATAGGCCTCGTGTGGGTGGTGATCGACCGGCGTCGTCGGTCGGTGGCCGACGTCCTCCTGCGGACCCGGGTCATCTACTCTCGGTGACCGCCTTGAGTCGGGTCAGCCCCTTCTCGAAGTCCTTGCCCAGCATCTTGTCGAAGATGCCGAAGAGTCCGGCGACGCGGCTGAACAGCGACTGCGGGCCCACCATCGTCCAGGACACCCGCGTGGCCCGACCCTGGGGAACGAGTTCGAAGGTGACGGTGTTGGTGGTCGTCATCGGCTTCTCGAACTCGAGGCGCACCTCGACCTCTCGGGGTTCGTCGACGCGCGTGATCTCCATGGCACCCCGTCCGGCCTTCTTGTTGCCCGACCACGCGTACTCGGCGCCGACACCGTGCTCCGCGCCGGAGTAGTCGCGCGTCATGTCCGGATCGACGCCCTCCCACGGGGACCAGTGCACCCACTGCCGGAAGTCGGTCAGGTACGGCAGTACCGCCTCGGGCGGTGCGTCGACGGTGATGGATCGGGTGATGCGGAACGTGTCGGACATGCGGGGTCTCCTGGCCGTCGGTCGACTGGTTCGAGGTGACGTGAGTATGACACCGGCGGGCAGCCGATACGGTGGCATCCATGGGTGAACGGGCACGGCTGAGCGCACCGGTCCTGCGCGACATGCTCGTCGACGAGGGAACGTGGGAATCGTGGGACTCCCCGGTCGAGAGTCCGGCGTCCGCCTCGGACGGCGACGACGACGCCTACGCCGAGGAACTGGCGCGGTCCCGCGAGCGCACCGGGTCCGACGAATCGGTGATCACCGGCTCCGGTGTGATCGGCGGCCACCCGGTGGCCATGGTGGTCAGTGAGTTCGGCTTCCTCGGTGGGTCCATCGGACGCGACGCGGGTGCCAGGATCGTGACGGCGGTCCGGCACGCGACGCGTGAGCGGCTTCCGCTGCTGGCCCTCCCGGCTTCGGGGGGCACCCGGATGCAGGAGGGGACCGCGGCGTTCCTGCAGATGGTCGCGATCACCGGTGCCGTCACCGACCACAAGGCCGCGGGACTGCCCTATCTGGTGTACCTGCGCCACCCGACGACCGGCGGTGTGTTCGCCTCGTGGGGGTCGCTCGGGCACATCACCTGGGCGCAACCCGGAGCGCTCATCGGCTTTCTCGGACCGCGTGTGTACGAGGGCCTGCACGGTGAGCCATTCCCCGACGATGTCCAGACCGCCGAGAACCTGGTCCGCACAACGGTTGTCGACGACGTGGTCGCGCCCCTGGACCTCCGCGAGCGCCTATCGGCGGTACTGCGCCTCCTCGCCCGTCGGGGAGATGCGGTGGCGCCGCCCGACTCGATTCGGGTACGTCCGCGACGCACGCGTTCGGGGGAGCCGGACGACACCTGGGCGTGTGTCCGCGCGACCCGGGAGCCCGAGCGCGCGGGACTCGTCGAGTTCCTGGCGCACGGCGACTCCGCGCCGCTGTCGGATGCCGGGCCACTCCGATTCTCGCTGAGCGACTTCGACGGACACGTCGCACTGGTCGTCGGATATGACCGGACGTCACAGGCGGCCGGCGAGTTGCCGGGTCCCCGGCACCTGCGCGAGGCGCGCCGGGCACTCCTGACGGCCGGGGACCTGGGGCTCCCGGTGGTCACCGTGATCGACACCCCGGGCGCGGAATTGTCGGTCGTCGCCGAGGAGGGTGGCCTCGCGGCGCAGATAGCGCGCTGCACAGTCCAGTTGATCAGCGCCCCGGTGCCGACGGTCTCCGTGCTGTTGGGCCAGGGTGCGGGCGGTGCGGCGCTGGCGCTCTTCCCCGCCGACTTCCGCGTCGCGCGCGCCGATGCCTGGCTCTCGCCGTTGCCGCCCGAGGGAGCGAGCCTCATCGTGCACCGGGATCTCGACCACGCCGGTGAAATGGCCTCGCGGCAGGGCATTCTCGCCGGTCGCATGGCGGCTCAGGGGATGATCGACGTCGTCGTCGACGCCGGATCGGATGACGAAGCGATGTCGGCGCTCCGTGACTCGATCGCCCGGTACCTGGCCGCTTCGCCCGTTCCGGACAGCGAGGCGCGCACGCGCGTGCCGACGGCGGACGCCCGATGACCGACCGCGTGGTTGCCGTCGGCGCACTCATCACCGACGAGGACGGCCGAATCCTGTTGATACTGCGCCGCAACGAGCCGTCGGCCGGACACTGGAGCCTCCCCGGCGGCAAGGTCGAGCCCGGGGAATCGCTCGAAGAGGCGGTGGTGCGCGAGGTGGAAGAGGAAACCGGTCTGGCGGTGACGGTCGGTGAACCGGCCATCCAGCTCGAGATACCGGTCGGCGACGGACGGGTGTACGAGGTGCACGACTTCCGGGCCGAGATCCTTTCGGGGAAACTGCGTCCCGGTGACGACGCCGCCGACGCGGCCTTCTTCACACCGGCCCAGGTGCGCACGGCGAAAGTCACCAGCCGGCTGGTGGAGTATCTGGAACAGGCCGGTGCACTGCCACCGGAGTCGCCCTGACCGGTCATCGAGCCGAACCCGCGGACGGCAGTTCGCCGTGTGGGGGTGACGTGGTGCTCGAGAGCGGTTGTGTGCAGGATGGAGACATGACCGAACTACTGCCCCTGGACCCTGACCAACTCCTCACCACCACCCGCTCGGTGCGCAAGCGTCTCGACTTCGATCGTCCCGTGCCGCTCGACGTGGTCAAGGAGGCGCTCGAGGTCGCGTTGCAGGCGCCGACCGGCAGCAACAGTCAGACCTGGCACTGGATCGTGCTCACCGACCCCGAGCTGAAGCAGAAGGTCGCGGACTACTATGCGCAGTCGTTCGCGAAGTACTACTCGGGCCAGGCCCCGCGGGACGAGACCGGTAAGCGGGTCGCGTCCAGCGCCCAGTACCTCGCCGACACGATGGGTCAGGTCCCGGTGCTGGTCATCGGCGCCATCTACACCGGAGGGGACCTGCCGGCGGGTAATCAGGCCGGTGTGTGGGGTTCGTTGCTGCCGGGTGCCTGGAGCCTGCAGCTGGCCCTTCGTGCCCGTGGTCTCGGGTCGGCGTGGACGACGTTGCACATCAACTACGAGAAGGAGATCGCCGAACTCCTCGGCATCCCGGACAACATCCATCAGGGTGTGCTGCTGCCGGTGGCCTACAGCAAGGGCACCGACTTCAAGCCCGCACCGCGGAAGTCCCTCGATTCGGTCCTGCACATCGACGGCTGGTGATCAGGAGGTGCCGGGTCCCACCTGATCCGGCACCTCGCACCGCAGTGCAGCCAGCGCCATCGCGGTCAGAAGTCGACGCAGTCCGTTCTGGTCGAAAGCGGGCAGGCGCGGCGAGGAGTTGAGCAGCCCGAACATCGCGTGCACGCGCACGCGGGCCTCGGCGCGGTCGAGAGCCATGCCGGCCTCGTCGGTGACGGCGAGGAGCACATCCACCCACCGTTCCACGTAGCGGCGCTGCAACAGTCGAACCCGATGATTGGCGGCCGGGGTCATCGACGGCAGGTCGCGATCCTGCACGGTGATGAGGTCGGGGCGGGTGACGAGCACGTCGATGTGAAAGCCGATGAGCGCCACCAGCGTTTCCGACGGGGAGCCACCGCGGTCGGCGACCTCGCTGCCGCCGTCGTGCAGTCGCTGACTGATGTCGATGAGCATCTCGTCGAGCAGCTCGGTCTTGGAGGAGAAATGGCGGTACATCGCCGGTCCGCTCACCCCGACAGCCCGTCCGATGTCTTCCAGCCGTACCCCCGCGAACCCGCGCTCGGCCATCTGACGAGCGGCGGCGGACAGCAATTCGGCACGACGGGCCGCCTTGGCCTGGGTTCGGCGCGTCGGCGGACGATTCGTGGCTTCCGATTCGTCCTCGCGCGGTTCGTGCGTTGCGGACATCGATCCCGCACTCTACGCGTCCGTGCATGCGAACGAGATGCAGCCTGACCGACGTCGGTGGGCGGATCCCGGTGGCGGGTGACCCGGTCGAATGAAAACTGCGCCGGCCACCGCTTCCGGGGCCGGCGAGGGCTTAGTCTTGCGCATGGTCGCGCGCCGGACGGCGGGCGCAGGACAGTCCGGAAGGGCGGCGGGCCGAGTCCCGCATCAGCGACGAGGAGCGGATCGTGAATCCAGGCGAACCCCAGCACCCGGGCGGTCAGTGGTCAGGCGTTCCGCAGGGCCCGCCGCAGACCGGAGGCTTCGCCGGAAACCAGGACCAGACGGCCCACGTTCAGCACCCCGGCACCGGAGGTGTTCCCGGTCAGCAGTGGAACACCGGCGCGCAGTACCCGCCTCCCGGTTGGGGACAGCCGACCCGTGGCCCGCGTGCCGACCTGTCGGTGATCTTCGCGCTGGCCTCCGCGCTCGCCGGGATCGTCACCTACTTCATGGGTTTCCTCAGTTGGGTCTCGGTGTCGGCGGGCGCCGAGGAGGAACTCAACCGGTGGGGCACCGACTTCGAGGAGGGACAGGGTGGGATTCCCGCGTTCTTCTCCTACGAGATCGTCCTGAACCCCGGGAAGTTCTTCATCGCACTCGGGGTCGTGGGCATCGCGGCGACGTTCGTCCTGGTTCCTCGCTATCGCAGGGCGCTGCCGTTCCTGGCGGTCGTCGGGGTGGCCGCGTGGCTGGCGCTGTTCGCCTCGGCCCTCATCACACCGCCGTTCCTCGATCTGGGCGCCGGCGCGATCGTCGGACTGATCCTGGGCTTCCTGCAGGTGGCGCTGCTCGTCGCAGCCGCCTTCTTGTACGGTCTGAAGAAGGATGACGCGCACCACTCCTGACCACGGACCCGACGATCCGATCGTCGGTCTCCTGCGTCGTGCCGGGTGTGTCTTCGCCGAAGAGGAAGCCGCACTGCTTCGCGAGCAGGCCACCGGCGCAACCGAACTCGATGAACTGTGCGTACGCCGCGCGGCGGGGGAGCCGCTCGAACATCTCCTGGGATGGGTCCGCTTCGGCGACCTGCGGTTGTGTGTCGGCCCAGGAGTCTTCGTGCCGCGACAACGCTCACTGTTGCTGGCCCGCACCGCGGTCGCCGCGGCGCGGGCGCGACCGTCCCCGCTGGTGCTCGAGGCGTTCTGCGGCGTGGCACCCATCGCCGCGAGTGTCGCGGCCGCCGTCCCCGGTGTCGGTCTGCACGTCGTCGACACCGACGACACCGCGCTCGGCTTCGCGCGCCGAAACCTGCCGGACGGGACCGGGATTCATCGCGGTGCCGGACTCGACGCACTACCGGCGGCACTGCGCGGCCGTCTGGACGTGATCGCCGCTGTGCCGCCCTACGTACCCGACTCGGCGCTCGGTCTGCTGGCGCCGGAGGCGCGGGATCACGAACCACACCGGGCGCTGCTCGGCGGCCCGGAAGGCCTCGACCACATCACGGTGCTGATCGCCGACGCCCGGACATGGCTCGCTGTCGGTGGCGAGTTGCTGATCGAGATGAACACCGCCCAGGCCGAGCAGGTGGTCCGGGGCGGCGGCGCGACTCACGAGTCCGACATCATTCTCGGGGGAGACGGGCAGACTGCTGTCATGTGTATTCGCCGGCCGGAACCCCCTAGATCCCCAGCGCGGCCCGTTGCCGTGCGACCGCCTCCCGGTACCGTTCGACGTTCGCCATCTTGACCCCCTCGTAGCCGCGGACCATGTCCGGCAGTTCCGCGAGGTCGACGACCGCGGGTAGCCGGTCCACACCGATGCGCCCACTGGCGAGCGCATCCAGGACGGCGTCGACGAGCTCCCGGTACTCGACGATCAGCGCACGTTCGGTGCGGCGGATCTCGCTGCGGCCGAACGGGTCCCACCGGGTTCCCCGGAGCCGCTTCATCGTTGCGAGTGCGCTCAGCGGGCGGTCGGCCCACGACCCGAGGGCAAGCTTCTCGCGCATGCCCATACTGCGCAGCGTCGGCGGATGCAGCCGCACTGCGACCTCGGCGTCGGCGCCGAACTCGTCGGCGATCCGCGCGGCGAACGTCGGGTCCTGCGTGAGCCGGGCGACCTCGTACTCGTCCTTGTAGGCCATCAGCTTGTACAGGTTCCGGGCGACGGCATCGGTCAGCGAGGAATCCGGTGCGACGCGCCGCACCCGGTCCACCGTGTCGAGGTACTCACGCGCGTACCGCTCGTCGGAGTGGGCGGTCAGTTCGTCGTACCGGATCGCGATGGTGCGCCGGAGTTCATCGTCGACGCCCTCGAGCCCGGCGACCACCCCGAGGGCATGGGGGCTCGGCTCGATCTCGGCGGCGGGACGGCCGTGCAGACCGTCGATGGTCTCGGATACCGAGCCCGGATCGGCCACGATCTGTCGGCCGCGTCGAAAGGCCTGCACGTTCGCGTCCACTGCGACGCCGTTGAGTTCGATCGCGCGCTCGATCGACGCCGCCGTGATGGCCAGGGAGCCGGCCTGATAGGCGGCACCCACCATCAGCATGTTGGCGAACTGTTCGTCGCCGAACAGTGCGGTCGACATCGCTCCCGAATCGAGGTACACCGCGCGCGTCACCCGGTCGTCGATCGCGGAATGGACGGCGGCGTCGGACGGGAAGCCGACGGAGGTGTCGATGACCATCAGGCCGGTCGGCACCTGCGTCGTCGACACGACCGCGATCGTCTTCTCGGGAGCGGCGACCTTGAGGTTGACCGGGTCGGTGCCGACGAGAGGATCGCACACGAGGTACAGGTCGCAGTCCTCGGACGCCACCTTCGCCGCCTGCTCCAGCGGATGCGGTGCCACCTTGATGTCGCTGACCACCGCGCCGCCCTTCTGGGCGAGTCCGGTCATGTCGACGGTCCGGGCCGAGTGCCCGTCGAGGACGGCCGCGGTGGCGAGGACCTGGGACACGGTCACCACCCCGGTACCGCCGACGCCCGTGACACGCAGCGAGAAGGTGTCGCCGATGGTGGGGACTGCGGGCGCCGGCAACACGGATTCCGCCAGATCTGCTGCGCGGGTGCGAATTCGATCCGTGCCGGGGGTGACGGTGACGAACGACGGGCAGTCACCCTGCAGGCAGGAGAAGTCGAGGTTGCAGGAACTCTGGTCGATCCTCGTCTTGCGTCCGAACTCGGTCTGCACCGGGTGTACCGAGAGGCAGTTCGACTTCTCGCCGCAGTCGCCGCAGCCCTCGCAGATGCGTTCGTTGATCACCACCCGACGAGTGGGGGTCGGCATGGTGCCGCGCTTGCGCTTCCGGCGCTTCTCGGCGGCGCAGTGCTGGTCGTGGACGAGGACCGTGACGCCCGGGACGGCTGCGAGTTCGGTCTGCACGTCGGACAGATCATCGCGGTGTCGGACCGCCACCTGTTCGGGAAGGCCGAGTGTGCGAACGTGTTTCGGGTCGTCGGATGTGACCACGATCCGGCTCACGCCCTCGTCGAGCAGCAGCGACGTCAGCCGTGGCAGGGTCATGGCACCCACCGGGTCCTGCCCGCCGGTCATGGCCACGGTGCCGTTGTAGAGCAGCTTGTAGGTGATGTTCTCACCCGACGCGACAGCCGCTCGCAACGCCAGGGATCCAGAGTGCGAGAAGGTTCCGTCGCCGACGTTCTGCACGAAGTGGTTCGCGGAGACGAAGGGGGCCATGCCGATCCACTGCGCACCCTCGCCGCCCATCTGGGTGACGCCGGCGATGTCGCCGACCTGTCTGGGGTCCATCAGCAACACCATGGCGTGACAACCGATACCGGCGCCGACCAGGGTGTTCTCGGCGACCTTCGTCGAGCTGTTGTGCGGACAACCGGAGCAGAAGTACGGCGTGCGCACGGCCAGTGGGAGTTCGATGCGGGTGTGGCGAGCGGCTTTGCGGTCGAGCCAGATCTGTGCGGCGTCGACCCCGTGGCGGGCGAGCCGGTCGGCGAGACCACGGGTCACGGCGTCGACGTCGAGTTCGCCGAAGCGGGAGAAGAGGGTCGAGCCGTCCTCGTGGACCTTGCCGACGATGCGGGGGGCCCGCGGATGGCGGAACAGGATGTCGCGCATCATCGTCTCGATGAAATCGCGCTTCTCCTCGACGACGATGACCTCGTCGAGATCGCCGGTCGCGGTGTCGAACATGAACCGGTCGAGGATGTCCCGCTCGATCGGGTAGACCATGCCGAGTTTGAGGATGCGGATCCCGAGCCGCCGCAGATCGTCGTCGTCGATTCGCATCAGGCGCAATGCCTCCCGCAGGTCGAGGTAGGTCTTGCCTGCGGCCACGATCCCGATGCGGTCGTCGGGACTCGAGACCACGATCCGGTTGATGCCGTTGAGCCGGGCGTACTCCTGCGCGCGCGGAAGTCGGGTGGTGAGCTGATTCTGCTCGAGTTCCATCAGATGGGCGCCGAGCAGCCGTCCGCTGGGCACATGGGGACTCGTCCCGAGCTCGCCGAGGACGGGCACGATCCGGTCGGGGTCGACATGGGCAGTCGACGCGCCGTCGGCGACGTGCGCGGAGATCTTGAGCGAGGTCCAGAGCCCGCTGGTGCGGCTCATGATCGCCGCATGAACGCCGAGGTCCAGGATGTCCTGGGAATCGGCCGGGTAGAGGATCGGGATGTAGAGGTCGGCCAGGGCCATCTCGGACGCGCATGGAACGGTGGAGGACTTGGCGCCCGGGTCATCGCCGACGAGCGCGACGGCGCCGCCGGCGGAATGGGTTCCGATGAGGTTGGCATGGCGCAGCGCGTCCGTCGCGCGGTCGAGACCGGGGGCCTTGCCGTACCAGTATCCGACGACGCCGTCGCGGGGGTGCCCGGCCGCGGACGGTGCCAGGTCGCGACCGCCGCTGACCTGGGCGGCGAGTTGAGAACCCATCACCGATGTCGCGGCGAGCTCTTCGTTGAGGCCGGGCCGGTGGACGATGTCGTACGGGGCGAGATGCTCATGGCGCCGGGCGAGCTCGAGGTCGTATCCGGCGAGGGGAGAGCCCTCGTAGCCGGAGATGAACGAGGCGGTGCGGAGGCCGGATCTGCGGTCGACGCGAGCGCGGTCGCGGACCATGCGGACCAGGGCCTGGATTCCGGTGAGGTAGATGTCGCCGGCGTCGCGTGTGTAGCGGTCGTCGAGCGAGAACCCGGCGACCGCCGCCCCGGGCGGTCGCGTATCGGGGGTCGGGACGTGCTCGAAGCGGGCACGATCGTCTGCGAGGGTCATGGGGTCACCTGGCCTTCTATGTGCGGTGGCCGATCCGGGGTTCCGGTTCGTCGGCGCATCGGTTGTGGCGGCCCGGGGGTGGTGGGCCTGCCACAACAGTACGAGATGACGTGACGCGCGTCACGTCACGCCGCCTGCGCCGGCCGGCGGGATTCCGGCCCGATCCGGGCGTGACATGGGCCACTGCATCGCGTACGATCACTTTCAGTTAATCCAAACTAACTGAAGGGTCGACGGTGACCAGCACGCTCGACGGCTTCCGGGCCGCACACCAGCGCAATCTCGACCTGCTCGGCGAGCGCCTCCGAGACGTCTCCGCCGGCGGTGGGGCGAAGGCGCGCGAGCGTCACGTCGCCCGCGGCAAATTGCTTCCCCGGGACCGGGTCGACGGTCTCCTCGATGTCGGCTCGCCGTTCATCGAGGTCGCGCCGCTCGCGGCCTTCGGGATGTACGGCGACAAGGTGCCCGCCGCGGGGGTCATCGCGGGTGTCGGCCGGGTCGCCGGTCGCGAGTGCATGATCATCGCCAACGACGCCACCGTCTCGGGCGGGACGTACTACCCCGTCACGGTCAAGAAGCACCTGCGCGCGCAGGAGATCGCGGCCGCCAACCGGCTGCCCTGCATCTATCTCGTCGATTCGGGCGGCGCGATGCTGCTCCAGCAGGACGAGGTGTTCCCCGATCGCGATCACTTCGGCCGCATCTTCTACAACCAGGCGACGATGAGCGCGGCGGGAATCCCGCAGATCGCCGCCGTCCTCGGTTCTTCCACCGCCGGCGGGGCCTACGTCCCGGCCATGAGCGACGAGACGGTGATCGTGCGCAATCAGGGCACCATCTTCCTCGCGGGCCCGCCCCTGGTGAAGGCGGCGACCGGTGAGGACGTCTCCGCGGAGGACCTGGGCGGCGGTGCGATGCACTCGTCGGTGTCGGGCGTCACCGATCACCTCGTCGACAACGATCAGCAGGCCCTTGCCAAGGTCCGCGAGATCGTCGCGACCCTCGGACCCCGCGAGGCCGCCCAGTGGGAGACCGTCCCGGTCCGTGAGCCGCTGCGGCCGCAGACCGACATCTACGATGTGGTGCCCACCGACCCGCGAACTCCCTACGATGTCCGGTCGGTCATCGAGATCCTCTGCGACGGAGGCGAATACTCGGAATTCAAGGCGAACTACGGCACCAGCCTGGTGACCGCGTTCGCGCACCTGCATGGTCATCCGGTGGGGATCATCGCCAACAACGGTGTGCTGTTCAGTGAATCAGCCCTCAAGGGCGCTCATTTCATCGAACTGTGTGACCAGCGTCGAATCCCGTTGCTGTTCCTGCAGAACATCACCGGCTTCATGGTCGGCAGGGCCTACGAGCAGGGCGGCATCGCCAAGAACGGGGCCAAGATGGTCAACGCGGTGGCGTGCGCGCGGGTCCCCAAGTTCACCGTCATGGTCGGCGGGTCCTTCGGAGCGGGCAACTATTCGATGTGCGGGCGCGCATACTCGCCGAGGTTCCTGTGGATGTGGCCCAACGCCCGCATCTCGGTCATGGGTGGACCGCAGGCAGCGGACACGCTCGGAACGGTGCGGCGCAACCAGATCGAGCGGTCGGGTGACGAATGGACGGCCGACGACGAGGAAGCGTTCAAGGCCCCGATCCGCGAGCAGTTCGAACGACAGTCCGATGCCTACTACTCGACCGCGCGGCTGTGGGACGACGGCATCGTCGATCCCGCCCAGACCCGGACCCTGCTCGGCCTCGCGCTCGAGACCGCCCGCTACGCACCGCTCGCCGAACCGCGCTACGGCGTCTTCCGGATGTGACCCGACCGTGCCGAAGCCGCTCCCGCCTATCCCGAGGACCCCGACCGTGAGTACCAGAACCATTCGGCCCGCTCGCTCCGCTCCCGGCGCCAGACCCATTCGCAGTGTCCTGGTGGCCAACCGTGGTGAGATCGCCTGCCGCGTGATCGACACCCTGCGCCACATGGGAATCCGCAGCATCGCCGTCTACTCCGACGCCGACGCGCAGGCCCGCCATGTCCGCGAGGCCGACGTCGCCGTCCGCATCGGTCCGGCCGCGGCTGCCCAGAGCTATCTGGACATCGGGGCCGTGGTCGCCGCGGCGCGCGCCACCGGCGCCGACGCCGTCCACCCGGGCTACGGATTCCTCTCGGAGAACCAGAAGTTCGCGGCCGCTCTCGCAGAGGCGGGCATCGTCTTCATCGGGCCGCCCGCCGAGGCGATCGCCACCATGGGCGACAAGATCACGGCCCGCGCCGCGGTCACCGCCCGCGAGGTACCGGTGGTACCGGGTCTGTCGCGGCCCGGGCTCACCGACGACGATCTCATCGCCGCGGCACCCGACATCGGTTTCCCGGTTCTCATCAAGCCCAGCGCGGGTGGCGGCGGCAAGGGTATGCACCGCGTCGGGGAAGCGTCCGAACTGCCTGCGGCACTGCAACGAGCACGACGCGAGGCCGCCGCTGCCTTCGGCGACGACGCGTTGTTCCTCGAGCACTTCGTCGACACCCCGCGCCACATCGAGGTCCAGGTCCTCGCCGATGAGCACGGGAACGTGATCCACCTCGGCGAACGCGAGTGCTCGCTGCAACGGCGGCATCAGAAGGTGATCGAGGAGGCGCCGTCGGCGCTGCTCGATGCCGAGACCCGCGCACGTATCGGGGAGGCGGCCTGCGATGCCGCGCGCAGTGTCGGCTACACCGGCGCGGGGACGGTCGAGTTCATCGTGTCGGCGCACCGGCCGGACGAATTCTTCTTCATGGAGATGAACACCCGCCTACAGGTCGAGCACCCGGTGACCGAACTCGTCACCGGAGTCGACCTCGTGGAACAGCAGATCCGCGTCGCCCGCGGGGAGGTGCTGGGTCTCACGCAGGACGCGATCACCCTGCGCGGACACGCGATCGAGGCGCGCGTGTACGCCGAGGATCCCGCTCGCGGCTTCCTGCCCACCGGCGGCACGATCGAACATCTCGTCCATCCCGACACCTCGCCCGGCAGTGGGATCCGCGTCGACTCGGCCATGCTCGACGGACTGCGCGTCGGCAGCGACTACGACCCCATGCTGGCGAAGGTCATCGCCGTCGGCGCCGACCGCGAGGAGGCCCTCGAACGCCTCGATCAGGCCCTGGCCCACACCCGGGTCCTGGGCGTCGTCACCAACATCGACTTCTGCCGCTTCGTGTTGCGTCAGCAGTCCGTCGTCGACGCGGACCTCGACACCGAACTGCTCGACCGGCTCGTCGTCGACTACGCCGCGCCGGAACCCACCCCCGAGGCCCAGGTGCTCGTCGGACTCGCGCGGATCGGAGCCCGCGATGCGGGGGACGTCTGGTCCTCGGCGATCGGATGGCGTGTCGGACCGCCCGCCCCGGTCATCACCCGGCTGGTCGCAGGTGGACGGCACTCGACGGTCGCCATCCGGGTCGACGCCGCCGACGCGCGATCCCTCTCGGGAACCGCCACCGTCGTCGCCGACGACGACACCGAGGCGTCCTGGACCGGACACGTGGTCTACCAACCGGCGCAGCCCGGTGACGGACGCGAGTCGGACCGGCTGGTCGTCGACGGCGTGTCGCAGTCGTGGTCGAGTGTCCGTGTCGGCGAGAGTTGGTGGGTGGCAGGGCCGTCGGGCACATGGATCCTCGAACTCGCGAAGCCCCTGCTCGACGAGGCCGCCGACGAACACGCCGGTGAGATCACCAGCCCGATGCCGGGCACCGTGGTCGCCGTGGCCTCCCGGACCGGCGACGACGTGTCCGCGGGCCAGTCGATCGTCGTCGTCGAGGCGATGAAGATGGAACACGCACTGACCGCCCCGGTCGACGGCACCGTGGACATCTCGGTGGCGGTGGGGGACAAGGTCGATGCGGGACAGATCCTCGCTGTCGTCGCCACCCCCGTAGCAACTGCCGATTCCCAGTAGAAGGATTCACATGGAACTCACCCAGGAGTACACCGACCTCATCGCAACGGTCCGCGACTTCGCGCAGACCGTGGTGGCGCCGGTGGCCGCGAAACACGATGCCGAGCACAGTTTTCCGTACGAGGTCGTCGCCCAGATGGGCAAGATGGGACTGTTCGGTCTCCCGTTCGAGGAAGAATACGGCGGTATGGGCGGCGACTACTTCGCCCTGTCGCTGGCGCTGGAGGAGCTCGGCAAGGTCGACCAGTCCGTCGCCATCACGCTCGAAGCCGGTGTGAGCCTGGGCGCCATGCCGATCTACCGCTTCGGTACCGAGGAGCAGAAGCAGCAGTATCTGCCCGAACTCACCGCCGGCACCGCACTCGCGGGATTCGGTCTCACCGAACCGGGTGCCGGGTCCGACGCCGGCGCCACCGCGACCACGGCTCGCGACGACGGCGACTCGTGGATCATCAACGGCGGCAAGCAGTTCATCACCAACTCCGGCACCGACATCACCTCGCTGGTGACCGTGACCGCGGTGACCGGTGTGAAGGACAACGGCAAGAAGGAGATCTCGACCATCATCGTGCCCACCGGGACACCGGGTTTCACCGCCGAGCCGGCCTACAACAAGGTCGGGTGGAACGCCTCGGACACGCATCCGCTGACCTTCACCGACGTACGCGTCCCCAAGGAGAACCTGCTGGGTGTGCGCGGACGGGGGTACGCCAACTTCCTGTCGATCCTCGACGAGGGGCGCATCGCGATCGCGGCCCTCGCGACCGGCGTAGCGCAGGGATGCGTCGACGAGAGCGTGAAGTACGCCAAGGAACGCCAGTCCTTCGGCAAGGCGATCGGCGAATACCAGTCGGTGTCCTTCGCCATCGCCCGGATGGAGGCCCGGGCCCATGTCGCCCGGACCGCGTACTACGACGCGGCGGCGAAGATGCTGGCGGGCAAGCCGTTCAAGAAGGAGGCCTCGATCGCGAAGATGATCGCCAGTGAGGCGGCGATGGACAACGCCCGGATGGCGACCCAGATCCACGGCGGCTACGGCTTCATGAACGACTATCCCGTCGCCCGGCATTACCGCGATTCGAAGATCCTCGAGATCGGCGAGGGCACCACCGAGGTGCAACTCATGCTGATCGCCCGCGAGCTGGGGTTCGCATGAGCGGCACGGCGGCGTCCGGATCGGACGCAAGCGGTGGCGCCGCGGGTCGTCGAATCGTGCAGCGGGGGCTGTGGTTCGAGGAGTTCGACGAGGGCACGATCTACGAGCACCGTCCCGGGCGCACCGTCACCGAGGCCGACAACGTGTTGTTCACGACGCTGACCATGAACACGCAGGCGCTCCATCTCGACGCCGCCTGGTCGGCGGAGCAGCCGGGTTTCGGCGGGCAGCGCCTGATCAATTCGATGTTCACCCTGTCGACGATCGTCGGCTTGTCGGTCTCGCAGCTCACCCAGGGCACCCTCGTGGCGAACCTGGGGTTCAGCGAGGTCGCGTTCCCGGCACCGCTGTTCGCGGGCGACACGCTCTACGCGGAGACCGAGTGCACCGGTAAACGCGAATCGCGGTCGCGCCCGGGCGAGGGCGTGGTGAACTTGACCCACGTCGGACGCAACCAGCACGGCGAGGTCGTCGCCCGCGCCGCACGAGCAACGCTGGTGCGCAGGCAACGGACGGAGTGACGACGATGTTCTTCGAGGATCCACCCGGCGGCCCGGTCGCGGGTTCCGGACTGGCGGGGCAACTCACCAACGCGTGGTTGCCGCCCGGGCCGGCCCTGCTGTTCTGCCCGGCCGACCGTCCGGAGCGATACCAGAAGGCCCTCGACCGCGCCGACGTGGTCATCATCGACCTCGAGGACGCGGTGTCGCCGGCCAACCGCGCGGCAGCCCGGGAGGCACTCGTCGCCCATCCCGTGGACCCGGATCGCACCATCGTGCGGATCAACCCGGCCGGCACCGGCGACTACCGGCGCGATCTCGCGGCCGTGGCGGAGACGAACTACCGGGTGGTGATGCAGGCCAAGGCCGAGGACGTCGCCTCGATCCTGGACACCGCGTTCCAGACGATCGCGTTGATCGAGACGCCGCTCGGCGCGACCCGGGCCCGGGACATCGCGGCGACCTCCAACTGCATCGGACTGATGTGGGGGGCAGAGGATCTCGTCGCCGGCCTGGGCGGAACGTCGAGCCGGTTCGGTCCCGGCGAATCCCGCCCCGGCGAGTACCGGGACGTCGCGAGCTGGGTGCGCTCGATGGTCCGCATCGCGGCCGCCGCGCACGGCAAGTTCGCCGTCGATTCGGTGCACCTCGACATCGACGACGTCGACGGACTCGTGGCCGAGGTCCGCGATGCGGTGGCACTGGGTTACACCGCCACCGCGTGTATCCACCCGTCTCAGGTCGATCACATCCGGGACGGTTACCGACCGTCCGACGAGGCGGTCGAATGGGCGCGCCGGATTCTCGACGGCGCCGCTGACCACGCGGGCGGGGTGTTCAGCCTCGACGGCCAGATGATCGACGGACCGGTTCTCCGCCAGGCCGAGGTCGTCCTCTCCCGCGTCAGCGATACGCGTCCCGATCCCGCCGGCGAGAACTGACCGAACATCCCCACCCCACCAGGGCAACACGCCCGACGACAGACCGGAGCAGAACATGAGCACCGAGGCTCACCCGAAGCCTGCACACACGCGCGGTGAGGAGACACCGGCCCTGCTCGCCGAGACCATCGGCGCCACTCTGGCCCGCACCGTCGAGACCTACGGCGACCGAACCGCCCTGATCGATGCCGCGGCGCGACGGGAATGGCGGTATTCCGAGTTCCACCGAGACGTGCGTGCCGTCGCGGCCGGTTTGCTGCGACTGGGTGTGTCGGTCGGCGACCGAGTCGGACTGTGGTCGCCCAACCGGTTCGAATGGGTTCTGACGCAGTACGCCGCCGCCGAGATCGGTGCGATCCTGGTCAATCTCAACCCCGCCTATCGCCAGAACGAGATCGAGTACGCGCTGCAGCAGTCCGGGACGAGCGTCGTGCTGGCCGCCGAGAGTTTCAAGGACTCGGCGTACGCCTCGATGCTCGAGCAGGCGCGCCCGCGGTGTCCGGAACTGCGCGAGGTCGTGCTCTTCGACTCCCCGGGGTGGGACGCACTGTGCGCCGACGCGACTGCCGACGAACTCGAACGTGTCGCCGAGATCGCCGCGTCGCTGTCGCCCGACGACCCGATCAACATCCAGTACACCTCGGGTACAACGGGATTCCCGAAGGGTGCGACACTGTCGCACCGAAACATCGGGAACAACGGGTATCTCGTCGGCGAACTGCTGAACTACACCGCCGACGACCGGATCTGTCTCCCCGTGCCCTTCTACCATTGCTTCGGCATGGTGATGGGCAATCTCGCGGCCACGAGTCACGGTGCGGCGATGGTCATCCCGGCGCCGGCATTCGACCCGCGCGCCACCCTCGACGCGGTTGCGGAGTACCGCTGCACCAGTCTCTACGGCGTACCCACCATGTTCATCGCCGAACTCGATCTGCTCGACGACGGGCTCGACATCGACCTGTCGAGCCTGCGTACCGGCATCATGGCGGGGTCGCCGTGCCCGGAGTACGTCATGCGGCAGGTGGTCGACCGCATGCACATGCGCGAGGTGTCGATCTGTTACGGCATGACCGAGACGTCGCCGGTGTCGACGCAGACACGGGTCGACGATCCGCTGGAGTTGCGCGTCACCACCGTCGGCCGGGTCGGCCCGCACCTGGAGATCAAGATCGTCGACCCCGGCACCGGTGAGACCTCCGGACGCGGCGTGACGGGCGAATTGTGCACGCGCGGTTACTCGGTGATGACCGGATACTGGAACGAACCCGAGAAGACCACCGAGGCCATCGACGCCGACGGCTGGATGCACACCGGCGACCTCGCCGACATGGACGACAATGGATATGTCCGGATCACCGGGCGCATCAAGGACATGGTGATCCGCGGCGGGGAGAACATCTACCCGCGCGAGATCGAGGAGTTCCTCTACACCCATCCCGACATCCTCGACGCCCAGGTCATCGGCGTGCCCGACGAGAAGTACGGCGAAGAGCTGATGGCGTGGGTGCGCCTGCGCGACACCGCAACCGAATTCACCGCGGACGACCTGCGGGAGTTCGCCACCGGCAAGATCGCGCGACACAAGATCCCGCGGTATGTCCATGTGGTCGAGGAGTTCCCGATGACCGTCACCGGAAAGGTCCGCAAGGTGGCGATGCGGGACGAGGCGGTTTCGATTCTCGAGCAGCTGCGATGATGACCACCAGTGAGGCGGTGCGGACCGCGGACACTCAGATGAATCGCTTCGGGCGTTTCGTGCACGAGCGATTCGGGGTCGACACAAGCGAGTACGACACCCAATGGTCGTGGTCGGTGCGGCAACCGGCACAGTTCTGGCGTGCGGTCTGGGAATTCTTCGACCTCGACGCCCTCGCCGCGGAACCCCTCGATCCCGGGGACGAGGCGGTACTCGCCGACGACCGGATGCCCGGGGCCGTCTGGTTTCCGGACGTCCGCCTGAACTACGTCGATCAGATCCTGCGGCACGCCACTCTGCCCGGTGCCGCGATCGTCGGGATCGACGAGGCGGGGGAGCGTTCGGAGATCGCCTGGTCGGAGTTGCCGTCGCAGGTCGCCGGCCTGGCGTCGACACTCCGTGCGCACGGGGTGGGTCCCGGCGATGTGGTCGCCGCGTACCTGCCCGACATCCCCGAAGCCGTCATCGCCTTCCTCGCCACCGCGTCTCTCGGCGCGGTCTGGTCGGGATGCGGTCAGGACTATGCGCCGCAGGGCGCGGCCGGTCGCCTCGGTCAGCTCGCGCCGAAGGTGCTGTTCACCGCGGCCGGCTATCGCTACAACGGCAAGGTGGTCGACAAGCGCTCCGACAGTGCGGAGCTGGCGGGCCTCTTGCCGAACCTCGTCGCGCACATCACGATCGGAGCCATCGATCCGGGGTCGTCGACCGTCGACTACGCGCAGGCATGCAGCGGCGACCCCGGCGACTTCCGGCCGCTACAGGTGCCCTTCGACCATCCGTTGTGGGTGCTCTTCAGTTCCGGCACCACCGGACGGCCCAAGGGGATCGTCCACGGGCACGGCGGAGTTCTCCTCGAGCATCTGAAAGCCGGTGCCCTGCACGGTGATCTGTCTGCGGACGATGTGTTCTTCTGGCAGACGGCGCTCAGCTGGATGATGTGGAACTATCAGGTCGCCGGACTTCTCTGTGGTTCGCGGATCATCTGCTACAGCGGCTCGCCCCTGTACCCCGACGCCGACCGACTCTGGCAGATCGTCGACGACGAGCGGGTCACCTACTTCGGCACGAGTCCAGGTCAGTTGCAGGCGTCGCGAAAGGCGGGACTGGAGCCCGGGCGTCGGCACGATCTGAGCCGGCTGCGGACGCTCGGGAGCACCGGATCATCCCTCGCGGCAGATCTTTTCACCTGGGTCGACGACCACGTCCGGCCCGGCCTGCCCATCTCGTCGATCAGTGGCGGCACCGACATCGTCTCCGCGTTCGCCGGTGGCTCGACCGGCGAGCCGGTGGTGCCCGGTGAACTGTCGGTCCGTTACCTCGGTGTGGCGCTGGAGAGTTGGTCGCCCGCAGCCCGCCCGCTGGTGGGGGAGGTGGGCGAACTCGTCGTCACCGCCCCGATGCCGTCGATGCCGGTGAGCTTCTGGGACGATCCCGACGGTGCGCGATACCGCGCCGCGTACTTCGCCCACGAATGGGAGGGCGGGGCGTCGAAGCCGGTCTGGCGGCACGGCGACTGGGTGACCGTGACCGAACGCGGGTCGCTCGTGATTCACGGTCGTAGCGACGCGACGTTGAACCGTCACGGGATCCGGATGGGATCGGCCGACATCTACGAGGTCGTCGAAGCGCTCGACGAGATCGCGGAGGCGTTCGTGCTCGGTGTCGACGGACCGGGCGGCGCCTACTGGATGCCGCTGTTCGTCACCCTCGTCCCCGGCGCAACGCTCGACGATGACCTGATCGGCCGGATCGCGGCCTCGGTCCGCGACCGGCTCTCCAAACGCCATGTGCCCGACGAGGTCATCGAGGCCCCCGGAATCCCGCACACCCGGACGGGAAAGAAACTCGAGGTTCCGGTCACCGCGATTCTGGCCGGCCGATCCGAGGTCAACATCGACCCCAAGGCGGTCGACGACTATGCGCTGATCGACTGGTACGCCGAGCAGGGGCGCGCACACCGCTGGTGAGCACGGCCCATGGCCCGATGAGGGGGCCGCGTTGTGCAAGGGTCATGGGACCCGGCGGGCATGTGTACTAGCGTGGGGAACAGTTCTGCGCTCGTGGGGGGCGACGGCCGGACGCCGTCACCTCGACGCGACCCGCTGATCCAGACCGACCGACCCGACCCGACCAGGAGATCGCGATGACCTACCCACCCGGCGGCTACGGGCAACAGCAGCCCGAGTCCGGACAGTCTTACGGCCAGTACGGCAATCAGTCCGGCTACCCGCAATCCGGCGCCCACAACACCGGTCCGCAGGCGAGCCCCGCGCCCGGCTCCGACCAGTACGGCCAGGCGCAGCAATACGGTGGCCAGCAGGGTTACGGCCAGCAGTACGGGCAGGCCGGCCAGTCCTACGGGCAGGGACAGCCCGGTTACGGACAGAGCCCTGCGCAGGGCTATGGCGACCAGGGCTACGGCCAGCAGGGTTACGGCCAACCCGGGTACGGCCAGCAGGGCCATCAGGGCTACGGCCAGTACGGGTACTCCCAGCCGCCGGTCAAGCAGCCGAGCCAGGGACTCCCGGCCATCACCCCGGTGCTCCTCGCGGCCGCCATCGGCGCCTTCGGCCTCATCGTGCTCTTCAGCGGATTCCTGTCCGCGGCCGAGACCTATGACTTCGCGCTCAAGTTGTTCCAGACGCAGTACAACGCCCCGTACACGCTGATCAGCGTTGCCGGAATCCTCGCGCTCATCTCGCTGATCCCGGGCATCAAGGTGCCGGCGGCTCCGATCGTGGCGTCACTGGCGATCACCTCGTTCCTGATCACCCTGTTCCAGTTCCTCAACATCGACGACAACGGTGCCGGGGCGATCGTCCTGCTGATCTTCACCCTTCTGTCCGCGGTCCTCGCCGTCGTGTGGTTGCTCACCGATGCCGGCGTCATCAAGGTGGCACCCGCGGTGGGCGATGCCACCGCAGCCGTGGCCCCCGGCTCGTCCGCCGCGACGCAGTCCGACACCGGTGCGCATCAGCAGACGGGCGGATACGGCGACGCGCAGACCACTGCCTACGGCACCGGGAGCGCGCAGGCGCAGTACGGCCAGCAGGCATCGGCCAACTACGACCCGTCGGCCTACTCGCAGTCGTCGGGTGCGTCGACGACCGGTCAGAGCGGATACTCCGCCGGAACGGGGGAGTCGTCGGCGTCGGCCGCCGGTGCGGCCTCCGGACACGGCGAATCGGGCTACGGCGACTACCGCCCCGGCCAGTACGGGGCCGGCGCCTCGGGTGCATCCCCTTCCGCACCCGGCGCCTCCGCGAGCCCCGCGGGCACCGACACCCCGGCCGGAGACCACTCCACCACGGTCTTCCAGAAGCCGGAGCCGCCCACCGGAAGCGGCAACTGACCCCTCGCACTCGGTGCCCCGTCGACCATCGGTCGGCGGGGCACTGTGTTTCGCCGTCGGCCGAGCCGGCCCCGCCGGTCGGGCCGGTGCGAAGCCGCTCGGTGAGCTGTCTCCCTTTCGCGGCTCACTCGGCGCGTCTACGACGGCGTCGGCCGGGACCGTGTCAGGCTCATGACGATGCCTTCCCTCAAGCCGGACCCGACCACGGACAATCTGGCGTCGCAGCTTCGTAACCTGCGGCGATCGCGTCGTGCGCAGCGCACGGCGGCCGAGGGTTCGGCCCGCCAGCTCGCGGTGGTGGCGTTCACCGTTCCCGCGATCGCGCTGGTGACCCTGATCGTCGTCATGCTTGCGGTGCTGCTCGTGGCCGGCAGCGGCCTGACCGGACTCCCGAGCGCGATCGCCTCGGGTTGGTTGGCCATCCACCAGGTGCCGGTGACGATCAGCGGGGTCACCGTCGGCGTGCTGCCGCTGTTGCCGACACTGATCGTCGCCGCCGGTACGGCCCGGCTGACGGCTCGGGCCGTCTCGATCGGCACGAACTCGGCCGAACGCGATCGGCACGATCTGTTCGACCTGGGGGCCGTCGTCTTCTCGGCGGTGATCGGCCCGGTGCTGATCACCGCGATGTCGTTGGCCGTCGTGATGGACGGTGGATCGGTCCTGCCGATCCAGACGCCCAGCGCGCTCGTCGCGTTCCTGTACACGCTGGGCGTGCATGGTGGCGCCGCCCTGGCCGGGATCGTGTGGAGTCGACGCCGGGACTTCGCGGTCCGTGGGCGCGTCTCCCACGCCGATCGTCGAGGCTTCCGATACGGACTGGTCGCGGCACTGATGCTGCTCGTCGCCGGCGCCGTACTCGTGTGCCTGCGCATGCTGATGCGGCACGGGCAGATCGGTGAGCTGATCGAGACCGGTTACGACTTCGACGGATTCCTGGGACTCTGCCTGCTCTCGGTGCTGTATCTCCCGAACGTGATGGTCGCCGCGATGGCGGTGCTCGTCGGTTCCGACGTGCAGCTCGGCGCGATGACGGTCGATCTGTTCACGGTTCGCGGTGGCGCCGTGCCGCCGGTCCCGGTGCTCGCGGTCCTGCCCGACGGGCCGGGCGCCGGAGCCTGGGGATTCGTCGGTCTGCTCGTGCCGGCCGGCGTCGCGGGCTTCGTCGGCTGGCGATGCCGAGACCTCGATCCCATGGCTCATGTGCGTTCGGTGGGAGTCGCCGCGGCGGTGGCGGCCTCGGCGGTCGCCGTCCTGACCGTCGCGGCGGGCGGCACGCTCGGGGAGTTCGGTGACGTCGCCGTCACCGTGTCGGCGGCCGGGGTCTTCACGCTGGGCTGGATCGCGGTCGTCGGCCTGCTGATCGTGCTGGTGTACGCCTTCCTGCCGTCGACCCGCGCAGCCCGCCTCGCCGTCGGCGACGAGTACTTCGACGACCCGCTCGATCCCGGTTACGAGGACGAGTACGTCATCGTCACCGATCTGGACGAGGACGATGAGTACGCGGAGTACTCCGAGTTCGACGACGGTGACTACGAGGATGCCGATCACGACGGCTACGAGTACGACGACGAGGTTGTCGACGACGAGCCCCGCGACGACGAACCTCTCGACGATGCCGATGCACGCGACGACGGTTCCGTGGTCGCCGACTCTCCGTCCGGTTCCGAACCGGCGGCGAACCGCGTGTACGACGACGATCTCGATGAGACCGATCTCGCCGACGATGCGGACTACGACCTCTATCCCGGCTCGCACGGCACGTCCCGGCAACGCTGAGGCGAACCCCGCCGGCAGGGCGCCCGGTGTGCGGCCGTCCCGACGGCGTCGCACCCGGCTCGGGTGGCGCAACGTGCGGCGATTAGTCTCGACGACGTGACATCCCCGACGGCACCCGGCCGCACCCCGCTGGTGGTGATGGCGTCGGGCACCGGTTCGCTGTTGGAGTCGCTGATCGCGCGCGGTGGCGCCGAGGATGCCCCGTTTCGGGTTGCGGCGATCGTCGTCGACCGTGTGTGCCGCGCGCAAGAGGTCGCGCAGCGCAACGAGATCCCGCTCATCACCTGCCGTGTCGCCGACCACGCCGACCGCGCGACGTGGGATCGTGCGCTGACCGAGCAGGTCGCCGCGATCGGACCGGAGTGGGTGGTGACCGCCGGGTTCATGAAGATCCTCGGCCCGGCCTTTCTCGGACGGTTCGGTGGACGTGTCGTCAACAGTCACCCGGCGCTACTGCCGGCCTTCCCGGGCGCCCACGGTGTCGCCGACGCACTCGACTACGGCGTCAAGGTCACCGGCGCGACGGTCCACCTGGTCGACGAGGGCGTGGACACCGGTCCGATCCTCGCCCAGCAGGTGGTCACCGTCGATGACGACGACACCGCCGACACCCTGCACGAGCGAATCAAGACGGTCGAGCGCGTGTTGCTCGCCGACGTGGTGGCCGCACTGGTCACCAGAGGAGTAGTCATCGATGGACGAAAGGCCCGCATCCCGTGAACGCACACAGCCCTGACAGTTCTCGTCGACCGATTCGGCGCGCGCTGGTGAGTGTCTACGACAAGAGCGGTCTGACCGATCTCGCGACGGCGCTCCATGCGGCCGGGGTGGAGATCGTGTCCACCGGATCGACCGCGAAGACCATCGCAGGCGCGGGTGTCCCGGTCGTCGAGGTGTCGACGCTGACCGGCTTCCCCGAATGTCTCGACGGGCGCGTCAAGACCTTGCACCCGAAGGTCCACGCGGGCATCCTCGCCGACACCCGAAAGTCCGATCATGTCGCGCAGCTCGACGAGTTGGGCGTCGCCGCATTCGATCTCGTCGTCGTCAACCTCTACCCGTTCACCGCGACGGTGGCCTCGGGCGCGACGCCGGACGAGTGCATCGAGCAGATCGACATCGGCGGTCCGTCGATGGTGCGCGGCGCAGCCAAGAACCATCCGTCGGTCGCCGTCGTGGTCGATCCCGAGGACTATGCACGGGTGACCGAGGCCGTTGCCGCGGAGGGCTTCTCCCTCGCCGACCGGAAGAAGCTCGCGGCAAAGGCGTTCCGCCACACCGCCGACTACGACGTCGCGGTGGCGTCGTGGATGTCGAGCGTCGTTGCGCCCGAGGACGACTCGCAGTTCCCGGCGTGGGCCGGGGCGACCTGGACCCGCTCCGCGGTGCTGCGCTACGGCGAGAACCCGCACCAGGCGGCCGCGCTGTATGTCGGAAACGCCGGCGCCGGCGGGGTCGCGACCGCCGAGCAGCTCCACGGCAAGGAGATGAGCTACAACAACTACACCGACGCCGACGCCGCCTGGCGCGCCGCGTACGACTTCGATACCCCGGCGGTCGCGATCATCAAGCATGCGAACCCGTGTGGGATCGCCATCGGTGTCGACATCGCAGAGGCGCATCGGAAGGCGCATGCCTGCGATCCGATCAGCGCCTACGGCGGTGTCATCGCCGCGAATCGCGAGATCACCGTGGAGATGGCCGAGCAGGTCGCCGAGATCTTCACCGAGGTCATCGTCGCGCCCGGTTTCGCCGACGGCGCGCTCTCGGTCCTGACCCGGAAGAAGAACATCCGAGTACTGGTGGCCACCCCGCCGGCGGCGACCGGGATCGAGACCAAGCCGGTGTCGGGCGGACTGCTGATGCAGCAGCGTGACGTCCTCGACGCCGACGGTGACAATCCGGCCAACTGGAACCTCGTGGCCGGACCGCCGGCCGACAACCAGACTCTCGCCGACCTCGAATTCGCCTGGCGGGCATGTCGTTCGGTCAAGTCCAATGCCATTCTGCTCGCCTCCGACGGTGCGTCGGTCGGGGTCGGCATGGGGCAGGTCAACCGCGTCGACTCCGCGCATCTCGCCGTGCAGCGCGCGGGTGACCGAGCGGCAGGCAGCGTCGGGGCGTCGGATGCGTTCTTCCCCTTCCCGGACGGACTGCAGGTACTGCTGTCGGCCGGGGTGAAAGCCGTCGCCCAGCCCGGCGGATCGATTCGCGACAACGAGGTGATCGAGGCGGCCGATGAGGCGGGCGTGACGCTCTACCTCACCGGGGCGCGCCATTTCGCTCACTGAGCTCGCTCTACTGGTCGTCGCCGGGTTCGGCGCCGGCCTGATCGGCTACATCACCGGGCTGGCCTCGATCGTCAGCTATCCCGCGCTGCTCGCCGTCGGGCTCAGCCCGATCGCCGCCAACGTCACGAACACGGTCGCGCTGGTCGCCGTCGGGGTGGGGAGCACCGCACAGTCGGGACGCTCCCTCCTCGACGGTGACCGGCGACGTCTGATCATCGGCGCAGTCGCCTCGCTGATCGGTGGCACGGTCGGTGCGGTGCTGCTGCTCTCGACGCCGGCCGAGGCGTTCGAGGCCGTTGTGCCGTTCCTCGTGGCGATTGCCGCGGTCGCGCTACTCGTACAACCCGTCCTGCGACGTTGGGCGACCTCACACGTCGAACGCCCCTGGGTGTTCATCCTGGGATTGACGCTGATCTCGGTGTACGGCGGATACTTCGGCGCGGGGGCCGGGATCATGATCCTCGCGCTGATGCTCGTGGTGACCAGCGAACCACTGTGGCGCGCAGCATTGTCCAAATCGCTGTTCCTCGGCATCGCCAACACGGTCGCCGCCGTCGGATTCATGATCTGGGGACCCGTCGAGTGGTGGGCGGCGCTCGCCATGGCCGTCGGCTGCCTGGCCGGTGGATGGTGTGGTCCGCCCGTGGTGAAACGCCTACCGCCCGGACCACTTCGGATAGTGGTCGGAGTCTGCGGACTCGGCCTCGCGGGGTGGTTGGCGTTCAGCTGAGGCGTCGGCCTGGGGGACGACCGCAGCCGACAACCGCTGCCCCGCTGCTGCCTGATGCGGGAGAACCGCGGACTCGCCGGCACCCGCTGATGCCTGATGCGGGAGAACCGCGGACTCGCTGGCCCCCTCTGCTCCCTGAGGAGCGCACGGAGCTCGCGGAGGGCGCATCACGAAGGGGTCCGGTGGCCGAAGTTGCGGAACCCTTCGTGACGCTCGCAACCTGCGCGCCGCAGGGGAGTGGGGTGACGCAAGCAAGCCCACTCCACACCGAAACGGGCGTTCTTTCGTGGTCCCCGACTGCCGCCAGGGTGCGGTCATTCCAGGTGGCGGAGTGCGACCCCCGTCGCTCCCTGGAGATGTGGGGAGCGCTTTCTCTGTCGGGGCCGCAGTCTATCGGCCCACGGCGGTTGTCACCCGCTGATGCTCCAGGTGCGATGACGATTAGCGACGACGAGAATTGGCAGTGCGACCCGTTCCCGGCCCACGATTCGACCGGGAACGGAGCCGACTGCTGTGACACTGTCGAGTTGTCAAGGGACAGCTGCGGTCCCGGGCAAGGCCCGGGTGCGAAGGTGCTACGCGAAAGTGTGTGTGTGGGCAGAGTTCTGTTAATGGTGTGGTCAGGCGGCGTTGTCGAGTCGCATGGTGCGTCGGTTGTAGGCGGGTAGGGGTTTGCGGTGTGGGTCGATCGAGGCGGGTGGGACTAGCCATGGATGGCGGTCGAAGCCCATCACGATGTCCCACCCGTGGTGGTGGACTTGGGTGTGGCAGCGTTGGCAGAGCAGGCAGCCGTTGTCGAGGTCGGTGGGTCCGCCGTCGGCCCAGTGTGCGATGTGATGCACCTGGGTGTGTGACGGTGGTGCACCGCATTTGATGCAGCACTGGTCTCGCAGGATCGTCGCTCGCCTTAGGTGTGGTGGGAACAGCCGGTGGGTGTGTCCCATCTGCAGGGGTACGCCTTCAGCATCGAGGACGATTTCGGTCAGCGACCCGTCGCATGACAGCTGTTTCGCTGTTGCATGGCTGACGGATCCGGTCCAGGGCAGGGTGGCTGGGTCGGCGCCGGTGGCGGGGATTGTGAGCATGAGTTGTGTCCGTGGGGAACCAACGGTGTCGAGGGTGGCTCCGAGTGCTGCTTGGTCGAGGATCAGCTCGAAGGCGTCGGCGCGGCGCTGCTCGGCGGTGCGCCGATCCTGGGCGCCGTCGGGTTCGGGTCGCGGGCAGGATCGTTCGTCGATCATGGCCTGGAACTTTTCGCCGACGACTTGGGTGAGGTCGGCGCGGATGTCGATGCGTCCGTCGTCGGTGGTGTGGGCGCTGACTGTGTTCAAGGATGAGTCGTCGGCGGTGGGGATGCCGGTGTCGTCGGCGTCGGTGAGGGTGTTGCCGATGGTGCGGGCGTGTTGGAGGACTTGTGTCGGCGTTGCCCCGGAGAGTGCTTGGCCGAGGAGCTCGATTTCGTGCGCCGTCTTGTCTTCGTCGGAAAGAGGTGCCGAGCACCGCTTTTCAATGTGGTTCATTCCGCGGATGATGGCGTCGATGATTTCGGCGGTGAGTCGTCCGTCGGCGGCGTGACGAGCAAGCGTGGGGAGGGTGGGTAGGGCGTCGACGCTGCGCATGACGCGGTGGGCCGAGCTCGGTGCGTGCCCTGACTCGATCAGCATCTTCTTGGTGGTGCTCCCGACTTTCTGTGCGACGCCGAGTTCGTCGAGTTGTGCTGTGTGGGTGACGATCTGGTGGTCGGCGATATTGCGTATGAGTCGAAGTGTGTTCAGTGCGTCGAATGTTGCTGCGCCGGTGGGGTCGTCGGTGGGCGGGGTGGTCTCGATGAGGTGGTCGAGGAGAGTGGCGAGCTCTGGCATGTCTCCACTGTACGGGAACATTCGTTCGATTTCGAGGAAATTCCACAACCGATAATCACGAAATCATCGACTGTGCAGCGTATTTCGTCGACTGTGCGTCGTTTCCCGTTGACTATGCGTGGATCGTTCACATGGGTGAACTCCTGTCCCATCCGTCTCGGATTTGGCTCGCTGTCGAACAATGGAGTCCGGGATCTTCGGGCTGAATCTCGTTGCGAACCCTTCGAGGCTCGTCGCTTGCGCTCCTCGCACCTCAGGGGGCGGGGGAGGTCTCGTCGCTTGTGCTCCTCGCACCTCAGGGGGCGGGGGAGGTCTCGTCGCTTGCGCTCCTCGCACCTCAGGGGGCGGGGGAGGGCTCGTCGCTTGCGTTCCTCGGGGCGCGGAGGTGTCTTGTCGCGCACCTCGGTCGCGAAGGGGGTTTGTCGTTTCGCGCGGCTGAGCGTTTGTGAGACCCTGACCGTTCGGGGGGGTGAATTGATGACGAACAGCGAGACAGCTCGGCCGGGCGGAGGCGACGCCCGCGGTGAGACGCGGTTGAGACTCTTCGGTTTCGAGTACGACGGGTCCGGTTACTGCGCGGAGGTCCTCGACTATTCCGGATGCGATGTGACCACGGTGATCTCGGACGCCGATTACTTCTTCACCGATCAAGGGAAGTTGTGGTCGCTGGCTGTCGTCGAAAATCCGTCCGGTGGTGAGCGTCTGGAGTGGCTGTCGGGATACGACTATCGGCAGCCGGCTCGAACACAGGCCGCGCGGAGAACACGATCCGATATGCAGATGCGATACCTCGCCTCCCGCGCCGCAGGGTCGCGACCGGTGGTGCTCCCCGACGGACTCCGGCTCATCCGCATGTTCCCCGAGTGGGGCGCGGGGCCGCTATGGGAGAGCTTCACGGAGAACTATCCCGCCGACCCGTCGCGCTTGGGCCTCGACCCCGAGCTGGCAGCGGCGCTGACCCAGTGGAACGGCGCGTGGAACGCCCGACCACACGACGCCGACCTCGACGACGAACCGGCGTGGTCGGCCGCCGGACTGGCACTGCATGCTCGCGTCCAGTCCGCGCTGACCGGCGTTGCCGAGGTGGCCGCGCAGTTCGTGTTCTAGGCGATTCACACGGACGCGACCAGAGAAACCCCACGCCACAAGCACATCGCGCCGGATTTGTATGCATCCGGCGATAGTTTTCCTCTCGACGACGAAAACTCTGTTCGTGGGGGTTTGCGATGTCTAGACATGCACGGTGACCTTGTTTGTGGACATCACCCCGGAAGAAGCGGGTGGTGGGGCGGAGCGCACGTCGCCCGGTGGTTCTTCGCGCGTGCGATCACTGTTGACCCGGGTGGGACTCCCGCTGCTGTCGGTGGTGGTGTTCGCTGCGGTGTGGCAGCTCGTCGCCGTCAGCGGGATCTGGAGCGAGACCTTCGTGCCGCGTCTCGGCACGGTGTGGCAGGCCTTCGTCGACATGTCCACCACGCACGACGGCGTCCGCGGATACGCCGACTACTACTGGTGGGAACACCTGTACATGACCCTGCGCCGGGTCTTCGCCGGCGTGGCCATCGGTGTGATCCTCGGAGTCCTGCTCGGACTGGCGATGGGAACGGTGGTGTCGCTCCGGCGACTGCTCGAACCGTGGCTGACGTTCCTGCGCGCACTGCCGCCGCTGGCCTACTTCTTCCTGCTGGTCATCTGGCTCGGCATCGACGAGGCTCCCAAGATCACGCTGCTGGCCCTGGCCGCGCTGCCGCCTGCCGCGGTGGCGACCACCGCCGCGGTCAGTGCCGCGCCGGTGGGTCTCATCGAGGCGGCCCGCGCGCTCGGTGCGTCGCGGTCCGAGGTGATCCGCGACGTCGTCGTACCGTCGGCGCTGCCCGAGACCTTCACCGGTGTACGGCTTTCGGTCGGCATCGCCTACTCCTCGGTGGTCGCGGCCGAGCTGTTCAACGGCATTCCCGGAATCGGTGGCGTGGTCAAGGACGCCAGCAACTACAACAACACACCCGTCGTACTGGTCGGCATCATCGCCATCGGTCTGTCCGGACTGATCATCGACGGGCTCCTTCGAACAATCGAGCACCGAGTGGTGCCGTGGCGCGGAAAGGTCTGAGGGACATGAGAATCACACGCAGGGGGACCGGCTCGAGCCGGCTCGGGCGATCGAACGGACTGCGCTCGCGGTTCGGTGCGGTGCTCGGGGTGATCGCCGCGATGACGCTGATACTCGCCGGGTGCTCGGTCGACAACTCCGGCGACGACAGCAAGCCGACGATCCGGCTCGCCTACCAGTCCTTCCCGAGCGGCGACCTCATCGTCAAGAACAACGGCTGGCTCGAAGAGGCCCTGCCGGACTACAACATCAAGTGGACCAAGTTCGACTCCGGTGCCGACATCAACACCGCGTTCGTCGCCAAAGAGGTCGACTTCGCCGCCATCGGCTCCAGTCCGGTGGCCCGCGGACTGTCCGCGCCCTTGAACATCCCGTACCAGGTGGCCTTCGTCCTCGATGTCGCGGGCGACAACGAGGCGCTCGTCGCGCGCAACGGAACCGGGATCAACACCGTCGCCGACCTCAAGGGTAAGCGGGTGGCCACGGCATTCGCCTCCACCGCCCACTACAGCCTGCTCGCCGCGCTCGACCAGGCCGGCGTGAACCCGAAAGACGTGGACCTGATCGACCTGCAACCGCAGGCCTCGCTGGCCGCCTGGCAACGCGGCGACATCGACGCGGTCTACACCTGGCTGCCCACCCTCGACGAATTGCGCCAGGACGGAAAGACTCTCATCGCCAGTCGACAGTTGGCCACCGCCGGCAAGCCCACGCTCGACCTCGGGGTGGTCTCCAGTGACTTCGCCGCGGCGAACCCCGACGTCGTGAACACCTGGCGTCAGGTCCAGGCCCGGGCGCTGACCCTCATCAAGGACGACCCGCAGGCCGCGGCCGACGCCATCGCCGCGCAGCTGGGTACGACCCCGGAGGATGCGGCCAACCAGCTGAAGCAGGGCACCTACCTCACCGTCGCGGAGCTCACGAGTCCGACGTGGCTGGGCACGCAGGGCGACCCGGGCAATCTGTCCGAGAATCTGCACAGCGCAGCGGTGTTCCTCGCCGAGCAGCAGCAGATCCCCGCGGCCCCGCCGATCGAGACCTTCCGAGATGCCATCTACACAGAGGGATTGCCGGGTGTCCTCGAGCAGCAGTAGCCAGATCGTCGACACCGGACGCTCCGCGGGTGAGCGCGGCGCGATCCGCCTGCACAACGTGTCCCAGCGGTATGGGACGGGTGCGGACGCGGTGACCGCGGTCGGCCCGGTCGATCTCGACGTCCCGCCGGGGGAGTTCCTGGTGCTGGTGGGTGCATCCGGATGCGGCAAGTCCACCCTCCTGCGGCTGATCGCCGGGTTCGAGCCCGCGACGTCGGGTGAGGTGGTGGTCTCGGGCGCTACCCCGGTGCCCGGGGTGTCCTCGGGTGTCGTGTTCCAGCAACCGCGTCTGTTCCCGTGGAAGACCGTGGGCGGCAACGTCGATCTCGCACTCAAGTATGCGAAGGTCCCGAAATCCGAACGGGCGGCGCGCCGGGACGAACTCCTCGAACGGGTCGGATTGGACGACACCGCCCACCGGCGCATCTGGGAGATCTCCGGCGGTCAGCAGCAGCGCGTCGCGATCGCCCGCGCGCTGGCGGCCGAGACCTCCCTGCTCCTGCTCGATGAGCCGTTCGCGGCGCTGGACGCACTGACGCGAGAACGGTTGCAGGAGGATGTGCGTGCGGTGAGTTCCGACAACGGACGCACCAACGTCTTCGTCACGCACAGCGCCGACGAGGCGGCCTTCCTGGGCAGCAGGATCGTCGTGCTCACCAAGCGTCCCGGACGTGTCGCGCTCGATCTCACCTCGCCGTTGCCGCGCACCGGCGTCGAACCCGAGGAGCTGCGGGGTTCGCCGGAGTACGCCGCGTTGCGCGCCGAGATCGGAGCCGCCGTGAAGGAAGCCGCAGTGGCCTGAGGCCCGCCCTTTTCCTCACCGTGGGCTCAACCCTGTCCGGCGGCGCGGCGGACGGATAGACAGTACGGGTGTCCACCACCACCGTTCCGCGCGCCACGAGGCCCGGTCGCTCATCGAGCGCTCCGGGGTCACATGGGGGTCCGGTCGGCGGTGGGAAGTGCACTCTCCACTCGATGAACTGGGCGGACGGCTCCCACCACGGTTCGCCGCCGGCGCACCCCGCTCCCACCCTCGCCTTCCTCGACCCGGAGAACGATCCTCATGACCACCACCGCACACCCCGTCGCCACCGCTTCCCGTACTGACGCCGGAACCATCTCCAGCGGAGTCGAATTCGACATCGACGAGTTCGGGCCGAGTTTCGGCGCCGAGATCCGCGGCGTCGACGTCGCATCCGCTTCCGATGCGCAGGTCGCCGCGCTTCGGCAGGCGCTGATCGACTACAAGGTCATCGTCCTGCGCGATCAGGATCTCGACGACGCGGCGCACATCCGATTCGGAAATCGATTGGGCGACCTCACCTTCGGGCACCCGGTGTGGAACAGCGGCGACGTCCCCAATGAGGTCTACTCGCTCGACAGCGCCGACAACGGATTCGCCGACGTCTGGCACACGGACGTCACCTTCATGCCGCGTCCGCCGATGGGCTCGATCCTCCGCCCAGTGGTGTTGCCGCGCAACGGTGGTGACACCAACTGGGCGGACGCCGAGCTCGCGTACCGGTCGCTGTCGGAGCCGATCCGCCGGATGATCGACGGACTCAGTGCGGTGCACGACGGCAACCGCGAGTTCGGTTACTACCTCAAGCAGCGACGCAACGGCCGCGGCAACACGTGGGACGGCGAAGAGGTCACCGAGCTGGTGCCGGTCACCCACCCGGTGGTGCGCATCCACCCCGAGACCGGACGGAAGTCGTTGTTCGTCAATCCCGGCTTCACCTCGCACATCGACGGTGTCTCCGAGGCGGAGAGCCGCGGCATCCTCGACCTGCTCTACGCGCATCTCACCAAGCCCGAGCACATCGTCCGGCACCGCTGGCGTCTGGGCGACCTCGTGCTGTGGGACAACCGGAACACGCTGCACTACGCGAACCGCGACTACGGCGATGCCCGCAGGGTGATGCATCGGATCACCCTGCGTGGCGAGGCGCCCATCGGGCCCGCCTGACCGCACCCACCCCCGACGACTCCCACCCTCGGCCCACCGGCCGGTCGTGGGAGTTGTCGTTTGCGGGGCCTGGGTTCTCTCCGAGCCGCCCCGGCGGCTATTCAACCAAAGGGTTGACAACGTCCCCGGAGGGGCGCACGATCGTATTCAACCAAACGGTTGAGGAGTTCGAATGGCAGACGAGTTGTCGAAGGTGTTCGCCGCACTCGCGGACCCCACCCGGCGTGACATGGTCGCGCGGCTGGCGGTCTCGGATGCGACGGTCAGCCAGCTCGCCGAGCCGTACGACGTCAGCATCCAGGCCGTCTCCAAGCATCTGAAGGTGCTCGAGGACGCCGGCATGGTGACCCGCACCCGGGAGGCCCAAACCCGTCCGGTCCATCTGGAAGCCGAGGTGTTCGACCTCATGACCAAGTGGATCGAGCGGTATCGGAAGCGGGCGGAGGAGCGCTACCAGCGTCTCGACGCGCTGCTCGCCGAGATGAACGACGGCCCCGAGGCCGACAATCCGACAGCGCCGGACCTCGAGGTCGAACAACCACTCCACAAGGAAGGAAAGGTGTCATGACCGCAACCCAGACCCGCTATCCCGAGGCCGCCATCGAAGCCGATCAGGAGGTGCCGCTGATCCGGATCACCCGCGACTTCCGCGGGACGCCCGCGCAGCTGATGAAGGCCCACACCGATCCCGAATTGTTCGTCCGGTGGGTCGGGCCGGAGGCGATCAGCAGCCGGATCGTCGAGTGGGACGTCCGTGACGGCGGCAGCTGGAGTTATGTCTCCACCCACGAGGGACAGGAGTTCGGATTCCGCGGCTGCTTCCACACCGTCGGCGAGGACAAGATCGTCCAGACGTTCACGTTCCTCGGCATGCCCGACGCGGTGTCGCTGGAGACCCTGTGGTTCGAGGACCTCGGTGACGGCACGACGCGACTCCACGCCCAATCCCTCTGCGACAGTTTCGAAGCCCGCGACGGCTGGCTCGCCTCCGGCATGGAGGTCGGCGTCAACGAGGGCTACGCCGCCCTCGACCGCATGCTGTCCGACGGCACGGTCTGAGTCCCCGGACATGACCATCGCAGACTTGGACGCCGCTGCGCGCCACCGTGATGTCGCCGCCGGTTTTGCGGACGTCGTCGCCGGCGTCACCGACTGGAACGCCCCGACGCCGGTCGACGGATGGGTGGCGCGCGACGTCGTCGCCCACCTCGTCGACTGGTTCACCGGGTTCCTCGCCGCCGGCGGCGTCGAGCTCCCGGCCGGACCGACCGTCGCCGACGACCCGGCCGGGGCGTGGTCGGCGCATGCGTCGGGGGTTCAGGCCCTTCTCGACGGACCGTCGGCCGAGGACACATTCACCCACCCGATGGCAGGCGAACACCGCCTCGCCGACGCGGTCGACCAGTTCTACACCGCCGACGTGTTCATGCACACCTGGGATCTCGCGCGATCGCAGGGACTGACACCCGACCTCGACGCGGCATTCGCGCGACGCCTCCTCGACGGCATGGCGTCCATCGACGAGATGTTGCGCAGCTCGGGCCAGTATGGCCCGAAGGTCGAGGTGCCCGACGATGCCGACGTGGTGAGCCGGCTGATGGGCTTCATCGGACGCGACCCGGCCTGGACGCCCGCTCCTGCCGGGTAGGCGACCGCAACGGCGCAGACGCAGATCCCAACTCGGAGTAGCGTGGATCAGGTGCCAGAGGACAACGTCACCACCCATGGTTCTCAATCGACCGAAACCCGCCACCCGTCGCCCCGGACCCTCGGCGAACTCCGTGCCAGCGGCCACGTGCAGCGCAGCATCCGCGACGAGATCCGCAACAACCTGTTGTCGGCGCTCCGCGCGGGCCGCGACCCCTGGCCCGGCATCGTGGGCTTCGAGGCGACCGTCATCCCGCAACTCGAGCGTGCGCTGATCGCAGGCCACGACGTCGTGATGCTCGGCGAGCGCGGCCAGGGCAAAACGCGCATCCTGCGCACGCTCGTCGGCCTACTCGACGAGTGGACGCCGGTGATCACGGGTTCGGAGCTGGGGGAGCACCCGTATGAGCCGATCACCCCGGGGTCGATCCGGAAGGCTGCCAACCTCCTCGACGACCTGCCGATCGAATGGCGGCACCGTTCCCAGCGATACAGCGAGAAGCTGGCGACGCCGGACACCTCGGTCGCCGATCTCGTCGGCGACATCGACCCGATGAAGGTGGCCGAAGGGCGGAGTCTCGGCGACCCGGAGACCATCCACTTCGGGCTCATCCCGCGCGCGCATCGCGGCATCGTCGCCATCAACGAGCTGCCCGACCTCGCCGAACGCATCCAGGTGTCCATGCTCAACGTGATGGAGGAGCGCGACATCCAGGTCCGCGGCTACACGCTGCGCCTGCCGCTCGACGTCCTCGTGATGGCCAGCGCCAACCCGGAGGACTACACCAACCGCGGTCGCATCATCACCCCGCTCAAGGACCGCTTCGGCGCCGAGATCCGCACGCACTACCCGCTCGAGCTCGACGACGAGGTGTCGGTCATCGAGCAGGAGGCCGACCTCACCGCCAGCGTCCCGACGTTCATCACCGAGATCCTGGCGCGGTTCACCCGCTACGCCCGCGATCATCCCTCGATCGACCAGCGCTCGGGGGTCTCGGCCCGATTCTCCATCGCCGGCGCCGAAACCGTTGCCGCGGCCGCACTTCACCGTGCGACCGTCACCGGGGAGGACCAGGCGGTCGCACGCGTCGTCGATCTGGAGTCGGTGATCGAGGTGCTGCGCGGCAAGATCGAGTTCGAGTCCGGTGAAGAGGGTCGTGAACTGGAGATCCTCGAACACCTGATGCGCAAGTCCATCGCCGACGCGGTGCGGGCACATCTGGGCGGAATCGACATGGCGCCGTTGGTCTCCGCGCTCGAAGAGGGCGAACCGGTCGTGACCGGCGATCGCGTGCGGGCGGGTGACCTGCTGGAGTCCATCCCGTCGCCCGACACCACTGCGTCAGTCCTCGACCAGATCGCCGATCGGCTGGAGGCCGACAGCGAGGGGGAGCGGGCCAGCGCCGTCGAATTGGCCCTCGAGGGCCTGTTCCTGGCTCGTCGCATCGGCAAAGAGGCCGACGAGACCGGACAGACGATCTACGGCTGAACGCGCCGCTAGGACAACGAGGAGAACACATGGCGCGCAAGAGCTTTCATCGTTCGCGCTACCAGCGGTATACTGGCGGGCCCGACCCGCTGGCGCCGCCGGTCGATCTGCGCGAGGCGCTGGAGACGATCGGCGAGGACGTGATGGCCGGCGCGTCGCCGCAGCGTGCCCTGCGAGAGCTGCTGCGTCGCGGGACGCCGGACATGCGAGGACTCGACAAGCTGCGCGAACAGATCAACCGTCGCCGGCAGGAATTGCTGAAGAAGCGGAACCTCGACGGCACCTTCGCCGAGATCCGCGAACTCCTCGACCGCGCGGTTCTCGAAGAACGCAAACAGCTCGCGCGTGACCTCGACGACGACGCCCGGTTCGCCGAGATGCAGATCGGCAGTCTCCCGCCCTCGACCGCACAGGCCGTCGAGGAACTGTCGGAGTACGACTGGCGCAGCCCGCAGGCTCGCGAGGACTACGACAAGATCAAGGACCTGCTCGGCCGGGAACTGCTCGATCAACGTTTCGCGGGCATGAAGGAAGCGCTCGAGGGTGCGAACGAGCAGGATCGGCAACGGATCTCGGAGATGCTCGGGGATCTGAACAAGCTCCTCGAGGCGCACAACCGGGGTGAGGACACCGCGGAGGCGTTCGACGAGTTCATGGACAAGCACGGCGAGTTCTTCCCGGAGAACCCGCGCAACACCGAAGAACTCATCGATTCGCTCGCCCAGCGGGCGGCCGCGGCGCAACAGTTCTACAACTCGCTGACCCCTGAGCAACGGGCCGAACTCGATCAGCTGGCGCAGCAGGCGTTCGGCTCGCCCGACCTGATGAACCAACTCGCGCAGATGGATTCGCAACTCCGGGCGGCCCGGCCCGGTCTCGACTGGGACAACGCGCAATCCTTCTCCGGCGATCAGCCGATGGGACTGGGTGAGGGCGCCGCCGCCCTGCGTGACATCTCCGAACTCGAAGCGCTCTCCGAGCAGTTGTCGCAGCAGTACGCGGGCGCGCAGATGGACGACATCGACCTGGATGCGCTCGCCCGCCAGCTCGGCGACGATGCGGCGGTCGACGCCCGGATGCTGGCCGAGCTCGAGAAAGCGCTGTCCGAACAGGGATTCTTCGACCGCACCGCCGACGGGCAGCTGCGCCTGAGTCCCAAGGCGATGCGTCAGCTCGGTCAGTCGATCTTCCGGGACATCGCCGAACAGCTGTCGGGCCGCCGCGGCGACCGCCAGACCCGCCAGACCGGACTGCTGGGTGAGCCGACCGGCGCCTCCCGTGAGTGGGAGTTCGGTGACACCGATCCCTGGGATGTCACCCGCACCGTCTCGAATGCGGTGCTGCGCACCGTCTCCGAGACCACCGAGCCGTCCTTGGCGACTTCGGAGATGGCGCGGTCGGGTGTGCGCATCGATGTCCGCGACGTCGAGGTCTCGGAGACCGAGAGCCGGACACAGGCGGCGGTCGTGCTCCTCGTCGACACATCGTTCTCGATGGAGATGGAGGGCCGGTGGACGCCGATGAAGCGCACCGCGATCGCCCTGAACCACCTGATCTCCACCCGTTTCCGCAGCGACGAGCTGCACCTCATCGCGTTCGGCAGATATGCGCGCTCGATCGACATCGCCGAGCTGACCGGACTGCAGCCGCGCATGGAGCAGGGCACCAACCTGCACCACGCGCTGCTGCTCGCGCAGCGGCACCTCCGACGGTTCCCGAATGCTCAGCCGGTGGTCCTGGTGGTCACCGACGGTGAGCCGACCGCGCATCTCGACCCCAGCGGGGAACCGTTCTTCTTCTATCCACCGCACCCGCAGACCATCGCGCTGACCGTCCGCGAACTCGACCATGTCGCCCGAATCGGCGCACAGGTCACGTTCTTCCGGCTCGGCGAGGATCCCGGGCTGGCGCATTTCATGGACCAGATCGCGCGCCGGATCGGCGGACGCGTGGTGGCACCGGATGTCGATGGTCTCGGCGCCGCCGTGGTCGGCGACTACCTACGGGCTCGAAAGGGCCGTCGCCGCGGCTGACTTCGATCAGTCTCCGCCGCCGCGCGACGATGTACGACGGGTGTCGTCGTCAAGCCGTCGCCGGCTTTCGGCCGGCGACGATCCAGAGCACGATGCCCACCAGCGCGAGCAGACCACCGAGTCCACCGCCGAAGACCGCCAGCAGCACACCCCCGACGCCGCTGAAGATGCCGGATGCGTCCAGCGATGCGACGACGGCGGGCGAATCGCATCGGAACGAGTAGGTGCCGGATTCGACGACCTCGAAGGAGTCGAACGATTCGACTCCGGAGCCGTCGAAGGTGAACTCGGCTGTCGTGTTCGTCCCCGGTGCCAGCGCGGCGGGACCGGTGATCTCGCAGGCGGGCACGCCATTCGAGGCGCTGGTACTGAACAACTGGAACTCGTCGCCGGCGTCGTAGTACTGCTCGGCGGTGGGATCGACCTGGAACGCCTTGTCCGCCTGGTCGACCACGTTCCCGATGCCGGCGACCGCGAGGATCACCCCCACCGCGACGGACAGGACCAGGATCACCACACCGACCAGCGTGAGGATCTTTCCCCATCGTCGCATCCCGGCGCGGTCCTTGCGCGGCGGAGGGGGCGGCGGGTAACCACCGTAGGGGCCGGGTTGCCCGAAGCCCCCCGACGATTCGTATCCGCCGCCCGGGATAGGCGGCTGCTGGGGATACGAGGAGCCGTACGGCGACTGGTGTCCCGAGGGGGTCGGTCCCGGCTGGCCTGCGCCGGGCCGGCCCGGGTCGTGGGGCTGGCTCATCTTCGCCTCCGATGGTCGCCGGCCGGCCGTCCCGCCCGGACCTGACGAATTATGCCGCTCAGCGGGGGCTTTCGTCGGCCGGTTGGGCAGCCGGGTCGTCGTGACGAGAGCGCGGCCCGCTCGGCACTCGGGGTCGACTCCGGGAAAGATCAGGGTGGTCGAGCAGGACTCGGCCCACTAGGGTCTGCAGACGTGACCGAACCCGGCGAACTCCCGATTCCCGACGACCGTCGAGCCCGGCTCCGTGCCGCGGACGCGGACCGCGAACTGGTCCACGAGATCCTCTCCGCCGCCATGGCGCACGGCAGTCTCTCACCTGTCGAGTACGAGGAGCGCGCCGGAAAAGCGGTGCTCGCCAAGACCTTCGGTGATCTCGATGCACTGACCGACGATCTGCCGGTCGCGCAGCTCGGCGTCGCCATGCCCGCGGCCAGCTTGTCACCCGGGCCGCGGGTGACAGGTGGGAGCTCGGATGCAGCCGTCCGTCACCGACTGGCGATCATGTCCGGAAGCGAGTTGTCGGGGACAGCGGTGGTCGCCGATCAGCTCACCGCCACCGCCATCATGGGCGGGGTCGAACTCGACCTGCGGGAGGTGGAGTTCACCGCTCCGGTACTGACGGTGCAGTGCGTGGCGATCATGGGCGGCGTCGAGATCAAGGTGCCCGACGGGGTCACCGTCGAGATCGGGGGACTCGGCGTCATGGGTGCTTTCAGCGGCAGATCGCAGAAGGCGTCTCGCCCCGGTGCACCGGTCGTGCGGGTGACGGGACTCGCGCTGATGGGCGGCGTCGACGTCAAGTACGTGCCCCGCGACGAGCCGGACGCCTGACCCGTCACGCGAGCAGGAGCGCGACCACCATGATGGTCGGAATCGACGCGAGGGTCGTGATCAGCGCCGTGTCCCGGGCGAGGATCTGCCCGCGCCGGTAACGGGTGGCGTACACCAGGACGTTCTGTGCCGTGGGCAACGCCGCGATGACGACCTGGGCGAACAGGGCCTCGCCCTGTTGTCCGAAGCCCCACCGGGCGACCACATACACGGTGATCGGCATGACGATCATCTTCAGAACACTCGCCAGCGCGATGTCGCGGCGGGGGCTCTGCCCCTTCTTGAACACCGCGACGCCGGTCAGCGACAACCCGAACGCGAGCAGGGCCGCGGGTACCGAGGCGTCGCCCAGCATCTTCAGCGGCGACATGACCGCGGCCGGCGGCGTCCAACCGATCAGCGAGAGAGCCAGTCCGGCGAGTCCGCCGACGACGATCGGATTGGTGATCGGGGCGACCAGGGAGTCCCGCAGGAGTGAGCGCCCCGAGTCGCGGTCGAGTGCGGTGAGATCGAGTGCGAGCAGTGCCACCGGTGAGTAGATCAGGATCTGGAACAGCAGCAACGGCGCGATGAACGACGCGTCGTCGAGCACGAAGATGGCGATCGGCAGTCCGAGATTCACACTGTTCACGTAGGACGCCGACAGGCCGCCGATCACGAGTTCGGGGACCGCGCGTCGAAGCCAGAGTCTGGCGATCACCACGTAGACGACGCCCATGAGGAATGCGGTGCCACCAGCGATCACGAGCGTCGCCGAGAAGACGACCGACAGGTCGGAGGTGACCATCGAGTGGAACAGGAGTGCCGGGGTGAAGACGAAGAACACCAGGCGGGACAGGACTTCGTGCGCATGGTCGCCGATGACACGCGTGCGCCCGAGGACGTAACCCACCCCGACTACAATGAAGATCACCGTGAAGCCGGAGATGACGCCAGACACCGGTCGAGTCTAGTCGTTAGGCTGGTGAACACATTGTGTCGGATCTACATGGGGGTTGTGCGTGAGTTATCCACCGGGACAGGGTTCGGGCCAGGGCCAGGACGACTGGGGTACGGTGCCGAGTTCGGGGTCCTCGGGCAGTTCCGGCCCCAACCTCAGCAAGGGTGACCAGGGCCAGGGTGCCGCTCCGGAGTACGCGCCGACCGAGTACGGCCAGACCTACCAGCCGGGCCCGTCGTCGGACCCCTACGGCCAGAGTGCATACGGCGAGAACCCCTACGGGCAGAACCCGTCCGGCCAGAACGTCTACGGCCAGGACCAGTACGGCCAAAGTGCTTACGGATCGCCGGCCGGCGGCCAGGGGTACGGGACGCCGGGCCAGGATCCCTACACGCAACCGCCCGGCGGGTCCTACGGTCAGTACAACGATCCGTACCAAGCAGGCCAGGCGCCCGCCTACGGGAGTGCGTACGGGTCGCAGAACCCGTACGGCGCAGCGCCCTACGGCGGCGGTTACGGATACGCGCCACCGCAGAAGAGCACCAATGGCAAGGCCATCGGGGCGCTGATCTCGGGAATCGTCGGGCTGGTGATGCTCGCCGCGTGCTTCCTCATCTCGTTCCCGGTCGGCATCGCCGCGGTGGTCCTCGGTGTCATGAGCCGACGCGAGGTCGAGCAGGCGGGGGACACGCAGACCGGATCGGGCATGGCACTCGCCGGGATCATCACCGGCGCTCTCGCCATCGTCGGCGCGATCGTGTGGGTCGCCATCATCATCGTGGCCATCGCGGCCGGGAATTCCACGGACTCCGTCTACTACTACTGAACGAATCTTGGGCCGTTCCGGGGTCGTGATCATCGACTTCGGCCCAGTTCGGAGCCCCTTTTCACTAAGCTGTGCAAGATGCACGGCCGGGTGGGCGTGCACGCATCTCCCCGCGTCGTCCTGCTGCGGCGCAGCTTGGTGAAAGGCATCCGATGACCACTCCGACCGAGGGCAGCGATCCGACGGATCCGGCCTCATCACCCAGACCGCCCACGGACTCCTCGGCGACCGACCCGTCGCCGTGGGAACCGACCCAGAAGGCGTCGGTTCCCGACGCCGCGCCGGACTCGGTTCCGGTGACCTCGACACCCGGGGCCGGGCCCGATGACACGGAGATTCCCGAGTCGCACAGTCCGGCCGACGGTGTCACCCAGGTCATCCGTACCGACGGCGTGTCGAATCCGCAGTCTGCGCAGCCGGTTTCGCCGCCACCCACCGCAGGCGGCCCGCCACCCTCCGGCCCGCCCCCGTCCGGTTATGGCTCGACCCGCGTGATCTCGACGCGGCCGCCTTCGGGACCGCCACCGGGACCGCCGCCGCCGCCTCCTCGGCAGGGCCCTGGCCCGGAGCGGGGATTCGGTCCGGAGCAGGGATTCGGCCCGCAGCATGGTCATGTCCAGCAGCCGGGCCACGGTCAGCACCCGGGTCACGGCCAGTCCGGCCGGCCGGGCTACGGCCCCCCGCCGGGTTACGGCCAGGCCCCGCAGGGGCCTGCTCCGGGTCGGCACGGGCAACCGTTCCCCCCGCCCGGCGAGGGCCGCTCTGCCGAACAGGGTCCGGCCGAACCGCGCTCCGCCGATCCGTCTCAGGGCGGCGCAGACGGCTCGTCGACCAACACACTGGCCGTCGGCGCCCTCGTGGCCTCGCTGCTGGGTCTGCTGTGCAGCGGGATCGGCGGCATCGTCGGACTGGTGCTCGGGATCGTCGCACGCAAACAGATCGCGGCGTCGGGCGGAAGGCAGACCGGCGACGGTATCGCGCTCACCGCGATCATCATCGGCGCGTTCATCCTGGTCGTGTGGATCGCGTACTGGCTGGTGATCGCACTGACCGACCTGCAGTCGCCGTGGAGTTACTTCTGACAAGTGCACGATCGGAGGCCGGTGGGTCCGCCATTTTGGAGCTGGACGTCCTCGCCAGGTAGTCTGGTCCAGTTGTGTGCCGCGGCCGCGTCGGGTCGACGGGCGCACTCAGGGGCCGACCAGTGACGCATGGCGTCGCCATCGACCACGCAGACCACAGTAGGAGAAGGGCTCAACCATGGCTGTACCGAAGCGCCGGATGTCGCGGGCGAACACCCGTAGCCGTCGTTCGCAGTGGAAGGCGGAAAACCCCGCACTGCAAGAAGAGAAGGTGAACGGCGTCCCCGTGCGGATTCCGCGTCGTCTGGTCAAGGCGGCTCGCGCCGGCCTCATCGACCTGGACCGTCGCTAGCCGCGTTCGGTCGCCGTTCCGGCACCGCACTGACATACCGATGACCGCCTCCGGTCCCACCGGGGGCGGTCATTCGTGTGCCGGTGGTCGTCCCTGTTCCTGATCCAGAGGTGATCTCGTGCTGCTCGACGTGCTCAACTTCGCGGGTATCGCGGTGTTCGCGGCGTCGGGTGCGATGCTCGGGGTCCGCAAGGACTTCGATATGTGGGGGATCATCACCGTCGGCGTCCTCACCGGTGTCGGCGGCGGGGTCCTGCGTGACGTACTCCTCGGGATCACCCCGCCCGCATCGATCAACGGATGGGGTCCGATCGTCACCGCGACCATCGCCAGCCTCGTCGTCTTCTTCTTCCATCCCGCGTTCACAGCTCTGCACCGGTCGATCCTGGTGCTCGACGCCTTCGGGATGGGGCTCTTCGCCGCGACAGGGGCGAGCATCGCCCTCGACGTCGGGGCGAGCGCCTTCGCCGCGACGACCGTCGGTCTCCTCACCGCGGTCGGCGGCGGGATGCTCCGCGACGTGATCTCCAATGAGGTCCCGCTCCTCCTCCAGCCGTCCGACCTCTACGCCGTGCCGGCGGTTCTCGGTGCCGCCGTCGTCGCCGTCGGTGCCACGTATACCTCTGCGCCGCACTGGATCTGGCTCGTCGTCGGGTCGGTTCTCGCGACCGGTCTCCGGCTGGTGAGTCTGCGGTTCGCGCTGAAGCTCCCGACTGCGCGACGGTAACGCCCCGCAAACCCACCCCTTTTCCGTGAACCCACCCGGTCCGATGGACTGCTCCCCGGGAGTTGGACTGAAAATCAGTTTCGACTACCCGGGGAGAGTTGTATGCATCCACGTAGTTCGTTGTCGGTGGAGCAGCGTGAGCGGGCGGTAGCCTTCTTCGAGGAAGGCTT
>NZ_JAKRFE010000012.1:0-150882 GCF_022348225.1 Gordonia sp. McavH-238-E
GTGCGATACTTTCACTGAAAGTGCCTTCTGAGCTGGAATGTTTTGTTGTCTCAACACCACCAATCATTCCAGCTCAGAGGGCATTTTCACGTTATCGACACCCCGCACCCGTCCACGGATCCAGGCTGAGGTGCGAGCGATGCGCCCCAATGCTCCCTGAGGTGCGAGCGACAAACCCCTCTGCTCCCTGAGGTGCGAGCGACAAACCCCAATGCTCCCTGAGGTGCGAGCGACAAACCCCTCTACTCCCTGAGGTGCGAGCGAAGCGAGCCACGAAGGGCTCGCGAGGTATCTCACCAGGCCCTTCGAGGCTCGTCGCTATCGCTCCTCGCACCTCAGGGAGCAGAGGGGGGTCACTTCTTTCGGATCAGGGAGCAGAGGGGGGTCGCTTCTTTCGGATCAAGGAGCAGTGGGTGTGTGGTTCTTTCGGATCGGGGAGCGGGGGTTGCTCTTCACGCAGCGCCCACCTCAACGCCGGTCGCGGGCCGAGAACGGACGATCCTTGTCCGCTCGGGGCTCCGGCGGCAGGCCGAGCACCCGTTCACCGATGATGTTGCGCTGGATCTGGTCGGTACCACCCGCGAGTCGGTACCCGGGGCTGCCGAGCAGGTGTTCGGTCCACGCGAACCGACTCGGGTCGGTCGCCACCGCGATGTCGTTGCCCAGCAGATCCGCGGCGATCTCACCGATCTTCACGAGAACATCGGACGCCATCAACTTGCCGACGGAAGCAGCGGGTCCGGGTGACCGGCCGGCGGCGGCGGCCCGCGCCACCCGATCGGCGGTGGCCTTACGCAATTCCGCCCGGATGTAGACGTCGGCGAGCTGCTGGCGGACGACCGGATCCCCGGCCGCCCCGACCTGTTGCGCCAGTCCGACCAGTTCGTCGACCGAGCCGCCCTTCTTGCGGGTGACCGATCCGGACGCGGTCCGCTCGAAAGACAGTGTCGCACCGGCGATCTTCCACCCCTGGCCGATGTCACCGAGACGCGCGGAGTCCGGGATACGGACGTCGTTCAGGAAGACCTCGTTGAACGACGCCCCGCCGCTCATCTGTCGAATCGGCCGGATCTCGACACCGGGCGCGTCCAGCGGGATCAGGAACGCGGTGATGCCCTTGTGTTTCGGCAGATCGGGGTCGGTCCGGGCGAGCAACATGCCGAGATCCGCGAAGCGTGCGCCCGAGGACCAGACCTTCTGACCGTCGATGCGCCAGCCGTCGCCGTCGCGCACGGCCCGGCAGGACAGGGAGGCCAGGTCGGAACCGGCGCCCGGTTCACTGAACAGCTGACAGGCCAGGAGGTCGGTCCGCAGCAGAGGTCGCGCGTACGCCTCGCGCTGTTCGTCGGTGCCGAACATCGCGACCGCGGGACCGACCAGTCCGGTGGTGACACTGATCAGTTCGGTCGACGGGGGCACGTCGAACTCGAGTTCGGCGCGGGCCACCTCCGACGCATACGACGCGGGCAGGCCCCGCCCACCGTGCTCGGCGGCGAGTGTCAGCGCGCCGTATCCGGCGTCGTAGCGCTTGCGCCGGTACTCTCTCGCCGCGTCGAGCAGCCGACGTTCCTCGTCGTCGGACAGGTTGCGGAACACCGCGAGATCGGCGGGCCCCGACGGGGTTGCCGACTTGGGTGCCGCGATCCCGGAGAGCCATTCGCGAACCTCCGTGCGGAACACCGCGAGGTCCGACCCACCCGGGTCCGTGGTCGACAGTGCGGGTGCCGACATCGGCAACCTCCTCAGACAGTCAGAACCGTGCACGCCGACAGTCCCGGCGCGCCATAGACATGTGTGAAACCGACCTTCGGTGCGCCCGGCACCTGTTTGCCCTCGGCACGACCCTGCAGCTGGCGGACCACCTCGTGCACCTGGCGTAGCCCGGACGCACCGATCGGCTCGCCGTTGGCGAGACAACCGCCGTCGGTGTTGATCGGTGTGGCCCCGTCGACAGCGGTTGCGCCAGAGCGGATCAGCTCAGCCTGTTCGCCGTGCCCACACAACCCGGCCTCGGCGAGGTGGATGATCTCCGAACCGCTGTCGGTGTCCTGCACCTGTGCGACGTCGACGTCGGACGGGCCGACCCCCGCTGTCGCGAAAGCAGCTGCCGCGGCGTCGATGCTAGGGCTGTGCACCGGGTTGGTGGTCAGCCACGGCGAGAACACCTCGAAGGAACCGAAGCGTCGTGTCCGCACCTCCGCGGCCGCGAGCCGGACCGGCTTGTCGCACATGTCCGCGGCGCGGTCGCCGGACGCGAGGATCAGGGCGACACCGCCCTCCCCCGGCGAGCAGAACATGTACTGGGTCAGCGGGCTGTTCACCGGCGCCGCCGCCAGGATCTCGGCCTCGGTCAGGGGTTTACGACGCCACGCCATCGGGTGCGCGGCGCCATTGGCGAATGCGCGCTCGGCGGCCGCTCCGAGCAACGACTCGTCGAGCCCATGGACGTGAAAGTACCTGCGCGTCTTCATCGCGAAGTACTGGGTGGTGACCATCATCCCGGACCGGGCGTACCAGGGTCCGAGCCCGTACGCGGCCGGGTCGGAACCGAAGGCCCCACGTTCGTGCTTGTCGAATCCGACGACGGCCACGACGTCTGCGCGTCCGGACGTGATCATGTCGGCTGCGGTCGCCAGCGCGACACCGCCCGTGGCGCAACCGTTCTTGACGGTGACGAAGGGAATGCCCGTGAGGCCGAGTCGCGAGACGAGCGAGTCCGGCTTGCCCGACACATTGCTACCGCCGACGGCCGCGTCGATCGAGGACCAGTCGAGGCCGGCGTCGGCGAGGGCCGCGCGTAGCGCGCTCTCGCCCATGTCCATGCCGCTGACGTCGCCGTGCCGGCCGAAGGCATGCATTCCGACCCCGACGATGTGGACGCCTGCAGCCCTTCTACCGGCGCTCATCCGGCGACCCTCTCGAACGCGAAAGTGGTGCAGTCGCCGAGATCGAGCAGTCGCAGTTCGACCTCGTCACCGATCCGGACCGGTGACGTCACCCGCGACTCCACCAGGACGACGCCCAGATCGACGTAGGCCACGACGAAGGGATCGAAGCCCGAGTCGGGAACGCGGAACGGGGGTTTGGGCGCGAAGGCCTGCTCCGTCCATGTCCACACCGTTCCGCGCTGCGGTAGCGCGACCCGCGATACCGATGTGCCGGCACAGCCGGGACAACGCGTCACAGCCGGGAACGCGACAACCGCACACTCCGCGCAGTCCGATCCGGCGAGTACCGGCGGGTCGAGCTGCGCGAACAGTGTGTCGTCGACAACCGCTGACACCTTCGTCACGCCCCCGAGAGCAGGGTGAGTGGACGGCCGAGGATCTCACCGACCGTGCGCAGGTACTCCGCCGCGGGAGCACCGTCGACCGCGCGGTGATCGAAGGTGAGACTCAGCGTGAGCACCTGCGTACGCACCGGTGTGTCTCCGTCCCAACGGAATCCGTCCTTCACCCGGCCCACGCCCAGTATCGCGACGTTGCCCGGGTTGATGACCGGGGTGAAGAAGTCCACTCCGTAGGCACCGAGGGTGCTGACCGAGAAGGTGGCACCCTCGAGGTCGGCGAGCCCGAGCTTCCCGTTGCGTGCAGCAGCGGCCAGTTCGGCGGTGTTGCCTGCTATCTCGCCGACCGACAGCTGATCGGCGTCGCGGACGACCGGCACCACGAGACCTCCGTCGACAGCGACGGCGACGCCGATGTCGACACGCTCGGCCACCACGATCTGGTCGTCGACGATCCCGGCGTTGAGCAACGGGTGCTCGCGAAGCGCAAGCGCCGCGGCCCGGATGATGAAGTCGTTGAGACTCGGCGCTCGACGCCCCGCGGCGGCCGACTCCCCCTTGAGCGCGGCGCGCACCGCGACGAGGTCGGTGACATCGACTTCGTATCCGTGGGTGAGCTGCGCCATGGAGTGCAGGCTGTCCATCATGTTCCGGGCGATGGCACCGCGCATACCACGCAGCGGGATCACATCACCGGGTTGCGGACCGACCGACGCCGAATCCGGCACGGCAGCAGAGGTGTCTGCGGCGGAACGGGATCGACCTGTGGCGGCGCGTTCCACGTCGGCGCGGGTGACCCGGCCACCGATCCCGCTGCCACTCACGGTCGCGAGGTCCACCCCGAGTTCGGCGGCGAGTTTGCGGACGACCGGACCCACGAATGTCGCGGCACTCCCCGGTGCCCCGCCCGCCGATGTCACGCCGTCCGATGTCCCGTTCGCCGATGTCGCGGGCGAGGAAGCCTCCGGACCGGACTGTTCTGCCTGCGGGCGCGCGAGGAAGTCCTCGACATCCTCGGACACGATCCGACCACCGGGCCCTGTCCCGGTGAGACGGCGCAGGTCGACGCCGGCCTCGGATGCGACGCGGCGAGCGTTCGGGGATGCCTTGAGCCGGGCGCCGTCGGTCGCGGTCGCCTCCGAGGGGGTGCCGGCAGGTGTCGCCTCCGGTGTGCTCTCGGCTGCGGCCGTCGACTCGGAATCGGGTGCGGTGGGGGTCGATCCACCGTCGGGCGCGGATTCACCGTCGGCGAGGAGCCAACCGACCACGGACCCGACCGGCAGCACCGCACCGTTGTCCGCATTGGTGGCCAGCACACCTTCGGCCTCTGCCTCGACGTCGACGTCGACCTTGTCGGTCTCGACCCGGAACAGGGTGTCGCCCAACGCGACCCGCTGTCCGGGTTGGGCGACCCACTCCCCGATGACACCTTCCTGCATGGTGAGCCCCAGTTTGGGCAGCACGATCTGGAAGGCCACGATCAGTTCCTTTCCAGGAGTCGCCGGGCACCGGCGACGATGCGGTCCGCGTCCGGCACGTAGGCCTTCTCGAGCGGCGTGCTGAACGGGACGGGCGTGAACGGAGCACCGATCCGCAGCACGGGCGCGTCCAGGTGATCGAACGCCTCCTCCTGGATCTGCGCCGCGACCTCGGCGCCGATGCCGCCGAACGTGACCGCCTCGTGGACCACGAGGATGCGGTTGGTCTTGCGCGCCGATTCGACGATCGTCGCGGTGTCGAGCGGCTGCACCGACCGCGGGTCGATGACCTCGGCGGAGATTCCCTTCTCGGCCAACGCGTCGGCCGCCTTGAGGGCCTCGGCGACCATCCGGCCGAACGCGACGATCGTCACGTCGTCACCGGTGCGGGCGACAGCCGCCTCCCCGATCGGGATCTCGTAGACCTCCTCGGGCACCTCCCCGCGCGAGCCGAGCAACACCTTGTTCAGCATGAAGACGACGGGGTTGTCGTCGCGCACCGCGGAGACGATGAGGCCCTTGGCATCCCGTGCATTCGACGGCATGACGACCTTGAGTCCCGGCGTGTGGGCCAACCAGGACTCCAGGCTCTGCGAGTGCTGCGCCCCTGCGCTCACCCCGGCGCCGTAGGCGACGGCGATGACCATGGGCACCTTGACCTCGCCGCCGTACATGAACTTCATCTTCGCGGCCTGGTTCACGACCTGGTCGAGGGCGACGGCGAGGAAGTCCATGAACATGATGTCGACGATCGGGCGCAGGCCACGAGCCGCCGCACCGACACCGAGGCCGATCAGACCCATCTCGGCGATGGGTGTGTCGACCATGCGGCGCTTGCCGAACTCGGCGAGCAGACCGTCGTACATGTGGAAGACGCCGCCGTATGCGGCCACGTCCTCGCCGATCACGAAGACGTTCTCGTCTTCGCGCATCACCTGCGCGACACCCTCGTTGAAGGCCTTCACGTAGGTGGTCGACCGCGCTGCCGGAGCCGCGTTGTCTGCGCCGGATTCTGTTGCGATGGTTTCTGTTGCAGTGGACATGTTCTCGGCTTCTCCGGGTCAGACGCTGTAGACGTTGAGCGCGATGTCGGCGGTGTCGGGGTACGGGCTGTTCTCGGCGAAGGCGACGGATTCGGCGATGTCGGCGTCGACCTCGGCCCAGATCTGGGCGAACTCAGCCTCGGTCACCACACCTTCGGCGACGGCCCGGGCCTCGAGCAGCTTGATCGCGTCGCGCTCCTTCCAGGCCTCGACCTCTTCCTGGGTCCGGTAGGTCTTACGGAGACCCTTGACGCCCTGGTGGTCGTAGTAGCGGTAGGTCTTTGCCTCGACCAGGGAGGGTCCCCCGCCGGCGCGGGCGCGTTCGACGGCCCGCCCGACCGCGGCGCGCACCTCGACGGCGTCCATACCGTCGCAGATCTCACTCGGCATCCCGTAGGCGGCCGCGCGGTCGGCGACGTTCTCGAGCTTCATGTGGTCACGCAGGGCAGTGAACTCGGCGTAACCGTTGTTCTCGCACACGAACACGACGGGGAGTTCGAGGATGCCGGCCATGTTGGCCGCCTCGTGGAAGGCGCCGATGTTGCTCGCACCGTCACCGAAGAACGGGATGGCCACCGAGTCCTCGCCGCGGTACTTCGCCGCGAAGGCCGCACCCACGGCGATCGGGATGCCACCGCCGACGATCCCGTTGGCGCCGAGCATGCCGATCGACAGGTCGTTGATGTGCATCGAGCCGCCGCGCCCCTTGCAGTAGCCGTCGACGCGGCCGAACAGTTCGGCGAACATCTGCCGGAACTGGGCACCCTTCGCGACGGCGTGGCCGTGGCCGCGGTGTGTCGAGGAGATCTGGTCGTCGTCGCGGAGGTTGCTCATCGCGCCGGCCGCGACCGCTTCCTGTCCGACGTAGAGGTGCAGGAACCCGGGAAGCCGGCCACCCTCCATCAATCGGCCCGCCTCGGTCTCGAACTGGCGGATACGCACCATCCGCCGGTGCAGGTCGAGCACGACCTCTCGGCTCGGCAACGGCTCCGCGGTCTTGGTCGCCTTTCCGGCAGGAGCAACCGGCGCGACGCCGGTCTCTGTGGTGGTCACCATGACACCTCTCTGGGATGACTGTGCAGGTGGCGGCGCTGTGAACCCCGCCGGAACCGCAGACTTTGTTGATCGCTTCTGCAGTATGTGTCACCACTGTAGACGATTGTTAGTAGAATCACTATCAAGTTAGTCGCCGAAAGTGGACCAGTTCGGACTGTTACTTGACTTGCTCTCCAGTTAACCCGACGATGGGTGCGCAGACAACCCGTGCGAAGGAGTGGTGACCGATGCTCGACCGGATCCGCGATCGAGCGAAGGCCGATCCCCAGAGCCTCGCGCTCGTCGACGATTCCGTCTCCCTCACTTGGGATCACGTCGCCGAGACCCTCGCGGCCCTTACGTCTGCACTGCGCCGTCTCGCACCGGGTCCCGACGATCGAGTGGCCGTGATCGGTGAGAACAGGGCGGAGACCCTGCTCGCCCATGTTGCGGCCATCGGAGCGGGGATCGGGACCGTGGCCGTGTCCCGCCAGTTGACCGCGGGTGAGATGGCCGACCAGTTCGTCGACGCGGGATGCGTCGCGGTCGTGACGGGCCCGGCGGGCCTGGCCGCCGCAGGTGAGGCGGCCGGTACGGCGTCGTTGCGGACGGTCATCACCCACAATCACGAGGGAACGGTCCCGCTCGACGGCCGAGTGGAGCATCTGACGTGGGACGGTCTGCTCACGGGTGAGCCGAGCCCACCGAACGACCTCGCCGACCGGCCGGCGCGACCGCCGCTCGTCTACACCTCCGGCACCACCGGGCGCGCCCGGGGCACCGAGGTTCGCTGGCTCCCCGGCCACGCGCGGGATGCCGCCGAATTCCAAGCGGCCGTGGCGACGAGGTCCGGCTACCCGACGGGTGCTCACCTGGTCGTCGGGCCGTTGCAGCACAACGGCCCCCTCACCTCCATCCGGCACCTCCTCTCCGGTGAGCCCGTCGTCATCCTCGGCCGCTTCGACGCCGACCGGGTCCTCCACCTCATCGACGCCCACTCGGTCACATCGACCCTGATGGTGCCGACCCATTTTCAGCGACTACTCGCGCTGCCGCCGCAGATCCGAGCCCGCTACGACGTCACCGGCCTGCGCTACGTCGCCCACACGGGATCCGCCTGCCCGGCGGATGTGAAGCGGGCGATGATCGACTGGTTCGGGCCGGTTCTGATCGAGTCCTACGGCGGGAGCGAGATCGGCACCGTGTGCAAGATCGACTCCCACGAGTGGCTCGCCCACCCGAGTTCCGTCGGCCGCGTCGTCGAGCCGTTCGAAGTGGTGGTGGTCGGATCGGACGGAGAAGTTCTCGGCCCCGGCGACACCGGCATCCTGGGATTCCGCACTCCCCCGGGTCGCGAGGTGGTCTATCACGGCGATCCGGAGAAGACCGCCAAGGCCTACATCCTTCCCGGCGTCGCCACCCTCGGCGACGTGGGTCATGTCGACGAAGACGGGTTCGTGTTCATCACCGACCGGGTGGCCGACATGGTGGTCTCCGGCGGAGTGAACCTCTACCCGGCCGAGAGCGAGCAAGTGCTGCGCAGGCATCCCGACGTCGCCGAGGTCGCGGTCATCGGCGTACCCGACACCGATCTCGGTGAGGCACTGCTGGCCCTGGTTGTCCCCGAGACCGGCGCGACCGTCGACACCGAGTCGCTGCGCGCCTTCGCCAGAGAGTCCATGGCGTCCTACAAGTGCCCGAAACACTATGTCGTCGTGGCGGAATTGACCCGCAACGCGATGGGCAAGCTCGACAAGAAGGCCCTGCGCCGACCGTACTGGGACTCCGAGCGCACCATCGCCGGCTGACCATCCACCGAAAGGCACACCCATGATCGAGATCCTGTTCGTCCGGCACGGACAACCGGTCTCCGGCATACGCAATCCCGATCTCGCGCCTGCGGGTATCGACGACGCCCGGCGGTTGGCCACCTGGCTGCGCGGCGAACAGATCGACCTCGTCGTCGCGAGCCCGTACGCCCGCGCATTGCAGACCGCGCAGGTCTTCGCCGCCGAGCTGTCCCGCGACGTGGACCTCGTACTCGACGACCTCCGCGAATGGGACGACGACATCACCGCGGAGGATTACACCGCGATCGAGGACATGGCGGCCGACGATCCGCGGCTGCTCGCCGTCAGCTCCGGGCGGTACGAGGAGTACGTCCCTTCCCTCGACCTCGGCGGATTCCGCCGGCGAGCACGGTCGGCGCTCGAGCAACTGTTCGCTCTCCGGCCCAGCGGACGGATCGTCGCCGTCGCACACGGCGGGATCATCAACGCGGCCCTCGCCGACGTCCTCGAGATGCCGAAGACGTTCTGGCACAACCCGGCCTACACGAGCGTCGCCCGCGTGCGACGTCTCGACTCCGGGGTCGTCGTGGTCGATTCCGTCAACGACACGGCTCACCTGCGCGGCCTGCCGTTCGCGGCCGAACCGGACCACCACACCGATGCCGCCTTCGACGCCGAGCCCGCGCGATGACCACGACGTCGACATCCGTTCCCCCGACCCCCGTCGATGCCGCTCCTGCCCCGGATGCCCTTCGCACGGACGTCCCAGACACGATCGCCCCAGACACGATCGCCGCCGCGAGCAAGATCATCCTCGTCCGCCATGGTCTCCCCGGCGGGCCGGCCGGGCCGGACCCCGGCCTCGGCGACGAAGGCGTCGGCCAGGCCCGCCGACTCGGCACCTGGCTGCGAGGCCTCCCGGTTGTGCAGGTGGTGGCGAGCTCGTACACGCGCGCCTATGAGACGGCACGTCACGCGGCCCAGCCGCTCGGTCTCGAGGTCACGGTCGACGAACGCCTCCGCGAGTGGGAGAGCGACCGCGCGGTCTACGCCACTCCGGAGGCCATCGCCGCCACCGACCGTGGGCGGGCCTTCGCCGAGGGCCGCTACGACGACTTCATCCCCGACTACGACCGGAACGCCACCGCGGCCCGGATGCGGGATGCGGTCCTCGACGCGGCGCGCTCGGCTCCCGGCGAGCTGTCGGTGCTGGTCTCCCACGGTGGGGCCATCAACACACTCCTCACCGACATCCTGCAGGCACCGTCGCCGTTCTTCTTCAATCCCGCCTACACATCGGTGAGCCGGGTCGCGGTCCTCGGTTCGGGCCGCATGGTCATCCAGTCGGTGAACGAGACAGCACACCTCGGCTGAAACAGCTTTCTTTACTTCGATACCTGTTAAGGTTCTCCTCAACAGTGATGTGCAACACACGCACTCGCTCGTTTCGAGGAGATCCCATGAGCCATTCCGGCGTCGTGGCGAGTCGTACACTCGCCGATGAATACTCGACCATCGTCCGCAGCCTCTCCGGTCCCGAGTGGTCGGCCCCGAGCCGGTGCGCCGGCTGGTCCGTCAAAGACCTTGTGGCACACACCGGCTCGAACTTCGCAGCCATCGTGAACCCGCCCGAACCCGACCCGGACGTGCCGGCCCCGACGACCGCCGAGGAACTCCAGGAGCGTCTCGTCGACGAGCGCCGCGACTGGGCCCCCACCCGGGTCGCCGACGAGTTCCTCAGCACGGTCGGACCGGCCATGGAGGTGCTCTCGGCGATGCAGGCGCCGGAGATCGGTTCCGCTCCGATGACGCTCACCGACCTCGGAACCTATGACAGTCACCAGCTCTCGGATGCTTTCGCCTTCGACATGTGGTGTCACATGTACGTCGACCTGCTCGCACCCGGCGGTCCGGTGTCGCGCCCGGTCGGCGACCCGGACGACGCGGTCCTGGGTGCGGCGATCGGATGGATGCTCGCCGGGTTGCCGCAGATGTGTCCCGACGTCAACGCAGCACTGGGTGGTCGCGCACTCGGGGTGCGGCTGACCGGCCCGGGTGGCGGCGAGTGGACCCTTCGGCCGGGTGAACGACTGCTGACCGTGGAGACCGGACTCGACCGGAGCTACACCGTGATCGATTCCTCGGCAGCCTATTTCGTCCTGTGGGGCACGACCCGGTCACCGTGGCGGCAACACGTGTCGGTCCACGGTGACGAGGCTTATGCGGCAACAGTTCTCGACAGGATGGACATCGTCTGAGCGTTCGGCCGCGCCACCCGCGATCGACAACAGAGCCCGGAACGCGACAAGCGTTCCGGGCTCTGCTGATGATCGAGGTCAGTTCAGTGCGACCAGCATCTTCCCGACGTTGCCACCCTCCAGCATCGACAGGAACGCCTCCACCGCGTGGTCGATGCCGGTGTGGATGGTGGACTCGGCTACGAGGTCGCCGGCGGACAGCCACCCGAGCACACGTTCCTCGAACTCGGGACGTAGGTCCTCGTGATCACGAACGATGAACCCGGTCAATGTGATCCGCTTCAGGATGGCCTGCATGAGGTGGTCCATCGACGGTCCGTCCCCACCGCCGGCGGAGATCATCCCGCACATCGCGACGCGTCCGTTGAGGCGTAGATCGTGCAGCGCGGCGACGAGGTGCTCCCCGCCGACATTGTCGAAGTAGAGGTCGATCCCGTCGGACACCCGGCGCAACCCGTCGGCCACCGATTCGGCGCGGTAATCGATCGCCGAGTCGAAGCCCAGACGCTCGGTCAGCAGCGCCACCTTCGCCGGTCCACCCGCGCTACCGATGACGCGCCCGGCGCCGAGAAGTTTCGCGAACTGTCCGGCCGCACTTCCGACCGCGCCCGCAGCGGCCGAGACGAACACGTCGTCCCCCGGACGCAGACCACCGGCACGCCGCAGTCCGCAGTAGGCCGTGAACCCGGGCTGTCCGAGCACGCCGAGCCAGTGGTGCAGATCGACGCCGCGCGGATCGATGACAGTGGCCGCGTCGGCATCGACGACGGCCAGTTCGCGCCAGCCGAGCCGGTGCCGCACACACGCACCGTCGGGGATGCGTGAGTTGCCGCGGACGACGATGCCGATCGCCGAGCCGTCGAGCGGCGCATCCTCCTGAAAGCTCGTGGTGTAGTGCATCTCCGAGGTGCCCAGGCGCCCGCGCATCGAGGGGTCGACGCTCATGAAGCGGTTCTCCACGACGATCTGGTCGTCGCGGACGGGCCCCAGCTCGGCCTCCCGGACCTCGAAGTTCTCCGTGCGCGGAACCCCGTCGGCGGGTCGCTGCTTCAGGAACACCGCACGTGTGGTCGTCTCGACCCCGCTCGTCATGACAGCTCCAGGATGGTGACCGTGCCCTTGGAGCCGTCGACCTCGACCAGCGTGCCGTCGGGGATTCTCCGGGTGGCAGCGGGAACACCGGCAGCACAGGGTATCCCGAGCTCGCGGCTGACGATCATCGCGTGCGAACCCATCGCTCCGACGTCGGTGATGGCGGCCGAGGACACCATGAACAACGGCGTCCAGGACGGATCGGTCTGCGGCGCCACCAGGACCTCGTCCACCTCGAAGCTGTCGAGGTCGTCCATCGATGTGATGGTCCGGGTGCGTCCGCGGACCACGCCCGGGGATGCCCCGGACCCGTGCAGGACCTCACCCTCGGTCACCTCATCCACCTCGACCTGGTCCTTTCGGCGCAGACTCGAGAGCGGGGGAAGCGGCTCACGGGTGTCGAGGAAGGTCGGCAGGTCCAGACCGAACAGGCCCTTCCACGCCCGATGCCGTTCGGCAAGGGTCTCGGTCAGTGCGGCCGGTTCGCTGGCCAGGAGGTCCAGCTCGTCGTCGACGGCCATGAAGACGTGATCGGCAGCGGCGAGATGACCCTGCTCGTGCAGCCGTCGCCCGAGCTCGGCCAGCGGCACACGCGCCTCGTGCAACACCTTGATGCAGTTCGTCTTCGCACGTTCGCGCCAGGCCGCGAAGCGTCGTGCCGAGGCGAGCGCCGCGTCGAGGGTCGCCTGCCCCTCCGCGTCGTCGCCGACGATCGCACGCGCCCGTTCCAGGGCCGAGTCGGTGTCCCCCGCGTGCTCGGCGAGACGCGCGGTGGGTGACGCCGAATCCTCCTGCAAGCGCAGGCGGTCGATGAGTCCGAGCACCAGTTCGGGTTTCGTCTCCCACGATGTCGAACCGAGGTCCCATTCGTTGGGGCCCCGGTAGCCGAACTCGGCGATGAAGTCGGCGAAGGAGGCGTCGAACTTGGGATCGAGCCCGCGCACCCGCGCCGCGACGCCGTCGATTCCCTGGTCGAATGCCTCGGTCAGGCGCTCGTCGGCGCGCACCATCCGGCCCAACTCCCAGAGCGCGAACGACGGTAGCGCCGAGTCGACGTCGCCCGCCGAGCCCACCAGCGTGACGATGAGGTCCTGGTTGTCAGCTCCGAGAAGCTGGCCGAGCACCGACGGGCCGACCGCCGCCCCGTTCGTCGCGGCCACCTCACCCCGCCATGCGGCCCGCTCGAGGGGCATGACCGACCGCGCGCGGGCGACGAGCGCGACCGGGGTCAGGCTCGACAGGTCGGGGCGTTCGGTGCGCAGCCGATCGGCGAGCACGCGGTCCTCGTCGAGTTCCGGGAAGGTCTCGGTGGACAGAATCCAGGCGTTGCGCGCGGCCAGGCGCGCACTGGCGTCGGCGTTTTCGTCGTCGGGGTGCCCGACGTACGCGGGGATGTCCGGATCGCCACCGTAGAACAGCTGATCCACGAGCTCGACCGACAGGCCGCCGCGGATTCCCACGAGTCGCGACATCGACAGGTTGATGTACAGATGCCCGTAGAAGATCCCCGACGAGGCGGCGACGTCCGGCTTCTCCACAAGTGAGTAGCTCCCGTGGAAGGCGTAACCGGCGTTCCATCCGGGCAGGATGTTCTGAATCCACCCGAGGTCGGCGCCCAGCGGCGTGATGGGATCGGACAGCACATCGCTGGCATTGAGCCGCGTGTAGATGGGTAGACGGGCACTCGGTTCGGTGTCGACCAACCAGCGCTGTTCGGACATGTCGTTCTCGTCTCTGCTGGGACCGCATGGGATGAGCGGCCATAGTTTCTTGACAGGGTATACACGTGGGCTGTGATGTGTGACACTCTACCTGCAAGACTGTAGGCGTTGGCAAGTAAGTCGTCTCGGTCTCTCGTACAGGAAGCAAGGAGACGTTCGATGAAGTTGCAGGACAAAGTTGTTGCCGTCACCGGCGGAACCCAGGGAATCGGCCGTGGGATCGCCGAGGCAGCACTCGCGGAGGGCGCGAAGGTCGCCCTGAACGGCCGGTCGAAGGAGAAGGGGGATAAAGCTCTGGCCGATCTCGGTGCAGGCGATCGTGCCGCGTTCTTCGCCGGCGACGTCACCCTGCAGGCCGATGTCGAGGACTTCATCGAGCAGACCGTGAGCACCTTCGGACGCATCGACGTCCTGGTGAACAACGCCGGTGGCGCAAACGACCTGCAGCCGACGGCGCAACTCTCCGACGAGGAGTGGAACCTCGTACTGAACTGGAACCTGAACTCCAATTTCTGGGCCACCCGCCGCGCGCTCCAACACATGATCCCCCAGTCCTACGGCCGCATCATCAACATCTCCTCGGTCGAGGGCAAGCAGGGCAAGCCGGTGTTCACCGCCTACGTCGCCGCGAAGCACGCGATCAACGGCATGACCAAATCGATTGCGCGCGAGGTGGGTACGCAGGGCATCACGGTCAATGCGATCTGCCCGGGGCTCGTCATCACCGACATCATCAAGAACAACGGCCCGCAGACCGCGGCGGCGATGGGCATGAGCTTCGAGGAGATGGTGGACCTCTTCGCCCAGGAGTCCGCCATCAAGCGGCCCAACACCGTCGAGGAAGTGTCCGCCATGGCGATGCTTCTCGCGTCGGACGCCGGCGCGGGTATCACCGGTGCCATCCTCAGCGTCGATGGCGGTACCGCTTCCTACTGAGCACCACTGCTCCCTGAGGTGCGAGCGAAGCGAGCTTGCGCTCCGCACACCTCAGGGAGCAGGGGAACAGACACTTCGGGCGTTCGTCACAACGTCCCGCGCACCGCCCAGGCCACGCAGCGCTCCAGGATCGTGCGGAACTGCGGGATATCCCAGCTGCCGCGGTCGACTCGGCCGAGGTCGTCGATGCCGAGATCCTGCACGTCGAACCTGCCCCGGCAGTGCCCGAGGGTGAAGTAGCAGACGGTCCCGGGGTCGTGGTGCTTGAGGTAGAGCACCGGGCGGGGTTCGTCGGTCGAGGTGTGTCCCTCGTCGAATCCGGTTGACTCACCGACAAAGCGGGTGTGGGCCAGCACCTCGATCGGTTCGAACAGCTCGCTCACGTACAGCTCGTCGACCGCGTCGAAGTCGTCGACGCCCGCCACCAACGGGTGTTCCGGGTCGGCGATCTCGACACGATAGGGCGCGATCGGCGGATGGCCGAGGAACTGACTGCCGACCAGCGCGGGCAGCACCCCCATGGATCGCGGGGTCACATAACGGCTTGCCGACCCCGGCGGGGTGGGTTCGATGGCCGAGTTGGTCGCGTGCAGGGCCAGCCAGCGGCCACCCCGCGCCAGGAAGCGCGTCAATGCATCCTGAGCGGCGTCATCGGGAATCCGGTTGCAGGTGTAGGTGATCAGCAGGTCCGCGGCGTCGAGGGCGGATACACATCCGTAGTCCTCGAACACTCGGGTGCGCACCGTCTCGTACTCGCCGAGCAGTCCGAGGATCTGCAACCGGGCGTGATCGAAGTCGTGCCACTGCCCGCCGCAGATGACGACCGCATCGAGGCGGCCGGCCGGTCCGGCCATCGTGGGCTCCTCCGTCCTCAGGCGTGCGCGTGCAGCGGCTTGCCGGCCAGAGCGAGATGGGCTTCGCCGAGCGCCTCGGCCTGGGTCGGGTGCGCGTGCACCAGGTTCGCGACGTCGTCCGCGTTCGCTTCCCAGTTGTAGATGAGCTGCGCCTCGCCGATCAGTTCACCCACACGGTCCCCGACGAGGTGGATGCCCACCACCGGACCGTCGGCGCCCGCCCGGATCAGCTTGACCCCGCCCGCGGTCTGCAGTATCCGACTCTTCCCGTTGCCGCCGAGATCGTAGACGGCGGTGGTGATCTCACCGTACCGTTCCGCCGCCTCCGCTTCGGTCAGGCCGACGGAGGCCACCTCCGGATGCGAATAGGTCACCCGCGGGATTCCGGTGTCCGCCACGGGCGCGCAGTCGAGGCCGGCCAGCTGTTCGGCGACGAAGATGCCGTTGCCGAAACCGCGATGGGCGAGTTGAGGTCCCGGCACGATGTCGCCGATCGCGTAGACGCCCGGCACTGCGGTCTGCAACCACTCGTCGACCACGACGAAGCCACGATCGAGTCCCACACCGGCCTCTTCGAGACCCAATCCGGCAGTCCGCGGTCCCCGACCCACGGCCACCAGCAGAACGTCCGCATGCAGTGGCGCTGACTCGCCGTCGAGCTCGACGACCACTCCGGACTCGGCGGTGCCGGCGGACGACACCATCGCCCCGGTACGAATGGTGATGCCGCGCTTGCGGAACGCCCTGGTCAGTTGCTTCGACGACCACTCGTCCTCGGTCGGCAACAACCGGGGTGCGGCCTCCACGACCGTGACCTCCACGCCGAGCGATGCCCACAGACTGGCGAACTCGCAACCGATGACACCCCCGCCGAGGACGATCGCGGTCGTGGGGATCGAATCGAGCTCCAGCGCACGGTCGCTCGTCATGATCGGGCCGCCGATCTCCACGCCCGGCAGGGTCCGCGACTGGGAACCGGTCGCGATGACCAGCGCCTCACCGCGGACGCGGGTCGTCCCGCCGTCGGTGAGCTCGACGTCGACGGTCCGCTCACCCGATACCCGTCCGAGCCCGCGGACCACCCGGATCCGACGCGACGAGATGAGACCCTCGAGCCCTCGGTACAAGCCGTCGACGACCTTCTGCTTGTACGCGTGGACTGCGGTGATGTCGATGCCGTCGAGAGACGCCTTGATCCCGAAATCTGGGGCTTGACGCACGGATTCGGCGATACCGGCGGCATGGAGCAACGCCTTGGTCGGGATGCACCCGTTGTGTAGACATGTGCCGCCGAGCTTGTCGGACTCCACGAGGACGATCGACATGCCGAGCTGCGCTGCGCGCAGAGCACACGAGTAACCACCCGACCCGCCTCCCAGGACGACGACGTCCACAGTCTCGGTCGTGCCGGTCTTCTCCGGGTCCGTGCTCATGTCAGAAGTCGAATCGGTTGGTGAAGCCGCCGTCGATCACGACATTGGTACCCGTGATGTGTCCGGCGGCCGGCGACGCGAGGAAGGTCACGGCGTTCGCGATGTCCTCGGCCGAGGCGAACTTGCCGAGAGCCGCCGCCGACATCGCCGCGTCGTACAGCTGCGGTCGCTGCTCCTTGATGGTGTCCCAGGGGCCACCCTCGAAGTACACCGGGCCGGGCGAGACCGCGTTGACCCGAATACCTTTCGGCCCCAGGGCGCGAGCCTGCGCCGACGAGTGTTGCAGCACGGCGGCTTTCAGCGCCCCGTAGCTGTTGGCGGTGGTGATCGGGCCGGCCTCGATGGCCGAGGTCGTGCTGATGGTCACGACGGACGCGGCAGAGCTCTGCTCCAGATGCGGTGTCGCGGCCTCGATGAAGTTCACGAGGCTCATGAGGTCGACGTTGAAGCTGTTCTCCCAGGCCTGGCGCCCCTTGCCGGTCATCGCAGACGCGTTGACGATGACGATGTCGACGCCGCCGAGCGCGTCGGCCGCGTCGGTGACGAAGGAACTCACCGCTTCGGACTCACCGACATCGACGGCCTTCCAGAACACCGTGCCGACTTCCGACAGCTCGTCGGCGACGGTCTTGAGCTGGTCTCCGCCCCGGGCGCAGATGCCCACCGAGGCACCTTCGGCGAGAAGACTCCTGGCGATGGCCAGGCCGATGCCCTTGCTCGCACCGCTGATGAGAGCGCGCTTTCCGTTGAGGTCGAGATCCATGTCGGGTCCTTCGTGTCGTGTCGGTGATCAGGTCGGTGGAGGATTGTCGAGGGGTTAGAGATTCATCGCCCCGACGGAGGTCTGGAAGTCGAGGACGTGGCCGAAGTCGTTGATCGACTGGACGGCACGTCGGGTGTCGGCGCCGCGGAGCACGCTGACCGAGGTGTGGTGGACGCGGACGGGCATGTCGAAACCGCTCGCGAGCGCGTCCGCGAGTACCGCGTTGATGACGCCGCTGTGGCAGGTGATGACCACCCGCTGGCCGAGATGGGCGTCGACGATGAGCCCGACCTCACCGAGTACCCGCTCGCGGAAGGCCACCGGATCCTCAGCGTAGGGGAACGCCTCATATTTGCGAGTTCGGATGTGGTCGCGGAAGATTCGCGAGATCTCCTCGTGGGGCAGCGTCTCGAAAGGCGATTGATCTGCCGGAAAGCTCTGCCACGGCTCGTATTCGGTGAGCCCCTCGCGGACGACCGGCTCGAGGCCGTGATGCTCGGCGATCGCACGGCCGGTGTCGAGGGCCCGGCGCAGTGGAGAGCTGTAGACGGCGTCGACGGCATGGGTGGACAGACGCTGGGCGACCGCCCGGACCTGACGTTGCCCGAGCTCGGAGAGCGGCGGGTCCACGGTCTGCGCCGCGCTCAGTTCCTTGCTGAGGGCCTGCTCGCCGTGCCGGATGAGCACGAGCTCGCACAAGCCGTCCAGCGGGGCGAACGGGTTGTCGAGGTCGATCGAGCGCGCACGGGTCTGATTGGGCACGCCCCCAGTGAACCATAAACTGAGGCCGCTATAAAGATACTCCGCCGATGTGCCTGTTCATCGCATCAAAAGGACCGCGAGGCTATAGGCGGCGACCCGCGAGGTCACACACTGGCGATGTCGGTGGCCAGTTCGCGCACCTCGTCGGAGAAGCGGCGTCGGCCCAGGTTCGCGAGCACGACGTCCTCGGTGAGCCAGGAGGACGCGGACACCTCGAGAAGACTCGACAGGGCCGTCGCCGCGGCGGCCTGCTTGGCCTTCGACGTGATCCGGTCGCGCACCCGCAGTTCGGCGGAGAAGATCGCCAGCATCTCCAGCCGGACCTCCCGACGGAGCGCCTCGATCGACAGGCTCCATCCGGGCGATCGCACGAAGTAGACCAGCGAGGCGGCGCGGTGCGCGTCGGTCCACTCGAGCACGGACACGATGACGTCGCCGAGGGTGGCGTCCGGGTCCTCGTCGATCACCGTTCTGAGCTGCGCCAGCATCTGCTCGGCGAACAGGCGCAGACCCCCGAGCAGCACTTCTTCCTTGGACGGGTAGTGGTAATAGACGGCCGCCGAGGTCATCTGCGCCTCGGCCGCGATGTCGGCGACGGTCACGTCCTCGATCGAACGCATGGAGTAGAGGTGCATCGCCGCCTCCACCACGACGTCGCGCCGGGAGGGACGGTGAGCGGCCCGCTTGGCGCCGGTCCCCGTCCCGCTCGCGGCCGCAGTCCGTGCGGCGCCGCGGCGACCAGAGGGAGTCCGCCCAGAAGGGGCCCGGCCTGAAGAATTCTTGCCCGCCATGCGATAGATCATGACAGCATCGGGACCTTGTAACCCGCTGTGCCATCCTGTTGGCACCCCGTTGTCGACGGCAGAGGTCGTACCGCGGGCAGACGACGACCGGGAATCGGTGAGGAGGACGCGTGGCGAGATCGAGACGAACCGATCGTACGACGGACCACACGGCGGACCCCGGGACACCGGATCCCGACGCAACCGGGCCGGACGCGGACTGGCTCGGTTGGGACTCGTCGCCGGCCGCCGACGATACGGCCTTCGACGAGGGCGTCGAAGCCGTCGCTGCCCGGGAGGTGCCGGACGACGAGTCGTCGGCATCACCGCCCGAAGACTCACCCGAACCCGCGCCCACCGGCACCGGTAACGGCTCGACTGCGCATCGCCCGTCACGACGACATCTGATCGTCAAGGCCGCCGTACGGGTCTTCTCTCGGAAGGGCTTCGCCGAAGCCTCGATCCAGGAGATCGCCACGGAGGCGGGAATGGTGCCGACCGCGGTCTACTACCACTTCGCGAGCAAAGAAGAACTGTTCGAGAGCGCGTTGGGTTACGCCATGGACGCGAGTTCGGCCGCCGCGCAGTCCGCGCGTCCCGATGATGTGTCGGCGGGCCCGGACACGTTCAAAGATGTCGTCTCGGCGGTGTGGGACTGGACCGCCGAGCATCCCAACTCGGCCCGCATGCTGTTCCTGCAGATGGCCGGCGGCGCGACACCCGGCACCCGACTCCTGGCCAAAGAGTACGAAGAACGCCACATCCGGCGCGCGTTCGACTATTTCCCCGCCGGCGAGGATCCCCCGAGCCGGCGGGCCGCGACCGCTCAACATGCCGCCCGCACGCTGCGGGTCCGGACCATGATCGCGATGACCATCGCGATCCAGCCGCTGCGCATCGAGGGCGGCCCGTTGTCGGACATACCCGTCACCAGCTTGCGCACCGCGACCACCGACGTCTGCACCAAGATGATCGAAGGACGCTGACCACCCCGGTCGCCGGACTACAGTAACTTGATCGAAGACACAGTTACTTCGATGCTGGTTGGAGTCCTTCATGCGCATCCTCGCGATCACCGGCGGCCATTCCTTCGATCGGACGGCCTTCGCCGACTTCGCCGAGTCCCTGCCGGGTGAGGTCACCTGGCTCGAACACCCCGATGCCGAGATCGGCCCGGATCAACTCGCGGACTTCGACGCATCTCTGCACTACGACATGCCCGGGACCCTGCCCGAGCCGTATGAACCGCCGGATGCGTTGCGCGCGTGCCTGCGGGACGCACCCCGGACGGGCCACGGTTATGTGGTCTTGCACCACGCCATCGCCAGTTGGGCGACCTGGGACGAGTGGGCGGAGTTCGTCGGCGGACGCTACCTGTACCGGCCCGGGACCGTCCGCGGTGCAGAACGCCCCGATTCCGGATATCGGCACGCTGTGGCACAGCGCATCTCCGTCGTCGACGGCGAACACCCGGTCGTCGCCGGCCTGCCCACCCAGCTCGATCTCGTCGACGAGACGTACTTGTGCGAGGTGTTCGAGGATTCGGTGACCCCGCTGCTGCGGACGGATGCGCCGATGACCGAGGACGTGCACTTCTCCACCGCACTCGCCATGTCCGGTCGGCGTGACGAGCGGGCGGGATGGCACCACGAGCCCGGGTCGTCGCTGGTCGGATGGTCTCGCACCAATGGACGATCGCGACTGGTCTACCTTCAGCCCGGCGACACCGCCGCGACTCTCGGCGACCCGCATTACCGCACGCTCGTCGCGAATGCGCTGACGTGGGTCGCGCGTCGACGCTGACCTTTTTTGACAGTCGATACAGTTCGATGTGTCGCTGCTCACTCCCGGTGCTACAGTAAGTGCATACGTTGCCAAGTAAGAGGCGGCAGTCCAGTCCACCGAGGAGATCCCGATGCGTCAGATCCGGCATCCGATGAGTCGAGCCATCTACGAATTCGACGAGGACTACAACGTGCTCGTCACCACCAAGGACGGGAAGACCGGCACCTTCGACCCGGAGGGCCGCTATCTGCACGGTGAGGTGAAGTCCGTCGATCCGGAGATGGCCCGGTGGGTCGGCCTCGGGCCGCGTGAACCCGTGCCCATCACCCAGAACCGCCGATTCATGGGCGCTGCAAAGCTGCTCGAGAAGATGCAGGCGGACAAACTCGCCGAAGAAGCCCGTGCCACGCGCCTGGCCGAAGGAGGCAAACTGTGACCGAGATCGACACTCGTACCGCCGACCAGACGGCTTCGACGGATGAACAGTCCGACTATGCCGAGAGTTACCAGCGGTTGCTGGACACCGACACGCACCCGGTTCCCCAGGTGCTGCGCGAGGAGACCCACGACCTCTACGAGGATCAGAACTTCGTCCCGGTCTCCCGCTACATCAGCCGGAAGTACCACGAACTCGAACGAGATCGTATGTGGTACAAGGTCTGGCAGATGGCCTGTCGCGAGGAGGAGATCCCCGAGCCCGGCGACACGCACGTCTACGAGATCTGTGAGAAGTCGATCCTGGTCGTGCGCGGACAGGACATGTCGATCCGTGCCTTCTACAACTCGTGCCTGCATCGTGGGCGCACGCTCCGCGAGGAGAGCGGCCCCGCCGGACACGACCTCCGGTGCCCGTTCCACGGCTTCTGCTGGAATCTCGACGGATCGCTGAAATCCATGACGTGCGAGTGGGATTTCCCGCACGTCGACAAGAGCACCATGAACCTCCCCCAGGTCAAGGTCGACACGTGGGGCGGTTTCGTCTTCATCAACATGGACCCCGCATCGGAGTCCCTCGCCAGCTTCCTCGGCGACCTGGGCAAGCACTTCGAGGCCTGGCCCCTGGAGGACCGCTACATCCAGGCGCATGTGGCGAAGGTGATCGACGCGAACTGGAAGATCGCCCAGGAGGCATTCTCCGAGGCGTTCCACGTCGTGACCACCCACCCGCAACGCGTTGTGGGAACCGGTGATTCGAACAGCCAGTACGACGCCTGGGGCAACTTCAACCGCGGTATCACCGCCAACGGCGTCCCGAGCCCACACATCAAATTCGTCCCGACCGAGCAGGAGATGTTCGACTCGATGGTCGATGCCCGCATCGACGAGGACCCCATGGTGACGCTGCCCGACGGCGTCACCGCCCGCGAGATGTCCGGCCTGCTCGCCCGCGAGGGCCTGCGTGACACCATCGGCGATGTCAAGGCGGACAACATGTCCGACGCCGAGTCACTCGACAGCATCTACTACACGGTGTTCCCGAACTTCCACCCGTGGGGCGCCTACCAGCGGATCGTCTACCGGTTCCGCCCCAACGGCGACGACCACGACACCTCCATCATGGACGTCTACCTCCTCGCGCCGTTCACCGGTGAGCGGCCGCCCGCGGCCAAGGTCCAATGGCTGACCCCGGAGCAGACCTGGATCGACGCGACCGTGCTGGGCAGCTCGGCCCGCGTCTTCGACCAGGACGCCTACAACATGCCCAAGGTGCACCGCGGACTGAAGACGACGACGCAGAAGTACCTGCCGCTTGCCGGTTACCAGGAACTCAAGATCCGCCACATGCACCATCTGCTCGCGAAGTGGGTGGGCGAGGACGTCGACTGATCCTCCGCCGCTGCCCGCCGGCGGTCGACCCCCATACCCGGGGTGATCGGCATGATGGGTGGGGTGGTGATGTTGACACTGGTACTCGTCGTCGGGGCCGCGGCCGCCGGATGCGCGATGACGGCGGCCTACGTCTACCTGCGGCCCGGTGACGATCACGTACGCGCCGAACACCTCGCCCGGCGCTGGTTGGTCGCGACCGCCGTCCTGGGTGTCACCGCGCTCTGCCTGCGGTTCGGGTGGCTGCTGCTGCGCTGAGTACAGACATGAGCCCCCAGCCAGAATGCGGGATCCGTATCGTTCTCCGATACGAATCTCGCACTCGGCATCGACGCTGCGCGCCCCTCAGCTCACTGGCGTCTTCAAGAACGCACTGTAGGGCTCCTTGCTGTCGACCACGATTTTCCCGCCGGCGATGTGGCCTGGGAACGCCCACAGATTGGCCTGGCGCGGCGCGGTCAGCACCGGTCCGTCGGTGATGGTGAAGTCGATGGGATGCAGGACATCGGTCTGGAAGTCGGTCAACCCGGTGGTGTGCTCGCGGAACGTGTCGGCGTTGACGACGTCGAGCTTGCGCGCCTCCTGGGCGAAGGTCCAGACGGCGAGCCAGTCGGTGGTCACGCTGCCGTCGTGCGGGGTCTTGATCTCCCCCTCCGGGTCGTACTTGGCGAGCTGCTCCTCGTACTGCTTCCAGGTGGGGAACTGTTCGGCGTCCTCCCCCTTCTCCAACGCCACGGAGTTCGGGATTCCCGATTGCGAGACCAGCTCGATCGTCGCGTCTTCCATCACATTGTTGCTGAGTACCAACGGGATACGAAGGTTCTGGTCGATCGCGGCCCGGATGAGCGAGGTCAGCTTCTCCGGCGTGTAGATCATGCCACCCCAGACGTCGGGGTTCTGCGCCTTGACCTGCGCGATGATCGGCGCGAAATCCGTTGTCTCCGGGGGTACCTCCACAACGGCGACGTCGTCCACACCGGCGTTGCGGTAACCAAGTTTCGCGTTCTCGATGTACGGGGTGTTACCGGCGAAGGCGACGTAGACGGCCTTACGTGGCTTGAATCGGGTACCGCCGAGGTAGGTACCCTGGCCCGCGCCCGCGCAGTTGAGCGCGGCGATCATGGACAGCTCGTTGGCGACATCGGCTGCGGCGCAACCCATCGGGAACCAGTTCACCACGCCGACCCGCTTGCCGATCTCGGCAAGTCCGTCATTGCTGTTCCCACCGATGAACGCGACGACGTTGTCCTCGTTCACCAGCTTGCGCGCGCCGGCGACGACATTGGCCGGTTGGCCCTTGGTGTCGTAGACGATGACGTTGAGCTTCTTGCCGTTGATGCCGCCCTGATCGTTGACGGCCTTCTCGGCGACCTTCGCGGCCAGCGCCGGATCCTGGAACGCCGATGGCGAGGACGACAGCGGCGCGACGAAGCCGACATTGATCGTGTCGGAGGTGTCCTCCGATGAGCACGCGGTCAGCAGGCCCGCGGTGACGGCCAGGGACGCCACTGCGGCGACAGGCAGTTTGATTCTGAACATGTTTGTGCCACTGCTACTTTCTCGAAACGGGACGCACCGGAGAGTGCGTTCAGGGATGGAGATAGGTGTTCTCGACGTCGCTGGTCTGTGCGGCCAGTTCGTCGGTGCTCAGGTCGAGCACGGTCCGGCCCTCGGACAGCACGAGCGTGCGGTCGGCGATGGCCAGCGCAGTCTCTACGTGTTGTTCGACAACCACGACTGCGAGCTGCCGACGGGTTGCCTCCGCGCGGACGACCCGGGCTATCAGTGCGCGAACCGCAGGGCTCAGACCGAAGGTCAGTTCGTCGAGGAGAACCACCCGGACGTCGCGCAGCAGGGCGCGGCCGACTGCCGCCAGTTGCTGTTGGCCGCCACTGAGGCTGCCCGCCACGACGTCCCGGCGTGACCCCAGCTGAGGGAAGAGGCCGAAGAACTCGTCGGCGTCGATCCTGGCGAGCGCCAGATTTTCGGCGAGTGTCAGACTCCCGAACAGCGATCGGCCCTTCACCACCAGCGACACGTGCTCACGACAGCGCCGGTACGGCGCACCCGAGAGCTGCGCGCCGTCGACCTCGACGATGCCCCGGTCGGGCGTCACGAACCCGGAGATACCCAGCAGCGCACTCGACTTCCCCGCTCCGTTGCGGCCGATCACGCAGGTGACCTCACCGGGCTGCACACGCAGATCGAAGTCCCAGAGTCCCGCGCCGTTCCCGTAGTCCACGGTCAGCCCCGACACGCTCAGCCCCTCGGCTCGGACCGATGTCGACGCACCGACCGCTGCGGCGGTCATGCCGGGACCCCCACGGTCTCGAGTTCGACGTCATCCGGTTGCTCGCCGAAGTAGATGGCGCGGACCTCATCGCTGTCGAGTACCTCGGTTGTCGGACCGGACGCGACCACTCTGCCGTCCTCGAGGATGTAGACGAGGTCGCAGACGGCACCGATCACGTCCAGGTTGTGTTCGACGAGGAGAATCGCGAGCCCGTCGTGATCGCGGAGCGTCGTGATCGTGTCGACCACGGCGTGCCGCGCATCGAGGCTGAGCGCCGCCGCCGGCTCGTCGAGCAGCAGGACCTGCGGGCCCTGGGCCGCAGCGCGGGCCAGATTGACGCGGGCATGCCAGCCGAGGGACAACTGCTCGACGCGACTCGTCCGGTACCTTGCCAATCCGTGTGTCTCGATGACGCGTTCGACCGTCGCGAGCGCGGCGGCCGAGGGGCGGCCGAATCGGAACAGGTCGCGCGCGAGGATCTTGCGTACACCGATCTCCGCCGCGCACAACAGGTTCTCTTCGACGGTCAGGTCCTCGAACAGGAGGTAGTCCTGAAAGGTTCGCGTGATCCCCGCCCGTGCCCGGCGAGCCGCACCGAAGCGGTCTACGGTACGACCGTCCACCGAGATGGTGCCGCCGACCGTCTTCTGGTACCCGGTGATGGCGTCGATCGTGGTGCTCTTGCCCGCCCCGTTCGCGCCGAGAAGTCCGACCACCGTTCGCGGTGGGACGGTCAGCGAGACGTCCGAGAGGATGCGGTGCCCGCCGATCTCGACCGACAGGTCCCGGACTTCAAGCTGTGGCATCGACTTTCCTGTTCTCTCGGCCCGGCTCGCCGCCGGTGACGGTCGGTTCGGGCCCGTCGGACCGAACACGTTTACGCCGCAGTCGGTCCCGGATACGGAGATACTGTCCGACCACTCCGTCCGGCTCGGTGGTGAGTATCCAGATCATGTTGGCCGCGAAGAACAGTGACAGCCAGTCGTTGATGTCCGGGGTGAACGACAGCAGATTCGAGAGCAACCCGCCGGGAGCGAAGGCGCCCGCCAGTACCGCGCCGGTCAGATGACCTGCCCCGGCGAGGATGACGAAGGCGATGAGCGCCAGCGATTCCGAGTAGCCGAACCCTTCCAGCCGGACGTCACCCTTCGAGATGAAGCCGCGCTGGATGGCGAACAGCACCCCGGCAAGTCCCCACAGCGTGGAGGAGACGACAAGACCGATCAGCTTGGACCGGGCCGAGACGATGCCCAGCGCGGCCGGGAGTCGCTCGTCCTGCCGCACCGACAGCACGTAGCGGCCGGTGGCCGACGATCGCAGATTGGCGACGAGAACGAGCGCCACCAGCAACACGATCCAGGCGACGACTGCGAAGGCGTGCGGGTCGGTGATGTTGCTGATCTCGATACCGAACAGCGTCGTGTCGCCGATCGTCCACCCTGTTCGACCGTTGAAGAACCAGTCGACGGAGAAGACGACGGTCTGCAGGATCGACGCGACGGCCAGCGAACCGATCGTGACCTCATAGACCTTGGCATTGACGAACAGGACGCTCAGTGCGAGGGCGACGACGACAGCCGTCGCGAGTGCGGCGAGAGCCGAGAGATACAGCGACGCTCCGGAATGGCTGACGGCGCCGAAGACGATCATCGTCACACCCGCGACGCCGAGCGGCAAGGCGTTGACCTGCCCGGTGTACCCGGTGGAGACGACGATCCCGAGCGCGACGAGACCGAAGATGGCGGTGAGACTGAGGGCGTCGACCACGGTTCCGGCGGCGCTGAAGATCGTCACCAGGACGACCGCCGCACCGACTACCACCCACGGCCAGCGGATGCGGCCGCTGCCGACATGGAACACCGCCTTGACCTCACGGGTCCCCCGCGCCATGTCTGTCCTGGCGATCAGCAGCAGCACGATAAGGGTGACGACGAACGGAATCGCCCGCGCGACCTGCGCATTGACGAGGCCGGTCACCAGACCTTCCAGGATTCCGGCGCCGACCCCGACCGCCAGGGCGATCGGGAAGCTCGTGAAGCGTGCGGCGAGTGCAGCCCCGAGAGCCGGCACCAGAAGCGTCGTCAGTGATGTCGGGGAGAGCTGGGTGATCGGCAGCACCAGAATGGCACTGGTCGCGGCGAGGACGCCGGCCAAACCCCACGCCACCGATCCCCACAAGCGGGGGTTGAGACCGATCGACTGGGCACCGAGGTCGGTGTCGCGTAGCGCAGTGGTGATGTGCCCGAACGCTGTTCGCGTGAACAGCAGGTGCAGGCCGATCGTCGCCAGCACCGCCACCGCCGCCAACAGGAGACTGATCGACTGGACCCGGACGCCGGCGACCTCGAATCCGCCGCCGACGAGGAACGGCTCGACGGTTTCCTGGTGGTTGGTCCAGATGATCCGGACGATCGCCTCCAGGACGAGCATCAACCCGATGGTGATGAGAATCTTCGTGATGGCCGGTGCGTGTGCCAGACGCCGGCCGATCAGGGCGAAGAAGGCGATCGCGATGGCCGCGCTCACCGCCAAACCGAGCACGATGGCCACGCCAAGCGGAATCCCGGCGTCCTGGTAGGACTTCCAGAATATGTAAGCGCCGAACATGCCGAGCGCACCCTGGGCGAAGTTGATGACCCCGGTTCCGCGGTAGGCGGCAACCAGCCCGAGGGCCACCAGAGCGTACGCGCCACCCGTGGAGAGCCCGAGCGAGGCGTAGGTCAACAGGTTCATCCTCGGCCTCGTAGATCGATGCCGCTGAGCCATGTCCGATAGGGCGAGGTGCCGTTCAGGTCATGGTCCCCGATGCTCACGAGGCGGTTCGGCGTGGGGTTGTGACTCGCCAGCGTCCGGGCGTTGCGCCAGTGGCGATCCCACCCGTGGGTCCGGCCGAGCGCCGATGCCCCGCCGACGTCGAAGACCCGGGTCGCGGCGGTCAGCACCGTGTCGACGACACTGACCTGCGCACGGTAGACCTCGATCTCCACCGCGTCGTATTGTTCGTCGGTGACGGTACCGGCGACGATCGCCGCATCGAGATCGGCCAGGACACCGGCGATCTGGCGGGCAATGGTATCGGCAACGTAGCGGGCCGAACTGATCTCACCGACCACGGACTGGACGACGGCGTCCTCGCGAGGCAGCGCCCCGCTGCCCTGACTGAAGTATCGCTTGCGGCCGCGCACGTAGTCGACGACGTCGCGATGCAGGGCGCGAGCGATACCGGTCAGTGCGGCGATGTGCCAGAACTGTGCGAGCGACGTGCCGTAGCTGCCCGGCACGACCTCGGCAGGCAGCGATGGGGAGTCGGTGATGTCGACATCTCGGAATCGGGTGGTGCCGCTGGCGGTCAGTCGCTGACCGAACCCGTCCCAGTCGTCGACGAGGTCGAGACCGTCGGCCGCAGCCGGGAGCACGACCGTCTCGATGCCCGCCGGGCCCTCACCCGTGGTGATGATCCAGTCGGCGTACAGCGAGCCGGTGCTGTAGTACTTCTCACCGTTGACCAGACGACGCCCGCGATCGTCGACCTCGATGCTGGTCGAGAAGTGGGTCTGGTTCGCCGCCGTTCGCTCGGTGTACGCGCCGCCGAACAGTTCACCGTTTCCGATGCGACGCAACCACTCCGACCTCGACCGCGACGCCGGCGCATGGATGAGCGACTCGGTGTAGAGGAAGTGCGCGCGAAGAAGCTGGACGAAGTTCGGATCCGCGCTCGCCAGGTCGACGACGAGTCCGGCGAGTTCACCGACCCCGATCTCGTCGCCGCCGAACTCACGGGGTACGCGCAGCGCGCCGAAACCGGCATGGGCCAGTTCGCGAACGAGATCGTGCGGGACTCGGCGTTCCGCGTCACGCTCGGCCGCTCCGGCCGCCACCCGTGCCAGGATCGGGTCGAAGCGCCCGGCCAGCGGCGCGCGCGTGGCGGCGGTGTTCTCGGTGATGGTCACCGCTCACACCCCCGCCGGTGCGAGGCCGACCTGGTGCACACGATGCCCGGAGTCGATGCGGTCTCCGTTGCCGAAGATCTTGTCGCGCAGCGTTCCCGGTGCGTAGTCGCGCTGCGCCAACCCGCGTTCCTGCAGAACCGGGACGACGTGGTCGACCCACTCGTCCCACCAGCCCAGGGTGGTGATCGGCACGACGTTGAAGCCGTCGGCGCCGGCGGCGACCCACTCCGCGACGTGATCGGCGATCTGCTCCGGCGTGCCGGCGAACTTGCCGGGCAGGAGGCCGTTGGTCAGCAGGTAGTCGCGCCACGAGACGGTGGACGCGTCGGCGGTCGAGTCGGCGGCCGCACGGAAGATGGACTGCACGTGATCGCCGAGCTGGACCCGTCGGGCCAGTTCGGCGAGGGGGGTGTCGGGATCGACGGCAGAGAGGTCGATGCCGCTGCCACCGCTCCAGAACGCCTGCAGCGCCTCGAAGTCGATGTTCTCGCGGAAGTACTCCTGCTTGCGGCGCGCCTCCTCCTCGGTCGAGCCGATGACGGTCGACAGCGCGACGATCTTCTTCAGCGCGTCGGGCGTCCGTCCCACCGAGCGGAGGTGGTCGTCGAGGGTGGCGATGTCGGCGCTCGCGGTGGCCGGGCTCATCGACGGCAAGAACGTCACCTCGGCATTCCGTGCCGCGAAGTCCCTTCCCGCAGGGGAGTTCCCGGCCTGGAACAGCACCGGGGTCCGCTGCGGCGAGGGTTCGACGAGGTGGGGTCCCTGCACTTTGTACCAGCGACCCTCGTGGTCGATGGCGTGGATGCGATCGGGGTCGAAGAACCGACCGGTCTCGGCGTCGTGGAGAACCGCACCGTCCTCCCAGGAGTGTTCCCACAGCTTGTAGGTGACGTCCACGTACTCCTGTGCCCAGGCGTACCGCTCGTCGTGGCCGACGATCGTGTCGTACCCGTAGTTGCGGAAGCCGTTGCTCAGGTACGACGTCACGATGTTCCACGCCACCCGACCGTGCGTGAAGTGGTCCAGCGAGGACAATCGGCGCGCGAACGAGAACGGGTGGTCTTGGATGATGTTGCTGGTCACTGCGATTCCGAGATCGGTGGTGACATGGCCGAGCGCTGAGACGATGGTGATCGGGTCGTTCTCGGGGAACTGGGAGCCGGCCCGGATCGTCGTCGAGCCGTCGCCGAAATCCAGGTCGTACACGCCGACGACGTCGGCGATGAACAGTGTGTCGATGCGACCGCGCTCCAGGGTGCGGACCACGTCGATATAGGGATCGAGATCCTTGTATCCGTACTGCACGCGACCCTCGGGGGTGCGCCAGAACCCGTGACTGTGGTGATTCGGGGTCAGATGCAGGAACGCGTTGTAGATGGGCGGTCTGGACACGGAGGAAACCTTCTCTCACGAACACGGTCGAAGCTCGACGCGGCGGTGCACACACGTGGCACTCACACATCGCTGCGGCCAGTATCGGAGCGTAAAGGCGATACTTACAAGCTGAGGGCTGGAACTTCGTGACTATTAATCATCACTTCTTGTAAGTCGAATCGAACCCGTTTCGAATGCTAACGACCGTTCCCTCATCACGAGATGAACACGACCGCGGGAACGGCGCCGAGGTTCGTGACCGCGCACCCGATGGCGCGGTCGATGTCGACGATGTCGCCGGCCCGGACCAGCGCCCGCTGCGGCGCCCGCTCGACCCGCAGCAACCCCCCACCCACCAGGAGCGTCAACCGCCCCGACGCCGACACCGGCGGGATGAGCGTGCCGCCCGGGGCGACGAGGGTGCTCCGCAGCGGGGGGCGAGGCACCACATTCGCCGTCGACTCCCTCCGCACCGGGGATCTTTCGCCCGCGATGCCCGGACGTTCCTCGACGACGATGTGGTCCGTGCCGGGTCCGCGGAGCAACTCGTCGAAGTCGACCCCCAACCGGTCGGCGACTTCGATCGCAGTCTCCAGCGACAACCCGAGCCGACCCCGCTCCATCTGCGAGATCGCACTCGCGCTCACACCGACCCGCCGTCCCAATTCCGCCTGACTCCAACCGAGTTCGACACGGCGGGCGCGGATACCGCGACCCAGGTTGCCGGCTCTGATCGAGGCTCGCCGACTCGCACCGTTGCCCTCGCCGTGTCCGGTCTGGATCACCGAGTCCGCGGCCCGACGCCCGTCCGCACGATGGACGATCACCTCGCCGGAGTCCGCCGACAGCACGCACTGGGCCGACCAGAGCCACTCGGCGCTGTCGAGTTGTTCACGGTCGAGCAGCCAGTGGCAGATCGCCGCCGAACCGAAGACAGTCCGGACCGCCTCCCCGATTCGGGAGGACGAGCGGACGAGATCCGACGGCCCGATCTGCGTGAGGTCCGTCAGCCAGACGGTCGTGGCCTCTGCCGACGGCGCGGGCAGTTCGTCGAGACTCGCGGTCAGCAGCGGAACCCCAGCCCCTGACGTCACCCGGCCGACGACATCGTCCCGACATCCAGGGGCGACACCCCAGACGATGTTCTCCCCCGGCACCAGCGGCCCGAGGAGGTCATCCAGTTCGGCGATTCCGCAGCCGACGCGCTCCGACCGTGCGGGGCCCGACCCCAATTCCATCCAGTCCGCCACTTCCCCCGAGATCCGGATCGACGCCGACACCCGCCCGCGATCGCCGGAGATGTCTCCGAGCGACGATGGGCCGCAGCACCGTCGACCATTACGCTGGTCCGGTGACCGGAGCACAGGACTCAGACGACGATTCGCTGAACGGTATCAGCGCGGCGCATCGTCGTGAACTCTCCGCTCGGCTCGGGGACCGCGAGCGGGTGTCGACGTTCAGCGGTCCCTGGGAGGTCGAAACGGTCTGGCGCGGCGGCTTCCGAGTCGATGCACAGGCGCGCGGTCACACGATCGAGTTCGACGAACCCGCCGATCTCACCGCGAAGGACTCGGCGCCGACGCCGCACGAGTACGTGTTGTCGGCGGTCGCCGCCTGCATCACCGACGGCGTCGTGCTGCACGCGACGACGCAGGGGATCCGCATCGACGATCTCGAGGTGCGGGTGACGGGGACATTCGAGAACATCCTGCGCTGGGCGGGCCTGGCGAGCACCGGCAACCCGGGCTTCGGTGCACTCCAGGTGTCCGGACGCATCTCCGGCGATGCGGACGCGTCGACGCTGACCGAGCTGTGGAACCGAGCGATCGCGGGATCACCCGTGGCGCAGACGATCAGCCGTCCGACGACGATCACGTCCCAGCTGTACGTCGACCCACGGTGAGCCGGTGACGATCGCTGCGCCACAGCGGCGTTCGGCAAGGATCGTCGCAGAGCCCACCACCGGGCCCGACTGGTGCCGGACTACGAAGCCGCCCCCGGAGTCGTGGTGGAAACCGTTTGCGGTCAGGCGCAGGCGATGACTGAACCAGGAGTTCCGTCGACTCCTGCCGGGGCAGAGCGAACTGCCCGTCGCCGGGAGGCACTCCTGCTGATCGCGGCCACCTCGACGATGGTCCTGCTCGTTCTCGATTCCAGCATCCTCGGCGTCATGCTGCCCACCATGATGCGGGATCTGGATCTCAGCGTGGGCCAGTCGTCGTGGCTGGTATCGGTCTATCTGCTGATGCTCGCGGTGTTCGCCCCGGTAGGCGGCCGCCTCGCCGATGCGCACGGTGCGGCGAGGATGTTCCGAATCGGGATGGTCGGCTTCGTCGCCGCGTCGACGATGATCGCGGCGGTGCCGACCTTCGAAGCGGTCGTGGCCGGTCGAGCACTGGCCGGCATCGCCGGTGCGATGCTCATGCCGGCAACCCTCGCCCTGCTCATCCAGACCGTCGACGAAGCGCGACGGGCGAGCGCGATGGCGGTCTACACGGGAGTCGGCCAGGGTTTCGCCCTCGTCGGTCCCGTCATCGGAGGAGTCTGTGCCCAGATCCTCACCTGGCAGGTGGGTTTTCTCGTCAACGTTCCGGTCGGGATCGCCGCCGTGGTCCTCAGCCATCTCGCCCGCCCGACACCTCACACGCACGCGACACAACCGTGGGATCTGCCCGGGATGGCGTTGCTGGTGACCGGACTCGGCGCGGTCGTCGCCGCACTGCTGCAGGGACCCGCCTGGGGGTGGCGATCGCCGGCGGTCCTCGTCCTGCTCGTGGTAGGGGTCGGCGCATTGGCGGCGTTCCCGATCGCAACACGACGCGCAGCCGTTCCCGTTCTCGACATCGGTCTGCTCCGTGATCGCGACTTCGCGGTCCACACAGCCGCTCTCGCCGCGATCGGTTTCGCGATGACCGCCGCGACGGTCTACGGCGCGGTGATGCTGCAGGAGGCCATGCACCTACAACCCGTCGAGTCCGGCCTCGCTCTCCTGCCGCTGGTGGTCCCGCTCCTGGCTGCCACCCGCCTGGTCGGAGGGCGATACCAGCGCTACGGACTGAAACGCGTCGTCGTGGCCGGGAGCCTGTGCCTGGCAGCCGGAATGCTGATCGTGGCAACCGGTTTCGCGGTGTCGTCGGTGGTGGTCACAGCCATCGGACTCGCTCCCGTCGGTGTCGGGATCGGTGCGCTGCTCAGTCCGCTGACCACCGCAACCGTCGCCTCCGTCCCGGCCGGACAACGCGGTCAGGCATCGGGGGTCATCACCACCAGCAGACAGATGGGCGCCATCCTCGGCGTCGCAGTGTTCGCGGCCCTTCTCGCGGCCTACCCGGGTCGCCCCGGGACCACGATCGGATTCGTCGTCACCTGCGCGTTGCTCATTGCTGTCGCGGTCGTCGCCGCCACCACCTCGTCGCGCGATACCGCATGGTGACGGATGCGTTTCGGTTCGATGGGCATCCCCTCCTCACCGTGTTCGGTCGTCGCCGAACAGCTGGGCGATGATGGCCGGCCGACTCGGCTTACCCTGCTCGGTGACCGGGAGGGTGTCGACAATCTCGAGTAGCACGTCGACGGGGTCTGGGATCGACACACGCAACTGCACGGAGATCTCCTCGACGGTCAGCGAGGCTGCGGAATCCAGCACGACGACCGCCCCGAACACCGCATCGGCCCCGTCAGGCGCCGGCACCGCCACGGCGTAGCGAACCTGCGGGAGGTCACACAGCGCCTCTTGGATGTCGACCGGAAAGACGGAGCCCACGGCCGTGTCACGACGGTCGTCAGCGCGACCCCGCACGAGCAGATAACCCTCGTCGTCGACCATCCCGACGTCGCCGGTGGCGAACCACCCGTCGTCGGTGAACCCGGAGTGCGGTGGCGCAACGCTGTATCCGTGGGCCTGTGCCGGTGTCCGGACATGGATGGCGCCCTCTTCCAGCGGCGGGCAGAGCCGCCCATCGCTCGCCCTGATCTGCAGTTCTGTCGACGGCAGCGGTCGTCCCGAGGTACCGAGACGGGGCGAGTCGACGACGTAGTCCGGGCCGGAGAGCATGCTGATCACGCCGAATTCGCTTGCTCCATAGGGATTGACGAGTATCGGTCGGCCAGCCAGCCGTAGTAGCCGACGCCGTAGCGACGGTGCCGCGTCCGCACCGACGTGACTGATTCCGACGACGGAGGACAGGTCTGCTTCGGCGAGGTCGACACTATCCAGGAGTTCGACGAGGAGCGGTTCGACCAGCGCGAGGTGGGTGATCCGCGCGTCGGCGATCGTCTGCAGGACCGACATCGGTGTGAACTCGTTCTGCAGATACACATGTCCCCCGCCGAGAAGAACTGTGTCGACCAGTGTCTGGGCGATGTAGGCCAACGGAGTGCAGACCAGTTGGCGCCTGCCCGGCGTCGGGCCGAGGTCGACCAGCCGACGGTACTCTCCCTGTGTCCGGACACTGGCCTTGGAGACTCCGGTGGTGCCTCCGGTGGCGACCAGAACGCATTCGTCGTCGGACGAGATGGTCACGACTCCCGGCTCGGCCGCCTCGGCTGTCAGCAGATTCTGCAGTCCGGGAACTCCCCCGACCGCAAGCACATTCAGATCCGCGGCACCCGCGATCGATGGTGCGGTGTCCGGGAAGACGATCACCGCGTCCGCGCCGATGCGCGACAGGAACACCCTCAATCTCGCGGGTGACCCCGCATCGGGGCAGTACACGGTGGCCGCGCCGAGAACCGACGCGGCGTACCGAGCCGCGATCGCCTCACCGGTCACCGGCGCGACGAGTGCGACGCGATGTCCCTGTCGGACACCGTGAGTGCACAGAGCACCCACGAGACCCTGAATGAGCTCGAGGAGCTCGCGCCCGGTGAAGCGCCTGCGGTCGTCGACCAGGACCACATCGTCCGAGTCGCGGCGGAGCCGGTGCACGATGTCGTCCAGGTAGGTCGCGAAGCCCTCGGCGTCGGTCATACAGGTGGCTCCTTTGCGGTGATGCTGTCGCCGGAGTGTCGCATGGTGTGCTCCGTCGTCTCACGTGTCAGCGAATGATGTTGTGCGGGACGAGGGGTCCGATGTCGAGCGGGGGCAGCACCCGGACTCCGACCATGATCCCGTCGCACAGCAGGGCGGTCGGCGCGGCCGTGGTGCAGACGTAGTTCGAGCGCTTGTCCCAACTGTCGCAGTAACCCTCGAAGCAATAGGTCAACCCATCGGCGGACTTGCTCCACGGGGGCGTGTGGGGCTTGGGCACGTTCACCGGTTCGGCACCGGCGACGCCGACCCCGAGGGTGGCTCCACCCGCGGTGAGGAGAGCGATGGCGGCGGCCTTGGCGAGTGTTGGCGGGGTCGTCATCTGTAGTCCTGTCATCCGGGGATCGGTGAGACAAGCATGCTGCTCCCTCCGTCAGCAATCGTCTGCGCAATGACGTAGGTTTCGGTGCCATCGTGCGCGACGAGTCCCCCTCTGCGCGCGGCTCAGCGTGCGACGGATCTGAAGTGCGGATGCGCCGCACCGTGGTGCCATACGATGCCGACCAGGCATATCACCGTTCCACCCCACAGATTCGGAGCAGCATGCGACTCGGACTCCACGCTCTGGGCATCGGCACCGGAGCGCGCCGCGACATCATCGACGCCGTTGCCCACCATGCCGAGACGCGCGGCTTCCGCACATTGTGGTGCGGGGAGCACGTGGTGATGGTCGATGACCCGGCCTCGCCGTACCCGTACACCCCGGACAAGAGAATCGCGGTCCCCGCCGAGGCGGACTGGCTCGACCCGACGATCGCGCTCTCGTTCGCCGCCGCGGTCACCGACACGATCCGCCTCGCCACCGGGGTGCTGCTCCTTCCCGAACACAACCCCGTCATCGTGGCCAAACAGGCCGCCTCACTCGACCGTCTGAGCGGCGGACGACTGACCCTCGGTGTCGGAGTCGGTTGGTCCCGTGAAGAATTCGACGCGTTGGGAGTCCCATTCGAGCAGCGCGGAGCCCGGGCCGACTCCTACGCGGACGCGATGCGTGTGCTCTGGCGCGACGAGGTCGCCTCCTACCGCTCGGAATTCGTCGCCTTCGAGAACATCCGGGTGAATCCGAGACCGGCGGCCGGCCACATTCCGTTCGTCGTGGGCGGCAACAGCGATCGCGCTCTGCGCCGCGTCGTCGGCTGGGGTGATGGCTGGTACGGGTTCAACCTCGACGACGTCGACGCAGTGGCCGATCGGATCAACACGATCGAGCGGCTGTGTTCCGAGAAGGGTCGTGACCGCACCGGGCTCGATGTCGCGGTCGCTCTTCGTGATCCCCATCCCGCGGATCGCGACCGACTCGCTGCTCTCGGCGTCGACGAACTCGTGCTCGTGGAGTCACCGCCTGCGGAGGCCGACGCGGTCCCCGGGTGGTTGGACGAGCTGGTGAGCCGCTGGGGCGTCGAGGACTAACGCAGCCCCGGGTCCGGTTCCTCACGCAACAGGCGTGCGCGCCCTTTGCGTCGATAGCGATAGATCTGAACGGCCCCGAGTCCCCAGAGCACGAACTGCGCCGACATCGCCCAGGTGAACGCCTCGGGCGGATACCCCTGGACACCGTCGGGGGTTCGCCAGTCGAGAATCACACCGATGAGCCCCGCGAGGATCAGACTCGCGATGAAACCCGCCTGATTAATGATCCCGGTCGCCGTGCCCGCCCGCGACGCCGGATTGGACGTGCGGCCGACATCGAAACCGATCATCGACGCGGGGCCGCCCATCCCACAGACCACCACGAGGAGCACGAGAAGCCAGAACGGCGCACCCCCGGGCCACGCCAGTACCACCGTCCAGGTGGCCGCGATGCCGGCGAGCACCGCCAACACCACCGTCGATCGATGCCAGGGCCACCGGGTGATGAGCCACGCGAAGATCGGCCCGAAAGCCATGATGGCGAAGACCATGATCGTCAGGAGCGAACCCGCCGCAGCGGAACTCACCCCCTGGCCCTCCACGAAGAACGGGTACCCCCACAGCAAACCCAGCACAGTGGCGCTGAAATGCGTCGAGAAGTGCATCCAGAAACCCAGCCGGGTCCCCGGGTGCTCCCACGATTCGCTGAGACTGCGCCGGATTCCGGCCAACCCGAGCATGGGTCCCGACACCGAGCGGACCGTCGCGGAATCCCGCACGACGAGCGCGGACGCCACGAGCAGGACGACCCCGAGCCCGGCGGTTGCCATGTATGCGCGACTCCATCCCCACGAGGACAGCGCCCAGGTCATCGGTATGGCGGCCGCGACCGCGCCGAGCTGGCCGAGCACCCCGGTGAGCTGGGTCAACAACGGAACACGTCGCGCCGGGAACCAACTCGAGACCAGCCGCAGAACACACACGAAGGTCATGGCATCGCCGACCCCGACGAAGAACCGAGACGAGAGGGCCCACGTGTAGCTGTCCGCAAAGGCGAACCTGAGCTGGGCCAGCGAGAGGATCAACGTGCCGGTGAGAAGAACCCGTCGCGGACCGAACCTGTCGACGAGGAGGCCGACCGGTACCTGCATCAACGCGTACACCAGCAGCTGCAGCACGACGAAAGTCGACAGCTGGGAGGCGCTGATCTCGAAACGCTCAGCCGCCAGCAGGCCGGCAACGGCCAATGATGATCGCTGCAGCACGGCGACGAAGTAGACCGTGACGCCGACGATCCAGATGATCATCGCCTGCCGCGAACTGGATGACGAGGTCATCTCAGCGTCTCACCGACGGGCCGGACCTCAGGAACTCTTTCGATCACCTAACTATTGTCCGACACGCTGCGCTTTCGTTGCGAGCGCCCCGCAGAGTGCGGCCTCGATGCCGGATTCCGCGACAGATCCCGCACTCTGCAGTGCCTTGTCAGCGGTCCGCGCCCGCCGACGCCCCGACCAGTTCGGCGTCATCGGCTTCGTTGCCGAGTGCACCATCGCTCGGTCCCTCGCGTCGCGTCCGGGCCATTCGAATCAGGAGCAGCGCCAACAGGATTGCGCCCACCCCCGAACCCGCGACGACCGCCCAGCTCACACGTTCGGCGACACTGCCGGCGGACTGGTTCGACGCGGGAGGCGCGGTGTCGCCGGGGGTGGCCGGGGTCAGATTGGTCGACGCGTTGTCGAGGTCGTCGTTGATCGAGTTGAGCACGCCCTGGAGTTGCTTGACCCCGGCGTTCACCTTGTCGGTGGCACTCAGGGTGTCTTCCCGCGCCGATGCGAGGCGGTTGAGTCCGGTGGACAACTGGCCGGCGGCCGTCTGTGCTTGCGTGATCGCGGAGTCGATGCCGGCGGCGGAGGACTCGAGTGACTTCCGCATCGTCGCCAGCTCGCCTTGCAGCGAATCGAGGGAGCCGAGGTGCTCACTGATCTCCCGACTCGAACCCTGAAGCGCTCGGAGCCGTTCGAGGGCGTCCGCCGACCCGGGGGTCCGGGAGTTCTCGAGGTAACCGATGAGCGGTGTCACCAGTGAATCGAGCTCGGTGACGGAGTTCGAGAGCGAGGACACCTGCCCGAGGACCGCTGACACCGCCAACGCACCGTCGTTGACCTGGCGGGTCGCCGACGACACATCCGGAGCGTTGCCCAGACCTCGCACCAGCTGGTCCGAGGCGGAGGCGGCGGTGTCGACGGCGTCGAAGATGTCGCGCGCACTCCCGGTCGCCGTCGCGATGCCGCCGGTCGCGCTGTTCAGGCCCGCGGACATCAGTTGGAACATCATCTTGGCCGACGACACGGAGTCACCGGCCGCATCGATCTGCTCGGCGGGCGGTCTGGTGTCCTGGGCGTCTGTCGTGTCCGTGGGCAGCGCCAGGTAGACCACCCCGCCGACCAGCAGCGCCGCCAGCAACACCGCAAGCGCACCCACCGGCACCATGGTCGCCGGGACACGCTTGCTCACAACAGTTTTCACACTCACAACGCCGACCGATCCGAACTCCACCACGACTCTCGTGGACACGTCCCGGACGCACGGTACCCGGCCGGCCGCCGGCGTCCCTCATCGAGAAGCACCGGGCGGCGCGATTATCAGCGAGTTCTCACCCCACACTCAGGGGAAGCGGCGAACTACCCCCGCGCCATGTCCACGAACCGGGACAGGTGCAGCTGGTGTGCGACGGTGATCGTGGCGGTCGGGCCGTTACGGTGCTTGCCGACGATGATGTCGGCCTCGCCGGCGCGCGGGTCGTCGCGCTCGATGGAGTCGGGACGGTGCAGCAGGATGACCATGTCGGCGTCCTGCTCCAGCGAACCGGACTCTCGGAGGTCCGACACCTGGGGTTTCTTGTCGGTACGTTGCTCCGGACCACGGTTCAGCTGACTGATCGCGATCACCGGGACCTCGAGTTCCTTGGCCAGCAGCTTCAGCTGACGGGAGAACTCCGACACCTCCTGCTGGCGGGACTCGACCTTTTTACCCGAGGTCATCAGCTGCATGTAGTCCACCGCAACGACTTTCAGGTCGTGGCGCTGTTTGAGACGCCGCGCCTTGGCGCGGATCTCCATCATCGTGAGGTTGGGCGAGTCATCGATGAAGAACGGCGCCTCCGAGATCTCGCCCATCCGGCGGGCGAGGCGGGTCCAGTCGTCGTCGCTCATCGTGCCGGCGCGCATGTCGGCCAGCTTGATCTTCGCTTCCGCCGACAACAGACGCATGACGATCTCGGTCTTGCTCATCTCCAGCGAGAACATGGCGGCGGTCAGGCCGTGGCCGATCGCCGCGGAGCGCAGGAAGTCCATCGCGAGCGTCGAATTGTGGGTCGGGACCATCGCCTCGCCCGCGAGGTACAGGTGTTCGGCGTTGTCGACCTGGACGCAGCGCACGGGGACCGGGTCGACGGGGCGGACCGCGACGACGCGCCGGACACCGGCCCGCCTGCGCAGCTCTTTGTGCCGAATCGCCTTGTGGTGAACGGTGAACACGTCATCGTCGGCGTCGACGCGCAACCAACCGGTGGCTGACCGCTTGTAGTTGAATCCGAGTCCGGCCACGAGATCGGCGACGACGGCCGTCATGTGCCGGGTGGCGGCCGGGACGGTGATCCAGCCGTCGTCGTCGACCGAGGCACGGGCGTCAAGCAGTCCTGCGAGCAGTGCCCGGCGCTGCGCGATCGAACCGCGCAGGTACTCGTACGGGATGCGCCCACCGAGGTCGGCCATCAGCGTCATGACGTCGACCGGGCCCTCGGCGTCGATCCGCATGCTGATCTCGGGGTCGTCGAAGGCCATCCCGGCCAGCGCCGCCACCGTGTAGGGGCCGTAGGCGAAACGCTTGCGCGGCAACTCGAGCGGCGCGGTGTTGCGCACGACAGCGCAGCCGACGTGTGCACGAAGACCGGCTGTGGTGACAACGCGGCGTTTGCCGTCGATCTCGGCCGCCCACTGGTGCTGCTCGTCCGCGACGATCATCGCGCCGTCGCTGAATTCGATTTCGTAGCAGGGGCGTTCGGTCATCACCTCGGTGGCGGCGACAACCCGGGTGGGTCGGCCGTGCGCATCGAGGAGATGATCGCCGACCCCCACCTTGCCCATCGTTGTCCACCCGGTGGGCGTCGGCAGCGGGGTGTCGAGCGCGAGCGCCTTGCCGACACCCGGACGGGCCGCGACGATGATCATCTGGCCGGGGTGCAGGCCGTTGGTGAGCTTGTCGAAGTCGGCGAACCCCGTCGGGACGCCCAACGAGATGCCGCCCCGCGATGCGATGGAGTCGATCTCGTCCATCGTCGGCTGCAGCAGATCCTCGAGGGGGACGTAGTCCTCCGCGGTGCGCTTCTCGGTGACCTCGTACACCTCGGCCTGGGCCCGGTCGACCACCTCGGCGACGTCCTGGCCGTCGGCACCGGCGTAGCCGTACTGGACGATGCGTGTGCCGGCCTCCACGAGTCGCCGCAGCAACGCCTTCTCCGCGACGATCTCCGCGTAGTAACCGGCATTGGCGGCAGTGGGCACCGTCGAGATCAGCGTGTGCAGATAGGGCGCACCGCCGATCCGTTTGAGTTCGCCCGCTCTCTCGAGTTCCGCGGCGACCGTGACGGCGTCGGCGGGCTCACCCTTCGAGTACAGCGTGAGGACCGCTTCGAACACCGCCTGGTGAGCGGGACGGTAGAAGTCGTTGGTACGGATCTTCTCGACGACGTCGGCGACCGCATCCTTGGACAGCAGCATGCCGCCGAGCACCGACTGCTCGGCGGCCAGATCCTGCGGGGGCTGCCGGCCGAAGTCCTCCGCGGGGATCTCTTCTTCTCCCCGTGTTCGGCCTCCGGCGGCGGGGCCGCGCCCGCGGTCATCCACAACAGCCACGCGTGTCAAACCTCTCGCAACGCTCGATCCCACCCGACATCGAATGAGTACGACCTTGAGTCTGGTGTCGGCCCCGGTAGGCCACGTCGCGAGTCCCCGGTGTCGACGTCGTGTTTCGGTCAGTCTCTTCCTATCGGGTGGCACCGACATCGACTGTCGTGTGCGCCGAGACGGACGGAGACGCTGAGGCGTGACACTAGGACGTCTGCGACCCCGACTCAAACCGACCTGTTGACGAATCTGGGGATTACTTGTGGAGCGTGTGTGAGTGGCCAGGGGACGCGTTGTGCACCCTTTGTGGACAACCTGAGGAATTCGGGTGTGAACAACACTGTTTCCGCAGCTCAGAGGGCTGACTAATTTCCACAATCAAGGAATTGGAAATCCTTTGGACTTCCTCGGCGCGTCGCCTTGCGGGCGTGTTGCGGGTGCCCGTTCAACCACCCGTGGCGAATATTCGGGTGAACATCCGGTGTGGTCTGCGTTACACCTGGCCAGACGAGCTCCCGAGCATCTTCAGTCGTGCGACTTACCGACGAACGCCGACGACACGCCTGCCGGGTGTGATGCAATGTCGATCGTGTCGAGGTTGGGGTCCAAGTCGGTCGTTGTCCGTCGCGTGGTCACCGTGCTGGCCGCCCTGAGTGCTGCCGCCGGGCTCGCGACGGCCCCGTCGGCCGTCGCCGCACCGGGTCCCTCGATGCCCGTCGAATTCGATCTGTCGCGGTATCAACCGATCGACCCGACGACGTTCCGGTCTGTGGCCTACGTCGACAACGGGCGCTCCTTCTTCACGACCGGCCGATGGGTGTGCCAGGTCGGCCCCGGCTACCGCTACGTGGGTTGTGCGGGCCGTCCGGCGACCGCCCCGCCGAATGCCATCGGTGCGGTCATCTCCGACGACCAGCAGGGACCCTGGTGGGCGCGCACGGACCAGACCTATCGCTTCGGTCCGAAGAGCGGCTTCCGGCCGCCGCTCCTCGGCGTCGGCAAGCGGGTGACCATCGAGGGCGTCACGTGCACCGCCCCCCGCCGCGACACCGTGGCCTGCCGGACCGGCGAGCGCGCGCTGATCTTCACGCCGGCCTGGCACAAGTTCTTCTTCCCGTCGTGGGACACCCTCGGTCCCGGCAACAACGCGGTCGACCACAGCGCCAACCCGGCGCCGCGGTACCTCCCGCCCCGATTGCAGTACTGGAACCAGCTGCCTGCCAATCCGCCGGCACCGAAGTAGGGACAGACGACGAAGGCCGGGTGGAGATCTCCACCCGGCCTTCGTGCGTGAATCTGGAGGTCAGCTCGCGGGGACGACGGCGAGCTGGACGGTCGCCGAGACCTGCGGGTGCAGGTTGACGACGACCGGGTAGCTGCCGGTGGCCTTGATGTGCCCCTTGGGCAGCTCGACGCTGCGCTTGTCGACGGTCGGGCCGCCTGCGGTCTTGATGGCACCGGCGACATCTGCCGCGGTGACCGAACCGAAGAGCTTGCCCGAGTCGTGGGTCTTGACGTCCAGCGAGACATCGGCGAGGCCCTCGAGGGCCTGCTTCAGCTCGTTGGCGTGCTCGAGACCGCGGACCTCGCGGGCTTCCTGCGAACGGCGGATGCCCTCGACCTGCTTCTCGGCTCCGCGGGTGGCCTTGATGGCCAGGCCGCGAGGCAGCAGGTAGTTGCGGCCGTAGCCGTCCTTGACCACGACGATGTCGCCGGCTTCGCCGAGGTTCTCCACGGCGGCGGTGAGGATGAGCTTCATGTCAACTGATCCTTTCCGCTTATCGGCTGGTCGAGGTGAAGGGCAGCAGGGCCACCTCACGCGAGTTCTTCACTGCCACAGCGACGTCGCGCTGATGCTGCACGCAGTTACCGGTCACGCGACGCGACCGGATCTTGCCACGGTCGGACAGGAAACGACGCAGAAGCGCGGTGTCCTTGTAGTCGATGACGGCCTTCTTGTCCTTGCAGAAGCTGCACGCCTTGGTCTTGGTGACCTTCTCGACGCGAGGCTTCCGGCTCGGCTTTGCCTTTGCCATGTGTGTATTGCTCCAGTCAATGCTTCGGGGACGGTCGCTGCCGTTCCCGGGTGTTCGGGGCGGGTGATCGTGCCCCGAGCGCTATCAGAAAGGTGGTTCGTCGTCCCCGCCGCCGAACGATCCCCCGCTGTTGCTGGCAGGCGCGCTGCCCCAGGGATCGTCGGCAACCTGCTGGTTCGAGTTCCCGCCGCCGCGGCTACCGCCGCCGCCACCGGACCCGAATCCGCCGCCACCACCGCCACCGCGCGAGGCGCGGTTGACCTTGGCGGTGGCATACCGCAGGGAGGGGCCGATCTCGTCGACCTCGAGTTCCACGACCGTGCGTCGTTCGCCCTCTTTGGTTTCGTAGGACCGCTGCTTGAGCCGTCCCTGCACGATCACCCGGGATCCCTTGGTCAGGCTCTCGGTCACGTTCTCCGCGGCGTCGCGCCAGATGTTGCAGCGGAGGAACAGCGCTTCGCCGTCCTTCCACTCATTGGTCTGGCGGTCGAAGGTGCGCGGAGTGGAAGCCACCGTGAAGTTGGCAACCGCTGCGCCCGACGGCGTGAACCGCAGTTCCGGGTCGGCGGTGAGGTTGCCGATGACGGTGATGACCGTGTCGCCTGCCATGTGTTTCCCCTTGGGTCGTGTGGTGGGCACTCGCTGATCGACATGCACCGGGTTGTGTTGAACTGTCGGGTCCAACCCTAGAACCCGGTACCGACGTGTTCAGACGATCAAGAAAGCCTGTGGATTACTTCCGCAGGACCTTGGTGCGCAGAACCGACTCGTTCAGCTTCAGCTGACGATCGAGCTCGGTGACCGTGGCGGGCTCGGCGTTGAGATCGATGACGGCGTAGATGCCCTCGTTGTGCTTGAGGATCTCGTAGGCAAGACGGCGCTTGCCCCAGATGTCGACGCCGTCCACCGAACCGCCATCCTTGCGGACAACATTGAGGAAAGTATCGAGTGAGGGTGCGACGGTGCGCTCGTCCAGATTCGGATCGAGGATGACCATCAATTCGTAGTGACGCATAAGACCACATCACCTCCTATGGGCTAGGTCGGCCACGGACTGTCCGTGGCAGGAGGGTCGCCTGCGTCGGCAACCGGTCCAAGATACATGACCTGCCCGTTCGCAGTGAAATCCGTGGTCACGGGTCGCTGCGGCGACCTACCGCCGGACCACCTACGCTGTTGCCCATGTCGGAGCGGCGGACAACCCCGGGAAGGTGGTCCGCACGGTTGTCCGGCCGTGGCGAGACGGCCGTCATCGTTCTGGTCTCGGTGCTGGCGACCGCGGCCACGATGTTCTGGAGCTTCCAGGCCAAGCTCCGGTGCGGCGGCGCCCCCTTCGACGAGTACGGGCGCAGCGACAACTGGCCGACGGGTGATCCCGACGCGGTGATCCCCTGCTACTCGGACCTGATCTACCTGTGGCTCGGCCGCGACATCAACACCCACGTCTTCCCCTACATCCACGGCGGGATCGCCTCCGACGGCACCCTGTTCGGCGGCGTCGTCGAGTACCCGGTGCTCTCCGGCGTGCTCATGTTCTTGGGCGCGAGCGGGGCCGACACCGACACCGACTTCTTCATCCAGTCCGCACTCCTGTTGGCGCCGTTCGGTTTCGCGATCACGGTGATGCTCGCGCTGATGGTCCGATGGTGGGCGTTGCTCTGGGCCGCGACACCCCCGCTGGTGCTGTACTCCTTCCACAACTGGGAACTGCCGGTTGTCGCGACGGCCGTCGGGGCGATCGCCGTGATGGCCTGGGGCGCGTCCGTCCAACCCGGTACAGATCGACGACGGCTGCCGCTTCGCACGTCCGCGGTCATCGCGGCAGTCCTGCTCGCGGTCGGCTTCTGCCTCAAGCTCTACCCCGGCATCTTCGTATTGCCGCTCGCCGCATACGTTCTCACCCGCGGCGCCGGTGGTGCACGCACAGGCGGGCAACGACGGCGCGGTGGAAGCGGCCTGGACTGGACGGGCGCCGGTTGGGTTGGCGGCGCCGCCGTCGTGACGGTGGCCGCGATCCAGTTGCCGTTCATGGTCCTCGGATTCGACGGATGGAAGGCGGCACTGTCCTTCCAGAGCCGCCGCCGAGCCGACGTCGACACCAATTCCATCTGGTACTGGGGGCTGCGGTACCTCACCGGGACCGGAGACACTTACAACTCCGTGGTCAGCGTGCTGTCCCCGCTGCTGATCCTTGCCTCGTTCGCGGTGGCGATGTACCTCGGGTGGCGCCGGTTCGAGCGCGTCGGCATCTTCCCGTGGATCGGCGTGAGCGGCGCGATGCTGGCGGGTTTCATGCTGTTCCACAAGGTGCACTCGCCGCAGTACACGCTCTGGATTCTGCCGTTCTTCGTTCTCATGAAGGTGCGCTGGCCGGTGATCCTGACCTATCTCCTCGCCGACCTCGCCCTCGACCTGACGATCTTCCGCCTGTTCCCGATCCGGGATGCCGGCGATCCGCTGCCATGGTGGATCGTCACCGGCGTCGCCGGTTCGGTGTGGGTGCACGCGGTTCTGCTCGCCTACCTGATCGTGACCTTCGTGGGCACCCCGCTCCGTGAGCCGTTGGCTGTCCGAATGGCCGCACGGGTTCCCGGTGCCGTCGACCCGTCCTCCGACGGGGAGCGGTTCCGTTCACCGCGCGACACGATCACGAGAGGTTCGGCATGAGTACATGGTTGGCGACCGGCCCACTGGTGCACGATCGGGTCACCCTGCGGCCGATCGGCATCGAGGACATCGGACCGTTGGCGCGCGTCGTCGACGACCCCACCCTCTTCCGGTGGGTTCCGGGCGTGCCGACCGACGAGGACAGTGCGCGCCGGTACGTCCGGTCGGCTCTCGACTCACGCGTCGCCTTCACCGTCGTCGACAACGCCGACGGCAGCGTGGTCGGGTCGACGAGTTACTACGAAATCGACGAGACCAATCGGTCAGCGTGCATCGGTTACACGTTCTACAGCGAACGCGTCCAGGGGACCGCGGTGAATCCCACCGCCAAATACCTGTTGATGCGCCACGCATTCGAGGAGTGTGGCGCCGTCCGCCTGACGTGGCACACGCACGAGAGCAACGCGCGATCGCGCGCCGCGATCTCGAAGCTGGGTGCGAGCTTCGAGGGTCTGCTGCGCAAGCACCGCCGATTCGGTGACGGCTGGCGCACGACCGCCCTGTACGCCATGACCGATGACGATTGGCCCGCGGCCAGAGATCGCCTGCTGCAGCGGATCACCGTCTGAGCGAGACCTACGGGTTCTTGGTGTGTTCTGAATGTCCCCGGGTGCGCCGATCTTCTTTCATCCGCGCCTCGTGCACGTGCCGCCGGCCGTCGGTCAGATCGGCTCGCACCCGGTCGACGTACTCGCGCAACGGGCCCCAGTAGGTGTCGTCGAATTCCTCGACGACCTGGAACGTCCAGCGACCCTCCAGCACATTGCGACCCACCAGCTCGGTGGACAGCTCATCGGCGAACTCGGCATGGCCCGCCTCGCGCAGTTCGTCGACGGCCTCCCCCAGCAGCAGATCGCCACGCCCGATGAGCTGATGGAAGGAGTAGAGGTGGCCGCGGGCGCGCTCGATGTACTCCAGCGCCTCCCCAACCTTGCCGACCGCCTCCGCGGTGTCGTCCGAGATGTGTGGTGCGGTATCCGACATGACCGGTCATTACCCAGGGACGCGGTCACCCAATCGTCAGGAGACCTCGAACGTGCGTGACCGCTGACCGAGCACCGGCTCCGGTTCTCGCGCTGTGTCTGCCGCCCTGGTCGTCGGCGACCGTCGACCGATCCGGTCCGGCGCGCCGTCGAGGACGCCACCCGCCGGATCGTCGTACCACTTTCCGCCGCTCCCGCGACGGACCAGATCGTCACGTGGGTGCCAGATCTGCCACAGGACGACGGCGCAGAGTGCGAGCACCATCAGTCCGCGGAGCACCACGGCGGCGGTGAACCACTGGTCCGGGAGCCAACGACGTTCGGCATCGAGGAACAGACTCATCCGCGGCACCCAGATGAGCGCGTCGACCGCCATCCAGGCCAGCAGCAGGCGAGCGTGTGGAATGGCAAGTACCGCAAGCGGAACCAGCCACAACGAATACTGCGGACTCCACACCTTGTTCACCAGCAGGAAGCCGGCCACGGCGAGGAACGCCAACTGCGCGACACGAGGCCGGTACGGCGCCAGGACACCGATCGCGGCCACCGCGGCGATCACGACCACGGTCAACCCCACCGACAGCGCATTCAGATAGCCGGTGTTCCAGGTGAAACCGGCGGCGTCGGCGACGACCCGGTAGATCGTGTCGGGGTCCGCGGACCGGTCGCCGTTGAACCGGAAGAACTCCCACCACCCCGACGGGTACGGGATCAGGATCGGCAGATTCACCGCGAGCCAGGCGGCGATCGCGGTCGCGGCCGCGACGCCGAACTCGCGGACCTTCCCGGTTCGCAGGCACAGCGCGCCCAGCACCACCAGCAGCAGCGCCGGATACAGCTTGGCCGCGGCGCCGAGTCCGATGAAGACACCCGCCAGCCAGAAGCGCTCCCGCGACCAGGCCAGCAGCGCGACCGCCACCGCCGCGGTGGCGATGGCGTCGAAGTTGGTGAACGCATGCACGAAGACGAGCGGGGACAACGCGGCCAGCCACACCGACCACATGCGGGTTCGCGCGGTGAGCGCGGTGGCCCAGATGGTCACCAACCAGAATGCCGCCAGTCCCAACGCGACGATCGTGAAGAACAGCACGACGTCGAGCGCCCCGGGCACGCCCCAGTGGGTCTCGGCCCAGAGCCACCCCTGGGTCAGCTGCGCCGCGCCGTACATGAACATCCCGGTGAGGACCGGGTACTCCATGTACCGCTTGACGGTCTGTCCCGCGGAGTCCTCCTGGAACCAGAAGTCCCGGTAGGGCAGCGCGCCCTGGTTGAGCCGCTCGGCGCCGAACAGGCTGATGACGTCGGAGTAGCAGAGGTTGGTGAACTGGCGCTGATCGTCCCAGTCGAGCCGCATCTCCGCGCCCGCGGTGGTGCCGCCGTCAACCGGTGCCTGTTGCAGGCAGGCGGCTTTGCCGAACCATCCGAGTGCGAGTCCGCACAGCGCCAGGACGAAGAGCACCCGCAGGGGTGTCAGATGCCGGCTCCGGCCGATGACGGCGTGTGCTCCCACCGGTCCACCGACGAGCGAACTCGCCTCGCGCACCAAGCCGTCCGTGCGTGTCGGCAGGATCCGCGCGTCGTCGACACGCTGATCACTCGCAAGGGGTGCAGGGCTGTCCCAGACGGGGTCGGGGCCGCTCGCCGCGGAGTCGCCCGCCGAATCCGGGTCAGCCGATGGGCGGTTCAGGGACTCCTCCGCCTCCGTCACCGCCGCCGGGTACACCGTTGCCGGAGTCGCCGCCGCCGTCACCGCCGTCGCCGGGGGCCAATCCGCCGCCGCCCGGGCTGTTGCCACCGCCGCCACCGCCGCCGTTCCGCGGGGCGCCCGGGATGGGGATCGTCACGCCCGGAGCGAGGGTGAGGTTGCCGTCCCCGCCCTGGTCGGGGATGTCGAAGGTCGGCACGGAGGGTCCGCGGGTCCGCGTGGGCGCCTCGGTGGTGACAGGGGCCTCATAGGGCACGCCGGCCACACCGCCGACCGACTCCGGCTCGGGGAACTGCTTGATCTCCTTGCCCTCGAGGGCGGCGTCCATCGCCGACTTCCAGATCGACGACGGCAGCCCGCTGCCGTAGATCGAGGCACCGTTGTAGTTGGTCAGGGCCGTGCCGTCATTGGTACCGACCCACACCGCGGTCGACAACTGCGGTGTGTAACCGACCATCCACGCGTCCTTGTTCTGCCCGGTGTCGCCGAGCTGGACGGTGCCGGTCTTGGCGGCCGAGGGACGCGAGCCGAGGGACGAGTCGTAGAGCGAGTTCCCGTTGGAGTAGGCCGCGATCGGCTGCAGGGCGGCGCTCACATTGTCGGCGACCTTCGCGGGGAAGACGCGCTTGCCCTCGGTCTTGCGCTCGTAGAGGACCTGCCCCTCCGAGTCGACGACCTTCTGGACGAAGTACGGCTCGTGATAGACGCCCGACGCCGCGAGGGTGGCGTACGCCGAGGCCATGTCGATCACCCGTGATTGGTACTGACCGAGCACCACGCCGCCCTCGGGCTGACCGTTCGCCTCCTGCAGCGTCTTCTCGATGTTGCCGAACGACTCCGCGACACCGGCCTTGTGCGCGGCGTCGGCGACCGCCCGGGCGCCACCGTCGAGATCCATCATCAGGCGGTAGTACACGGTGTTGAGCGACATCTTCATCGCCGTGGCGAGGTTGCAGGTGCCGCAGCTCTCACCGTCGGAGTTCTCGACCGTCAGACCACCACTGGCCTCGAACGGCGCCGAGCTGTAGGTCTTCGACAGCGGGATGTCCTGTTCGAGCGCCGCGACGAGTGCGAACACCTTGAACGACGATCCGGTCTGGAGGCCGGCCTGGGCGAGGTCCCAACCGCCCGGGTTGTCGCCGCCGTAATAGCCGCGCACACCACCGGTCTGCGGATCGATGGACACCGCCGATGCGAGCAGATCGTCGGGCTCGCCGTTCAGTTCACCGTTCGGGCACTTGTAGATCCGGTTCTTGCGACAGGCTGCCTGCACGACGCCGTTCTGGACCTGCGGATCGATCGTGGTGCTGATCTTCAGGCCGCCGGTGCGCAGCTGCTTGTCGGTGATGCCGATGCGGTTGAGCTCGGCGAGTACCTGCCGCTTGATGAGTCCGTTCGGGCCGGGGGTCTCGTCGGAATCGCTGACGCGAGCCTTGACCGTCTTGGGGAAGACGGCGTTGTCGGCCTGCGCACGGGTGATGGCACCGGTGGCGACCATGCCGTCGAGCACGTAACGCCAGCGCGCCTCGGTGACCTCGCGGTTGGTGTCGGGATCGTAGTACGACGGCGCGCGGATGACGGCCGACAGCAGCGCGGCCTCCTCGAAGGTCAACGGATAGCGCTCGGCGCGACGCTTGTCGGTGATGGACTTGTTGAAGAACTTCTGCGCGGCGACCGCGACGCCGTAGGCGCCCCGGCCGAAGTAGATCGTGTTGAGATAGGCCTCGAGGACCTTCTCCTTGGACCAGCCGTGCCGATCGTTCATCTTCGCCGCGATGGCGAGTTCTTTGAACTTGCGGTCGAAACTGCGTTCGTCACCGACGATCGCGTTCTTGACGTACTGCTGCGTGATGGTCGAGCCACCGCCGGCGGTCTGGTTGCCGGTGATCTGCCCGATCGCCGCACGGGACAGACCGCGCGGCGAGAATCCGTTGTTGGTCCAGAATTCGCGGTCCTCGGCCGCGACGATGGCCTGTTTCATCGTCTCGGGGATCTCGTCGAAGGGGACGACCGTGCGGTTGCCGTCCGGCGAGGTGACATCGGCCAGCGTGCGTCCGGAGGTGTCGACGATGGTGGCCTTCTGGCTCACCTCTGGTTCCGGGATCTCGGCGGTGAAGTAGGTGAACGCGAACGCGACGATGAGCACCAGCACGATCGCCGGGACGATCGCGCCCACGATCCCCAGCGCCCATGCGAACCGCCGATGTCTGGTCGCCGTCTCACTTCTGTTCTGACCGCCACCGCCCGGACCGGGTCGGATGCCGGTGCGCCGGGGCGTGGGCGAAGACCCGCGTGCCTCGCTCATCGTCCACCTTCCTACCGGATCGGGCGGACGTCATCGTCCGTGGATCTCGGTTACCTTCTCTGGCCTCGTGCCGCTCCACTGTGACAGCAGGCAACGGCCCGGGCAAAAAAACCGCAGGCCGGCGCCCTACTTGGCGACGCGTCGGGAGCGACGCGTGGACTGGGGCGGCAGCCCGGCAACGTATGACTGCACCAGATGGTTCCAACTACAGGTCCGGCACACCTCGACGACATGTACCGAGAACTCCTCGGCGGTCGTCGCGAGTCGCGCGATCTCCTCGTTGCTCCGTGCCGAGCCGCTGACCTGGCCCAGTCGTTCGCCGAACACCCATGACACCAGGGTGACCTGCTCTTTTCGGCAGATCGGGCACATCGTGGTGCTGGGCCGACCATGGAACTTCGCCGCGCGCAGGAGGTACGGACTCGCGTCGCAGACCTCGGCAACGGCGGTCCGGCCCGCATGGACCGAGGACAGCCGAGCGCGCCGCTGCAGGGCGTAGTCGACGATCTGGCGTTGCACGGTTTTCAGGGTACGTGGTCTCTGCCGGGGCGTCGGCGCGACGGGTCCGGCGAGGAGGCCCCGGAAACCGGCCCGTGCGCGTCCCGAGATGTCCGTCACGCCACCGCCGGATGCCCTCCGGCCATCTGTCCTTCTCCTGACCGACCGCTCGTGGACACCAGTTATATCGGTGCGATACATTGGCAAATACATCGGAATGAGGTGTCGGCGCGTCAGAGCGCGTCGGTACATCAAGTCCGAGGAAGAAGTGACAGATCATCGGCAGGACGTGAAGGGGGTGGCGAAGTGCTCGAGCTGGCCATTCTCGGATTGCTTCTCGAATCCCCCATGCACGGCTACGAGTTGCGCAAGCGACTCACCGGCCTGCTCGGCGCCTTCCGTGCGTTCTCGTATGGATCGCTCTACCCGACGCTGCGTCGCATGCAGGCCGACGGCCTCATCGATGAACCCGAGACGCCCCTGGGCGTCAAGGTGCGGCGTGGCCGGCGTGTCTACCAGCTCACCGACGCAGGCCGGGAACGGTTTGCCGAGCTGGTCGCCGACACCGGACCCCAGAACTACACCGACGACGGTTTCGGTGTGCACCTGGCGTTCTTCAGCCGCACCCCCGCGGTTGCGCGTATGCGCATCCTCGAGGGCCGCCGCCGGCAGGTGGAGGAGCGTCGGGAGGGGTTGCGGGAGATCGTCGGACGGTCCAACCGGACCGTCGACCGGTACACCCGTCAGCTGCATCAGCTCAGCCTCGAGTCCAGCGAACGCGAAGTCCGCTGGCTCAACGAGCTGATCGCGGCCGAGAGCTCCCAGCAGGACGGGGCGCCCAACCCGTTCGACACACAGTTCGACGACGACCTCGCCGACAGCGAACGGTCACAGTTCGATTCGGGGAAGCCCACGGCCTCCACCGGACGAGCCGATGACGAATATCAAGACCCGGACTCGATGCAGAGCCGGGACGCACAGCTCGACGAACCCGAGCAACGGAAAACACCGGTTGCGCAGCGAACGACTGCGATGCCGCGAGAAGAAGGAGAACCCGACCATGGGTGAGCCCAATAAGGTGCGCGTTGCCATTGTGGGCGTAGGAAACTGCGCTTCATCCCTGGTGCAGGGCGTGCAGTACTACAAGGACGCCGACGAGAACTCCAGCGTTCCCGGCCTGATGCACGTGAAGTTCGGCCCGTACCACGTCCGCGACGTCGAGTTCGTCGCCGCGTTCGACGTGGACGCCAAGAAGGTCGGCTTCGACCTGTCCGACGCGATCTTCGCGAGCGAGAACAACACCATCAAGATCGCCGACGTCCCGCCGACCGGTGTCACCGTCCAGCGCGGACACACCCTCGACGGTCTCGGCAAGTACTACCTCGAGACCATCACCGAGGCCGACGGTTCGGGTGTCGACATCGTCCAGGCCCTGAAGGACAACGAGGTCGACGTCCTCGTCAGCTACCTCCCGGTCGGTTCGGAGCAGGCCGACAAGTTCTACGCCCAGTGCTGCATCGACGCCGGCGTCGCCTTCGTCAACGCACTCCCCGTGTTCATCGCCTCGGACCCCGAGTGGGCCCAGAAGTTCGCCGACGCCGGTGTCCCGATCGTCGGCGACGACATCAAGAGCCAGGTCGGTGCCACCATCACCCACCGCGTGATGGCGAAGCTGTTCGAGGATCGCGGCGTCACCCTCGACCGCACCTACCAGCTCAACGTCGGCGGCAACATGGACTTCAAGAACATGCTCGAGCGTGAGCGTCTGGAGTCCAAGAAGGTCTCGAAGACCCAGGCCGTCACCTCCAACCTGACCGGCTCGCTCGCCGGCAAGGTCGAGGACAAGAACGTCCACATCGGCCCGTCGGACCATGTCGCGTGGCTCGACGACCGCAAGTGGGCCTACGTCCGCCTCGAAGGCCGCGCCTTCGGCGACGTGCCGCTGAACCTCGAGTACAAGCTCGAGGTCTGGGACTCCCCCAACTCGGCCGGCATCATCATCGACGCCGTGCGCGCCGCCAAGATCGCCAAGGACCGCGGCATCGGCGGACCGGTCATCCCGGCCTCGGCCTACCTGATGAAGTCCCCGCCGAAGCAGCTCGCCGACGACGTCGCGCGCGCCCAGCTCGAAGAGTTCATCATCGAGGCCTGAGCCTCGTAGAACGCAACCCGGCGGCGCTTCCTGATCTGATCAGGGAGCGCCGCTTCTGTTGTCGCCGTCCCGACACCCCACTCGACGGAAACCGCAGGTCATCCAACCAAATCAGTGACCGCGTCAAACCCTTCACATAGAGTGTTGTCGATTGCTCCGAGTGGCCCGGGATCGGGCACATCGGACATCACGAGACCCCGTACCAACAGAAAGGCGCAAACCATGGGCGTGAGCCTGAGCAAGGGCGGCAACGTTTCCCTCAGCAAGGAGGCTCCGGGCCTGACTGCGGTCTCCGTCGGCCTCGGCTGGGACATCCGGACCACCACCGGAACCGACTTCGACCTGGACGCCAGCGCCATCGCGCTCGGTACCGACAAGAAGGTCGTCTCCGATCAGCACTTCGTCTTCTTCAACAACCTGCGTTCGCCCGACGGCTCGATCGAGCACACCGGCGACAACCTGACCGGTGAGGGCGAAGGCGACGACGAGGTCATCAAGGTCGACCTCGCCGGCGTGCCGCCGAACATCGACTCCATCGTCTTCCCCGTCTCGATCTACGACGCCGACGCACGCTCGCAGTCCTTCGGTCAGGTGCGCAACGCGTTCATCCGCGTCGTGAACCAGGCCGGCGGTGCCGAGATCGCCCGCTACGACCTCAGCGAGGACGCCTCCACCGAGACCGCGATGGTCTTCGGTGAGCTGTACCGTCATGGGTCGGAGTGGAAGTTCCGCGCGGTCGGCCAGGGCTACGCCTCGGGTCTCGCAGGCATCGCCCGCGATTTCGGTGTGAACGTCTGAGTCCTCTCGGACTCCGGCTGTCCGCCTGACATGCCCGTGGATGCCGCACTCGCCCTACTGGCGGGTGCGGCATCCGCATGTCACACTCCTCTCCGACGATGCGGTCGGCTGGACCACACACACCCTAGAAAGGCCACAATCCGGTGGTAGTAAGAATTTTCGGCCTCTCGGTCGTCGTGACGATCGTGTCGCTGATCATCGCGTTCCTCTATGGCGGTGTCGAAGCGCTGATCCTGACCGCCATCCTCGGCGTCTTCGAGATCTCGCTCTCCTTCGACAACGCGGTCATCAATGCCACGATCCTCCGTCGGATGAGCGAGTTCTGGCAGAAGATCTTCCTCACCATCGGCATCCTGATCGCCGTCTTCGGCATGCGCCTGGTGTTCCCGCTGGTCATCGTGTGGCTCGCTTCGGGCCTCAATCCCGTCGATGCACTCGACCTCGCACTGAACCCGCCGCCCAACGACGCGGCGTACTTCGCCAACGGCGATCCCAGCTACGAGACGATCATCACCGACGCCCACCCGCAGATCGCGGCGTTCGGCGGCATGTTCCTGCTGATGCTGTTCCTGGGCTTCGTCTTCGAGCAGAAGGAACTGACCTGGCTGACCTGGATCGAGCGTCCGCTCGAGAAGATCGGCAAGCTGGAGATGCTCGAGGTCGTCATCGCGATCACCCTGCTCGTTCTCACCGCGAGCTACATCGCCGCGCCGGACGAGCAGTCGACGGTCATGATCGCCGGCTCGCTCGGCATGATCACCTACATCCTGGTCAACGGCCTCGGCGAGTACTTCAACGTCGAGACCGAAGAGGACGACGAGGCGGCCGAGCCGGGAACCGATGCGGCCGAGAAGTCGGCGGTCGAGAAGTCCAACGGCAAGTCCGGCCCGTCGGATCTGGCCAAGGCGACCGGTAAGGCGGGATTCTTCCTGTTCCTCTACCTCGAGGTGCTCGACGCGTCGTTCTCCTTCGACGGCGTCATCGGCGCGTTCGCCATCACCGCGGACCCGATCATCATCGCCCTCGGCCTCGGCCTCATCGGCGCGATGTTCGTCCGTTCGCTCACCGTCTACCTGGTGCGCAAGGGCACGCTGTCGGAGTACGTGTACCTCGAGCACGGTGCGCACTGGGCGATCGGCGCGCTGGCGTTCATCCTGCTGTACTCGATCGGGACACACGTGCCGGAGATCATCACCGGCCTGATCGGCGTCGCGCTGATCATCGCCGCGTTGATCTCCAGCATCATCCGCCGCAACCGCCTCGCGGCGAGGGGCGAAGTGGAGAAGGTCGAGGTCTGACCTTTCGTGACGCTCGCAAGCTCGCTCCTCAAGGAGCGGTGAGCGCCCTCCGCACGCTCCAGGCGCTCCTCAGGGAGCGGAGGGCGGGAACGCGTGAGACAACTGCGCCGCAGGTCCTCGACGGACCTGCGGCGCAGTCTTTTTCGACGGACCGGACTCAGCCCTGTTGCTGACCGAGTTGCTGGCTGATCTGCTGGTTGATCTGCTGCAGACCAGGGACCGACATTCCGGGTAGGTGGCCCTGGATGGTACGCACGATGGACGAGTCGTCGCGCACCTTCTCGCTGGACTGGACCAGAACGGTTCCGGCGCCGGTGAAATCGAACTGACGTTCCTCGCCGGAGTTCAACCCCATCCGCCGGCCCGCGGCGGCGATGAACCCGTTGACCCACGCCTCGTCGTAGTGGTGACTCGGTGACGGGCAATCCGACCACCCGACAAGGGCTTCCGGGTCGACGCGCACGGGCGGTTCGACGAACATGACCGGACCGTTCGACGACGCGAGGAACTTGCCGGTGCCGATGAGCGTCAGAAAACCCGGCACGATGGACTGGTTCAGCGACAGGTTCGGCTGGAACGCAAGCAGATTGGCTGCTCGGATGGTGAGGTTGCCGTCTTCGAGGTCGTAGGCGTTGATGTCGTAACCGCGATCACCGATGATCAGCTTGCCGTGGCCCTCGGCGACGACGTAGTCACCGAGGTACAGCGGGGCGGAGAACTGCTGGGCCACCATCTGCAGCATGTTGCCCTGCAGCCCCTGCGTGAGCGCGGTGAACTGCATCTGACCGTAGTAGGCGATCATCGCGCCCTTGGACATGAACCAGGGCTGGTTGAGATCGATGCAGAACGAGTAGTTGTTGTCCGGAACGTTGTCGTCCGATGGCAGATTCATCGGACTCCACACGGTGTTGAGTTGGCTCACAGCTTCTCCTCCGATGCCTGCACGTACACGATGCCCTGTCCGGAGCACTCCAATTGCATTGCCTCACCGCCGGTTCGGCCGACATTCCGCCAGCTCATCGACGATCGCAGAGTGGTGTTGACCTGCCCCGCCGATCCGACGAAGGCCTGTGGATCAACGCTCACCGGCGGCTTCTGCGGCGACACCTCTAGCTCGAAGACCCCGCCGTGCCCGAGGAGGACCGCCGAGCCGGGACCCGACAGCTGCGTCGTGAACATGCCCTGGCCGGTCACTGCGCCGGCCGCCGCGTTCCGCAGCGCCCCGAACAGACCGCCGCCACCGCCACCACCGCCGCCGCCCTGTGACGCGACCGAGACGACCGACGCCTGCAGGTTGGCCCCATAGGCGAGCAGGCGTGATGCTTCGACGCGCATCATCCCGCCGACTGCGCCGAGATCCACGACGTGGACCTCGATGCCGAGGAAGCCGTAGTGCACCTCACCGTGCCCCTGGGCGATCATCGTGGACTCGTGCTCGCCGGCGAGCATCCGACCGGCCATGCCGCCCATCCCGCCCAGTCCCGGCATCCCGCCGCCCATGCCGCCGGCACCCGCGATCTGGTGGGGCTGGAAGTGCACATCACCCTTGTAGAAGAGCATCGCCCCACGTCGTGCGATGACCGGACCGGTCCGACCGATGTCGACGGAGACGACCTTGCTGTTGACCTTGGTGAACATTCTCGCTACCTCACCCTCACCGCTCGGCCGGCTGGATCGACACGACGCCGCTGCCATCCCAGCGCAGCGAGAACGCTTCCCCGCCACCCTGTCCCAGCGCCGACCGCCAGGACACGTCGGTGACGAAGGACTGACTCAGCTGCCCACGGGCGCAGACGAACGCGTCCGGATCGACCACGAGGGGATACTGCGGTGACACCTCGAGATGGATGAGCGGGCCGCCGTTGGACAGCAGCGCGATCTGTCCGTGGCCACTCACCGTCGTGGTGAACAGGCCCTGACCCGACGACGCGCCGCGCAGACCGGCGAACGTGACGTTGGTCTGCAGGTTGCCGTTGAGCACCATCAGCTGCTCGGACTCCACCTGCAGCGTCTCGTTGTTCAGCTCGATGACCGTCGTCTCCGCGGCGTTGTGGGCGAAGTAGACGATGCCGTTGCCCGACGCCTCCATGAGCGACAATGCCTCCCCGGTGGCACGCTGCTTGAGGCCCGCGAGCACACCGTCACCGCCGCCGAAGCCCGCCGATTTGAAGGTGACCTGTCCCTCGTAGGCGACCATCGACCCGCTGATCGCGCGCACCGCAGAATTGTTCAGCCTGGCTTCCACCACGCGTTTGGACCGTTGTACCAACTGCATTCGACGTGCCTCTCTCGCGCCGCGGGGAGGTCGCCGATCGACCGTCCCTCGTTCGTCTCCCGACGCCATCCCCGCACCACGGCACCCGCAGGCGACCGGCATCCCAGCCCGCCGTGCGCCGGGGAATCCGGCCTCATACGGAGATGAAAATAGCCGATAGCATCGTGTGGTGCCCGGAAACTTCGTACGTCGATGGTTCGGGAACGATTCACGCACGAATTCCGCACCACCTGCATCATCGGAACAAATGACAGCGGCGTTCCTGGAGTCCGAATCCGTCCTGGCCGAGATCGATCCGGCCGTCGGTGTGACCGCCACCCTGGACCCGCGATCGCGGCTTCGCACTGTGTGGTCGGAACTCCGTGAGCAGCACGCCCAGGCGACGTCGGACTATCTCAGCCTGGTGTCGCCGCCCACCGGCACACGTGTCGCCCCGCAGGATCTCGAGCGCTCGACGCAGGCGTTGCGGGCGATCACCGCGTCGATGCGCGACTTCGCCCAGACCAACGCCGGCACCCTCGAACGGGCGCGGGCCACGATGCGCGCCGCCGACGCCCAGGACCACGAAGCCCGGGTGGCGGCCAACCGGGCGATGACCGCCCTGGAGGGCGCGACCCCGGCGGTGGCGCGGCTGCAGTCGGTGTCGGAAGCCACCGATGAACTCGCGCGGGCGCTCGCGGGTTTCGACCAGGGCACGGGCCTGCGCGAACGGCAGTCCGCCGCGGCGGCCGTACTCGGCGCGGCGCGGCGCCTCGAACAACTGCTGGCCGAAGCGCCCGCGTTCGCCGAGCGGGCACAGCAGGTCATCCGTTCGGTGGAAACCCGCCGCAGCGCGGTGTCGACCCGCAGCACGCAGGTCCCCGACACGCTGTCGGCCCTGCGCCGGGAGTTCAGTGCCGACTGTTCTCTCGATCTCCAGCGCAACGGCACGGTCGTCGACGAGCGACTCGTGCATGCCGACGCCGAGCTGGCGGCCGCACGCTCGATGGTCGCCGACGCCCCCGACCAGGCCATCGATCGCGCCGATGCGGCCCGCGACGACCTGGCGGTGGCCGAGAAGGCCGTCGACGCGGTGCTCGACCGGCTGCGCCTGCTGCGGGAGGTCCGGGCCGACCCCAAGGGCGCCGAGCAGCGGGTGCGCTTCCGTCTGCGTGACGCCCAGCTCTTCGCCGTGAACCACACTCTGGTTGACGAATGGGGTTCGGTCCTCGATGCTCAGGCCGACCGGATCGAGCGCGCCGAGGGGGAGCTCGACCGCATCCACCCCGACTACTGGAGCTATCTGACCCAGCTGCGTGCGGTGGACGACCGGATCACCGAGATCGTTTCGCGGATGAGAGGACAGGTGGCCGCAGGATGACCACCACTGCACGACACGACGCCACCGGTCTCGAGCCCGGTACGATCCGGCACTTCGACCACCTGGAGCCGTCGGTCGCCGAGCACCTGTTCTACCGGCAGCCCGAGCCGATCGAGCCGACCTGGCCCGCCCAGCGTCTCGCGGTCGCCCTCGGTGCCACCCTGTATGTCCCGGCGACCCGCCCCGATCTCGCCGACGTCATCCGCCGACGACGCGCCGAGGGGGTCATCTCGATGGTCATCGACCTCGAGGACGCGGTCGCCGACGACGAGGAGGCCGAGGCGATCGACCATGCCGTGGCCGCATTGCGCAGCATCGCCGAGAACCCGGGCCGGCCGATGCTGCTGTTCGTCCGGCCGCGTTCGGCCGATCGGATCGTGCCCATCGCCGAGGCCCTGAGCACCCCCTCGGTGCTCACCGGGTTCGTCATCCCGAAGTTCGCCTCGGACACCGCGGCCGCGGCCCTCGACGCGGTGACCCGGGCGAGCGAGATCCTCGGCAGGCACCTCTGGGTGATGCCGGTCCTCGAGTCGGCGTCGGTCGTGCACCGCGAGACCCGCGACGACGAACTGACCGCCCTGGCGTCGCTGCTCGGCGAACACCGGGACCACGTGCTGGCGGTTCGCATCGGGGCCACCGACATCTGTGGCTACTTCGGCATCCGCCGGGATCGGGACCTGACCATCTACGACGTCCGGGTGGCTGCCGACGTGATCGCCGGCATCGTCAATCATCTCGGCCGCAGCGACGAGAGCGGCTTCGTCGTGACCGGCCCGGTCTGGGAGTACTTCGCGGATCACGAACGCATGTTCCAGCCTCTGTTGCGGCACACGCCCTTTCGCGAGAACGACGCCGTCTACTTCCGGCAGCAACTGGTCAGCCGCGACATGGACGGCCTCTTGCGCGAGATCACCCTGGACCGCGCCAACGGGCTGCACGGCAAGACGGTCATCCATCCGGCGCACGTCGCGGCGGTGCACGCACTGTCGGCGGTGACCCATGAGGAGTATCACGATGCACTCGACATCCTGGCCGGGGAGTCCGGCGGGGTACGGGCCTCGTCGTACCGCAACAAGATGAACGAGCTGAAGCCGCACCGCAACTGGGCGCTGCGTATCGTCGACCGCGCTGCCGCCTTCGGGGTGACCCGGCAGGGAGTCTCCTTCGTCGACCTGCTCACCGCGCTCGCCTCGCCCGGATCGGCGGCCTCATGAGCGACCCCGGCGCCGTCGGTGTCGACTGGGTGACCGCGCGTTTCGGTGTCGAGATCGTCGCCGCCGACGACGCTCCCCGCGTACACACCGTGCACGATCTCGTCTCACTCGGGTTGCGCCACAATCGACGCCGTGCGCATCTGCTGGTCTCGACCGTCCTGGGCAAACACATCCCGACATCGCCGGCGATCGTCCGCCGCGCCGCCGATGACCTCGGCGCGGCGATCATCGCCGAGATCGGGGCGGATGCGGCGCGCGATGCGGTCGTGTTCGGTTTCGCCGAGACCGCGACGGGTCTCGGACACTGTGTGGCCGAGCGAATCTCCGCGTCACGCTATCTGCATTCGACGCGGCGCCGACGACGCGGCGTGACGGTGTCGGGCACCTTCGAGGAAGGGCACTCGCATGCGACGACGCACCTGCTGCAGCCCAGCGATCCCACTTTCCTCGACGCGACGACGCCGCAGGAGGTGCTGATCCTGGTCGACGACGAGGTCTCGACCGGGAAGACCGCACTCGGCGCCATCGAGGCCATCGTCGCCGACCGGCCCCGCACACGGTTCGTCGTGGCGTCCCTGGTGGACATGCGAACCGCAGCCCAGAAGTCCGAATGCGAGTCCTTTGCAGCGGAATCGGGTGCCGAGATCGCCTATGTGTCACTCGCCCACGGATCTGTCTCGCTTCCGCCGACCCTCCTCGAGGACGTGTGGGAGCTCGAGTCCGACGATCTCAATCCGGTGGCACCCCGCCGCGGCGACCAGGTCGCGGTCTCACTCGACTGGCCCCGGACGGTTCCCGACGGAGGCCGGCACGGAATCCTCCGCGCCGACTCGACGCACTTCCACCGAGCCGCGGCCGATTCCGCGGACACCGTGGCGGCACACCTCGATCCGCGGCGTCCGGTCGTCGTGATCGGGCATGAGGAGCTCATGTACGCGCCGCTGTGCATCGCCGAGGCGCTGGAGCGTCGCGGTTTCGCCACCGCGTATCAGACCACGACGAGATCACCGGCCCAGGTGCACGACGTCCCGGGGTACCCGCTCCGCCGCGGATTCCGGTTCATCGCACCAGAATCCGACCCGGCCACCCCTCGGTTCGTCTACAACGTGTCCTCCGTCGAACACCCCGACCCCCAGGTCGTACTCGTGATCGACACACCGGCCGACACCGACGAGTTGCGTGCACCCGGCGGACTCGTGGACGTGCTCACCGCCGCCGGACATCCGGTCGTCCTGGCCGTTCTGCCCGAGACCCCCCAGCGTTCGCTGACGCAAGCGCGGGAGGCGGTGCGCTGATGGACATCGCCGCCGCCACACCACCACTGTGCGGACCGGAGTTCGGTTCGTACGGGGCCGACGAGGTCACCTGGCTGCTGAAGGACTTGTCCGATGTGGCGCTGGAAGGTGAACTGCACGAACGGGAACGCCGTATCCAATCCGGGCAGGCGCATTACGCCGAATCCCTGCCGATCGAGTATCAGCCGGGACACGAGTACCAGGAGTTGTTCCACGCGACCCTGCGATCCTCGGCTCAGCGCCTCGCCGAGGCGGTCGGCGTCGTGGCCGAACTCATCCTGGCCGAGCGTCACTCCGCTCCGACGCTGGTATCGCTCGCCCGAGCGGGGACCCCGATCGGCATCCTGATCCGACGATGGATGCTCGCCGTCCACGGCGTCGAACCCCGGCACTACACGATCTCGATCGTCCGCGGCCGCGGGATCGACACCGTGGCACTCGATCACATCGTGGCACGTCACCCGGCCGAGTCGGTCGTCTTCGTCGACGGTTGGACCGGCAAGGGCGCCATCCAGCGCGAACTCACCGCCGCCGTCGACCAGTACGCGCGGGCCGGCCGGCCGCGATTGCACGACGAACTCGCGGTCCTGGCCGATCCCGGTTCCTGCACGACCCTGTACGGGACCAGAGACGACTTCCTCATCGCGTCCGCCTGTCTGAATTCGACTGTGTCCGGCCTGGTCTCGCGCACCGTCCTGAATGCCGACCACATCGGCCCCGGCGAGTTCCACGGCGCCAAGTTCTATCGTCATCTCACCGACTTCGATGTCTCGGGAGTGTTCCTCGACACCGTCAGTGCGGAGTTCGACGCGGTGGCCGACCGGGTGCAGACGACGATCGCATCGATGACGCCCGAGCCGCGCCGGCCCGACTGGTCCGGCTGGCGGTCCGTCGAGCGAATCCAGGCCGAGTACGGTTTGTCATCGATCAACCTGGTCAAGCCCGGTGTCGGCGAGACGACGCGAGTCCTGTTGCGCCGCGTGCCATGGCGGATCCTGGTACGCGCCGACGACCTGCCCGAGCACCGTCACATCCGGCTCCTCGCCGCCGAACGGGGTGTGCCCGTGGAAGTCTCGCCGGATCTCGCATACTCGTGTGTCGGGCTCATCAAGGAGGACTCGTGAACGCCCTGGTCGCCACGGATCTCGACCGGACCATGATCTACTCCCGCGCTGCGATGGGCGAGGAGCAGTTCGCGACCCTGGAGACGGTGTGCGTCGAGATCTACCGTGATGCGCCGCTGTCGTACATGACCCAGACCGCCGTCGAGCTGATGACCCGGCTGGCGCACGAGGCCGTCGTCGTACCGACGACCACCCGCACCCCGGCGCAGTACGCGCGAATCGCCCTGCCGGGCAGACCGTTCCGCCACGCCGTGGTCAGCAACGGTGGTCGGATCCTCGTCGACGGCGACGACGATCCCCGGTGGCGTGCGCACATCGACCGAGAGGTGACCCGTGCGGGCGCCACCCTCGAGCAGGTCCGGGACGAGCTCCGCACACGCATCGACGACTCCTGGGTCACGGCGTTGCGTACGGCCGACGATCTCTTCTGCTACCTCGTCGTCGACCCGTCTGCCCAGCCACCGGAGTTCCTCGAGCGATGGCAGGCGTGGTGTGACGCGCGGGGCTGGACAGCATCCCAGCAGGGCCGGAAGATCTACTCGACCCCGCAGCCGGTGACCAAGTCGGCGGCGATCGCCGAGGTCCGGCGCAGGCTCATCGAGGACGGGACGCTCGACGACTCGGCGACCCTCTGCGCGGCCGGCGACGGCTGGCTCGACACCGATCTGTTGCTCGCCGCCGATCACGCCATCCGCCCCCGGCACGGTGAACTGGAGTCGCTCGGGTGGTCGGCGCCGGGGCTCACGATCACGGCCGAGACCGGGGCCCTCGCCGGTGTCGAGATCCTGCGGTGGTTCGGCGAGCGGAGCGGCTTGGACGAGAGCCGGGACGCCCGAGTCCACGCACGCTGATCACGCGGGCGTTGGCCCGAGGACATCGGAATGCCCGTGGCGTCGGCACCAGCTGATCAGGTACCGGGCGTGCAGGCCACACCACCGGTAGACGGCGGCCTGTGTCATCGGCAACGATGCCTCGTGCTCACCGCGATCGACGATGATCGGCCCGAGGTAGTGACTCGTCACCTTGTTGGCGGTGTTCGGCGACACGGTCGCCACCCGGGCGAGTGATGAGTTGTCCGACGCGCTGCCCGAGGCGATCGCCCCGGCGAGTCGACCTGCGGTGTGGCCGCGCCGCCCGGTGAACAGCTCGTAGAGCGGTGGGTGTGGCCCGTCGGGCGTCTTGTCCGGCAACCCCTGACCGAGGGCCACCGATCGCACGACGCCGACCAGCGTGGCGAATCCGTCGGACCTGGCGATGATGCCCACCACCTCGTCCCGCAGTCGCGCCTCGTCGAGATGATCCTGTTCCATGCCGAGGCCCTGGGTCACCAGGACGACCGGGGCGTGCCGATCGTGCTCGTCGAGGACGTCGATGACGTCGAGTCCATCGAAGGTCCACTCCACATCGGGCCGATTCCAGACCAGATCCGCGACCACGACATCGAATCGCACGTTGCCGGCGACGCAGTGGACGAACTCATCCCGACCCGCGGCAACGGTCACCGTGGCCTGATCGAGCGACTTGGCCAGCGGCACGGCGATCACGTGCCCCAGCGGCGAAGCGATCAGTACCCGCAAATGGTTCGGCACAGCATGATCATGCTCGAACCGGTGGTGGTGTGCGCGATTACGCATGTTTTTCACCGAGTGCGTACGTATTTACCCGGATGAGCCCACATCCGGTCCGAGATACCGGTGACAAATCGTCTCAACTTCGTAGGCTGGAGAAGTCGACGTTCGGGAAATGCACATTCTCGGCGTCCGATCGCGAGCCAGGTCGATCACCCGAAGGAACCCCGCCGACGTCCACATCGGACTCGCGCGGTTCGAAACGAAGTCGACGAGGAGAGCCGGCCTGTGTCCGTACCCCTGAACGACGTCCGCCGATCGGCCCCATCATCCGACAGCATGCCCATCGGGCGGGGGTCGCAGACGCCTCGCCCCGAACTCGCCGTGACCTCGGGCCCGGCACCGCGCGTCACGGCCGTCGTCGCCGAGGGCGACATCTTCGACGCCGCCCTGGTCGCGCTCGTCGAGAGTGCCGGATACGAGGCGACCGTCGTCGAGCCCGCTCAGCTCGCCGCGCTGCGGAACCCGGCAGCGATCCTGGTCCGGTCCGCCGCGATGCTCGGGTTCGTCCGCCGCGTGCCGGCGTTGCGTTCGATCCGGGTCATCTTCGTCGGCAGCGGGGTCGCGGGGTTCGAGCACATCCGGATCTCCCCCCGCGCCGCGAGCGCCGAGGAGGCGCTCCAGCGGGCGTTGGCAAAGGTCGCGGGACCCCCGACGCCGCAGTCCCCGCCCGAGCTCGCGAACCGGGTACGACTCACCGACCGAGAGCTGGAGATCCTGCAGACCTATACGCTCGGGGCCACGCTGCGTCAGACGTCGCGCGTCCACGAGATCGCGGAAAGCACCGTGCGCGAACACTATCGGCGAGTTGCGCGACGTTACGAGGAAGCCGGGCGGCCGATCGGGAACAAGGCCCAACTGCTCGTCGAATTGATGAACGACGGGTGGGTGCGACCCTGAGCTCTCCACGCCCGGACATGAATCCATGATGTCTTTCGCCTCACGACACGACGCCCCATCTGCGAGAGACTGTGGAGCGTGACCACGACCTCTGACATCTCCGGCGACGGCAATCACCGGCTCGCCAACCGACGGACGGTTGCCGCCTGGGCGCTCGCGGTCGTCGAGGCCGTTGTCGCATTCGCGGCCGTCGCCGGCGGGCTGGCTCTCATCGGCGACCAGTGGGCGATGTCGCGGGAGTGGCTGCACAACACGCCGTTCACCACGTGGACCGGTCCCGGGATCGCGCTGATCGCCGTGATCGCGATCCCGCACCTCGTCGCGGTCGCGGCGATCGCCGTGCCCTCCGCACCCGCTCGTCTTGGCGTCCTCGGCGGCCTGCTCGCCGGCGGATCGCTGATCGCGTGGATCGTCCTCCAGCTCGCGCTGCTCCAGGTGTTCTTCTTCCTACAGCCGGTGATGTTCGTGGTCGGAATGGTCGAGGTGGGGCTGGCCTTGTGGTGGCGCCGCGGCGTCGAGACCTCCGCGGCGCGGTGAGGGACGCGGGGTTCGCGCCTAGAACAGTCCGACCGCACGCCCGATCAGGCCGAGCGCGACCAGCAGGAAGATGACCGCGGCGATGGCGATGACGATCACACCACCGGCCCGCCTGCGCTGAGGCGGCTCGTGCTCCTCGCCGCCGACGGCGGATTCGGCGGGCGGGGTGTCACCGGGCGCGACACCGCCTCCGGGCTCGAGGCCCGGTGTACTCGCCGGGTCGGGGTTCTGCGGATTGAACGGTTTCCGAGCGGGGTCGTTGTCTGCCATGGGGGTCGGTGTACCCGGAATGGCGGGAACTCACTCGTGGTCGATCAGAGACCCGTCGCGAGCACGGGGTACATCACGGTCAGGTCCTGCGCCCAGTAGGGCCACGCATGGGTTCCCACCGCCCGGAAGTGGGTGACGGGCCGCAGACCGTCCGCCCGCATCGCTCGCGCGAACTCCGTCGAGCACGCGTTCACCGAGCTCTCGAGCACCGCCCCCGACGCGATCTTCTCCGCGCGGTGGCGACCCGGGTCGAGCCTGGTCTCCTGGTCGAGAGGGCCGGGCACGCCGGTCCCGGACGCGAGGAACACACGCTTGCCCGTGAGGGCCCGGAGCCGACGGCCCGGGTCGTGGTCGGCCCATCCCGGCGCCCCCCACGGTCCCCACATCTTGGTGGGGTCCCCGCCGTCTCGGGTCACCGCGGCACGGATCTGGGATTCGTGCAGCACACCGGTGGTGAACGGACATGCGCTGATCGACCCGACGCCCGTGTAGAGCCCGGGTCGGCGTGTCGCGAGGGTGAATGCGGCTTGCCCGCCCATCGAGAGCCCGGCGATCGCGTTCTTGCCGTTGCCGTGGAACCGACCGTCGATCAACGGCGGGAGTTCGACGGTCAGGAAGGTCTCCCACTGCGGACGGCCGAAGGTCGCGTCGACGTTCTGCCAGTTCGTGTAGAAGGCGCCTTGACCGCCGGGCAGGACCACGTTGACGTCCTTGTCGCCGAAGTACCGGTCTGCGCGGGCGTCGCCGATCCAGTCACTGACCGCCGTCTTGCGACCGCCGCCGTCCAGGAGGTACAGCGTGCCGCGGGGTCGGGCGTGAGCCGGATGCAGCACGGTCACCGGCACATCCCGGCCCATCGCGGGCGAGCGGATCCACAGGTCATGGCGCTGGTGCCCCACCGCCGCACTGCCCACCACCCATGCCATCGACGGGCTCGCCCGCGTGGGCGCCGACGATGCGATCCCCGGCTGCGCGACCCCGACGATCATCCCGGCGGCGATCGTCGTCGACAGAAGCCGGACGACCAGGCGCCACGCACCACTCATCCCGGGAGGACGCCCAACTGCCCGAGGAAGTCGAGCTGGTCGAAGTAGAGGTGCTCGGAGAGCAACTGGGATCCCGCCACAAGGTAGGTCGCGCTCCACCGGAACGAGACCGTTCGCCCGGTGGGTTCGATCGGACCCGACGGACTCTGCAGCACTCCGTCGTGCACACCGTCGAAAGTGCCCTCCACCGAGGCGTTGTCGGCGTCGATCACAGATGAGCCGACAGTGAGGCGACCATCGGAGAATGCACCCTGAAAAACCGAGAGGAAACCGAGGACGCCCTCGCGACCGGTGAACACCCCTCCCGGTGAGACCAATTCGGCGTCCGCCGCCCAGGGTTCCTTCTCCGGGGTGCGATTGTTGAACGCGTCGATGTGCGCGTCGATCACTGCTCGGGCATCAGTCATGTCGGGTTCTCCTTCGGGTTGTCTGCGGTAGGCGTCACGATGCAGTCGGGGGGTGGTCGGCTCGGCGCTCGGCCATGCCTGGAGGGATGAACTCTCAACTCTCCGAGCGGCTTCGGTCACAGCTGCGGATCACGCGATCGAGCTCGCCGAGCAGGGTCGCGGCCGTGTCGTACTCGGCCATCGCGCGCGCCATCCGCCGGCACCGGTCGGTCACAGCGTCGTCGGCGAGAACGCGTAGCACCGCGTCGGAGACGGTCTCGGGAGTCGGGCGTCGGGTCCGCAGATCGATCCCGACCCCGAAGTGTGCGACCCTCGCGGCGACTTCGGGCTTGTCCTCTCCGCCCGGTGCGACGATCACCGGCACTCCGGCCCGCAACGCCTGGAGCACTCCACCGTAGCCTCCGTTGGTGATCAGGACCGACGTCCGCGGCAACAGTTCGTCGTAGTCGAGATACCGCGCGACCCGCGAATTCGCTTCGTGCGGAACTGGTTCCGGGTCGGCACCTCCGGTCGTGACGACGACCTGGACATCGTGCTCCGCCAGCCCGGCCACCGCGGGTTCGACCAGTTGCGAGAAATCGTCGTTGTCGAGCGTGCCCTGGGTGACGTGGACGACCGGGCGGCCGTCGGCGAGCATCTCCGGCCACCACGACGGTGCAGCCACATCACCGCCCCCCGCGAACACCGGACCCGCGAAGACCGTGTTCGGGTCGAGATCCGACCGCGGATACTCGAATTCGGACGGCCCCAACTGAACGAACCGGTCGAACGCCCGGGAGATGTCGAGGACGAAGTGGTCGAGGGTGCCCCCGGCGCGTCGAACCAGACGTCGCGCGGACCTCTGCGTGGATGCGAACAGCACACGCCGCACCGCGGTGTGGGCCAATCGGTTACGCACCCGTCCCAGCCGACCGGCCATCGGGGGCAGGCCGCTGTTGAACGGCGCGACGTCGACGCTCGTCTGCGCGAGTGGCATGGTGCCGATCCCGATGACGGGTGGACGCCGACCGGGAGGCCGGGACAGCAGGGGGATGATGCCGGCGAAGGTGCCGTCACACAGGATCGCGTCGACCGCGCGACTGCCGACAACCGATTCCACAGCGGCCGCCTGCTCCGGCAGCGGCGTGATGAACGTCCGCTCCACCTGGTAGCGCGACAGCGCCAGTCCGCGGTACCGGTGCCGGTCCGGGGTGAAACTGTCGGGATCCCGTTCGTCGAGATCAGCAGCGCCGCCCAGAGGTACGAGAGCAAGCCCGGCGTCGGCAACCCGGTCGGCAAACCGTGAGCCGGTCACCATGATCACCTCATGGCCCCGTTCGGCCAGCACACGTCCGACGCTGGTGAGCGGTCCGACGTGCCCGGCCAGCGGCGTGGCACACAGCAGAACGGTCGCCATCGCGCCTCCAATTCGATAGACCCAGACTCTATCGAATTCAGGGGAAAGCCGCGCATCTTCCACCGATCGGTCTCATCTTTGCAGTTCGAGACCGGTTCGGTTCCCGCGACGGAGGATCTGGGTCTACAACCAGTTCGTCGTCGACGCTATTATTGATGCTGTTGGAGTCCGATCCAAGCGGAGGCCGGCGTGACCAAGCGCCCCTACACAGCGCGTAAGCGCGCGATCAGCGCGGCGCAGACGCGCACGCGCATCCTCGACGCGGCGCAGGCGTTGTTTGTCGAGCACGGGTACTCGCGAACCACAGTGCAGCAGATCGCCCAGCACGCCGGCGTCGCTGTGGGCACTGTGCACCAAGCGGGGTCGAAGGCGTCGCTCATGATGGCTGTTCTCGAGCGCGGGTTCACGGGTGACGAGAAGTTCGTGTCGCTGCTCGAGCGCCCGGAGTTCGTCGCCATCATGAACGACTCCGACACCGACCGCGCCATCGGCAGGTACGTCGACCACATCATCGCGGCGAACAGTCGGATCGCGGACCTGTGGCACGCGGCGACGCTGGCGGCCGACACCGACCCCGCCATCGGCGAACAGCTCGAACGATCCGAGCTCCGGCGACTCGACGACGTGCACACCGGGTGCCATTGGTTCGTCCACCGCGGCCTCATCGCCGACACCCGGATCGACGAGTTCGCCGACATCCTGAGCTATCTCACCAGCCCCGTCACCTACCGCTATTTCACCGTCGAGCGGAACTGGACCGCGGCGCGCCTACGGAGCTGGTTGCTCACCAGCATCGCGGCAACCATGCACTGAACACCGAGGCTCACAACGAATCTGAATGTCGGCGTTGTCAATTGCGTTGTGCGCGACGCGTACACTCGGCGCGGAAGCTCGACGAGGCCTCCTCGATCCGGTCGGTCACCCCGATGACCCGATCGAAGTGGTCGGCCCCCTGCCGCACGCACCGCGGGAGGCCACGCACTGCGATCCCTCGATGTGACAACGGACCCGTGAACCGGTAGACGATCGCCCCCACGTGACAGCGGACGGTGGACGTGCCGGACAAGTTGGTTCGCGCTCTGAGAAGAGTCGTCGTGGTGCTGGTGGTCGCGCTGGCCGTCGTGATCGCCAGTCCGGCCTGGATGGTCGTCCTCGCACGATTCGACGACCATCCCGTGTCGGCCGGCTTCGCCGTGCTCGCCAACCTCGTGACGATCGCCTTCTTCGGTGTGAACACAGCCCTTTTCGCACTGTCGGCCGGCGCGGCGGTACGCACCTCGACCACTGAGGCACCACAGAAGCGGGAGACGCGGGTCGTCACGGCCGTCATCGGTGCGATGACGGTCGTGATGTCGGTGGGAACGGTCCTCGCAGCGATCGTGTTGGTCACGCTCCTGACGTCCTCGAGCGCCTCGCTGGCACCGTGGTCGGGGCCCTGACCCCGCTGATCTGAGTCATAGGGGCCGCAATCAATCCTCGCGACCTGAGCCCAGCCTTACCCGCTCGCCTCGATTCCGCACTCGAGCGAAGAACCGCCTTGTTCGCCACACTGATCAGCCGGGAGTTCTGTGCTTGAGTGAACACACGCATGGATAAGGAAAAGAACGGAGAGGATCGATGATGCAACTCGCGAAAACCGGAGCAAGGATCGCCGCCACAGCAGCCGCTGTGCTGGCCATCGGAAGCCTTCCCGCGCTGGCCGAGGCCGCACCACGCGCGGTGCCGACCCTGCCCGATCTTGACCTCGGGTCACTGTCTCCGGCCACGCAATCCGAGCTGTGTACCTTCACCTTCTACCAACCGGGCGGCACCGAGCGAACCGAATCGGCGCAGGTGAGCGTCTCGTCCGCGGGCGAGGGGAAAACGACGTTCGTCTTCCGCACCGAGTCCGTGGCGACTTCGCCGTACACCCAGGCCGCCGCAGTGACGTGGAGCAATCTCGACACCGGGCTCAGCGGCGGCGGTTACGACTCCCGCACCGAGGCGCAGGTCGAGGCAGGCACGACCACGATCACGCTCCCCGCCCAGAACGTCGGCAAGGGGCGCGTCACCGTGGTCGCCAGCGTGTCGAATACGCGAGGCAGCACCGCAACGTCCTACGACGACTGCACCGCCGAATACACCGCCCCCTGACCCCGGACCTCGCGCAGCCATTCACCGGTACACGGCTATTCGCGGATGGTCATCTGGGTCACCTCGTCACCGTCGATGGTGAATGTGAATGTCGAAGGGCCGTTGAAGCCGTGACCGCCCACCGTGGCGGTCATGGTGACCACTTCGGCGTCACGGAGCGCCGCGAGGGGAGCCAGGGTGGCTTGCTTGCCGATGAGTTCGGCATCACTCCAGCGCCTGATCTCCTCACGACCGGTGAACAGCCGGCCCCAGTCATCGACACGACCGGTCACGCTGAACGCTGCCAGAAAGGCGTCCGTGTCGCCGTTGTTGACGGCGTCGAGTAACCGCTGCACTGCTGCAGGTACGTCGACCATGGACTGCCTCCTCTCGTCGTCGGTGGGAATCAGCGTGTGGTGTAACCGCCGTTGGCAAAGAGTGTTTGTCCGGTTATCCACCAGCCCTCGGTGCACAAGAACGTGACGATCGGCGCGATGTCCTCGATCTTGGTCAGCTGATCGCCCATGGCCTGCGACTTGTGGAACTCGACGCGCTCGGGCGTTTCCTGCGGATAGAAGAACGGCGTGTCCATCGGGCCGGGTCCGATCGCGTTGACCGAGATGCCACGGTCGGCGAACTCCTTCGACGCCGCGCGATTGAAGTGCTCCACCGGGCTCTTGCCACCCGCGTAGGTCGAGTACCCGTCCGTGTAGGCGGCGAGCAGGCTCGTGACGATCGTGATCACCTTGCCACCCCGTTCGAGGTGCGTCCCGGCCTCCTTGAGGAAGAAGTACGCGGCCTTCGAGTTGATGGCGAACATCGCATCGTACTCATCCTCGGTGGTCTCGAGGATCGGCTTGCGCAAGACCTTGCCGACGGTGTTGATCGCGATGTCGAGCCGACCGAGATCCCTGGTCGCGGTATCGAACAAGTCTGTGACCGACGACGCCGTCGTGAGGTCGCCCTGATAGGCGGCGGCCTCCACACCCAGCGCACGGATCTCTGTGACCGTCTCGTCTGCAGCTGTCTTCGTCGCGTCGCTGTTGTAGTGGACGAACACGTTGGCGCCCCTACGCGCCAGATCCAGGGCGACAAGCCTTCCCAGGTTCTTCGCGCCGCCCGCTACGAGAGCGCTCTTGCCATCGAGCCGAGTGGATTCTGTTGCTTTCTCCTGTGTGGTCATGCCCCCAGTGTTGGAGCACAACGCACAAAGTTCAATCGATAATGCATGGTGTTATCACAAACCACACTTGTATGATCGATTCTCATGACACCACCAGACCTCGAATTGATCGATACGCGACGACTCCATCAGTTCGTGGTGGCGGTCGAATCCGACACATTGTCCGCTGCGGCCCAACAGCTCTACCTCACCCAGCAAGCCCTGTCCGCGTCGATGCGTCAGCTCGAGCGCGAGGTGGACGCCGCAGTCTTCGATCGCAGCCGGCGCAAGTTGCACCTGACCGACGCCGGAAACGCACTCTACTCGGGCGCCAAGTCCCTACTTGCGGGCAACAGCGCCCTCCTCACCCACGTTCGCGAGTCCGCTCGTGGCGTGGTCAGACCTTTCGTCGTCGGGCACTCTCCCGCCATCTCGGGCGAAGAGGTCTACCACCTCATCACCCCCGCAATCGAGTCGATGCCGCACCAGCCGATCACGGCCCGGCAAGTCTTTCCCGGGCAGCTCCACGAACTGCTGTTCGCCAACGAGATCGACGTCGCACTCCGCCGCGGCGTCGATTCGCCGGCAAATCTGACCTCGGCCGTGTTCGCCTATCACGAGCTGCGCATCGCGGTCGTCGCCGACCATCACCTCGCCAACCGTAGCTCCGTCAGTGCGCCCGACCTCATCGGCACTCCCATCGTGGTCTGGGCACCCGAACGCCGGTCGTTCTACACCGACTTCCTCATCTCCTACTGCCGCCGTAAAGGCTTCGAGCCCACCCTCATCGTGAACCCGATCCAGGGAACGCCACCTTTCACCGCGGTCCAGCGATACCCCGAGGCATGCGCTTTCGTCACCGACGTTCCCGGGGACCTACAGGGCGGAGCGGTCCGTGTCGTCGCCTTCGACGATCCGCCGCTAGCCCCCGTGCAGGCGATGTGGTTGCCGCACACTCACTCCGCTGTCCGTGATGCGATGGTGCGCGGGGCCGGTGTCTGACAGTTCCAGCAGTCGTCCGTCCACACCACTTCAGCGTCGTGATGGGCGTCAGTTCACCCGTGCGCGCCGCCTTCCACGCTCAGCGGCGGCCGCAGGACCAGCACGACGACGATCGCGATGAGGAACACCGCGGTCAACGCGAACGGAACCGGGATGACCGGGTCGAGCAGCACGAGCAGCGCGCCCACCGGGACCACGGTGTTGACCACGCGATCGGCATTGGCGCGCAGGGCGATCCACCAGATGCCGATGATGAAGACCGCGATGGGGATCGTCACGGTGAACGACGCCTGGGTCTCGGTGAGCTCACTGTGGTGCGTCAAGACGTCGATCTCGACTTCGATCCCGGCCGAGAACGCACCCGCCGCGGCGAAGACGAAGTAGTGCACGTATCCGTATCGGAGTGAATCGGCGAGCATCCCGCCGATGGCCCGGTGGTGCGGGGGCCAGAAGTAGATCCACCACAGCGCGGCGGTCGCGATGAACGTGAGGATCGCGATCGAGATGAGTGGCGCGAGTTCCTGCTCACTGTGCAGCGCCTCGATGATCGCGTTCGACGAGGCCAGCAGACTCTCGCCGAGCAGGATGAGCGTGAACAGGCCGTACCTCTCGGTGATGTGGTGCGGGTGCCACGGTGTGTTCCCCTGCCGTTCGGCGATCACGGGCACCGCGAGCTCGGCACCGACGAGCACCACGAACCCGACCGTCGCCGCGGCACCCGACGGGACGAGCAGCCAGAGCAGCCAGAGAACCTGGACGAGCGCGATCCCGGCAGCGTAGATCTGGGTCGTCCGGCGACGGTCACCGGCCGAGCCGGAAGCGCGCAGCCACTGGGCGACCATCGCGACGCGCATGATCACGTAACCGACGACCACCAGCCCGAACTCGTGGTCGACGAAGGCGGGCTCGATCCCCGCGGCCAACACCAGCACGCCCGCCATCTGCACGAAGGTCAGGACCCGATAGAGCCAGTCGTCGGTGCCGAACGACGTCGCGAACCAGGTGAAGTTCATCCACGCCCACCAGATGGCGAAGAACACGAAGGCGTACGACACCACACCGTCGACGATGTGGTCCTCGGTCAGTGCGTGATGCAGCTGGACCGCCGCGATACTCACCGCCACCACGAAGACCAGATCGAAAAACAGCTCGAGCGTGCTCGCGGCCCGACCCGGTTCGGCCGGGTCCCGCGGGCGCATGGTGCTCAGGTGAAATCGCGTGGACATCGTTGCCAACCCCCGATCGGTCACTGCGTGTGGACGAGATCATGCCACCGGAGCCTCAGCGGACGCGGGTGCGGCGCCGTGGGGCGACGGCTCGGCAGTCGGCGCACGCCGCGTGACCTCGACGATCAGTGCAGGTGACGGGGAGAATCGCCCCGCCGTGGCACAGTGAAGACGTGCTGCTGCCCACCCTGACCCCCACCGCGCCGGACGACCCTGCCGTGATCCGCGTCGGCGACGACAAGCTGTCGCGCGAAGACCTGGTCGGGGCGGCGACCGCGGTGGCCGAACGGATCGCCGGCGCGCGCACCGTCGCAGTCCTGGCCACGCCGACCGTGGAAACCGTGCTCGCGGTGGTCGGCGCCCTGATCGCCGGAGTCCCGGTCGTCCCCGTTCCGCCCGACTCGGGTCCGCGCGAGTTCGAGCACATCCTCGCCGATTCCGGCGCCCAGGCCTGGCTCGGGCAGGCCCCGGCCGAGCCGACCCTGCCGGTCATCCCGGTCCGGCGGTACGCGAAATCGTGGCACCGACACCCCGAACCGCACGCCGACTCGACGGCGCTGATCCTCTACACGTCCGGAACGACCGGCCTCCCCAAGGGCGTGCCGATCACCCGCCAGAGCATCGCCGAGGGGCTCGATGCACTCGCCGACGCCTGGCTGTGGACAGCCGACGACACTCTGGCGCATGGCCTTCCGCTGTTCCACGTCCACGGACTGATCCTGGGGGTCCTCGGCCCGCTGCGGCGCGGTGGGCGACTGATCCACACCGTCACGCCGACGGCCGACGCATACGCCGCCGCTGCTGGTGCAGGCGCGAGCATGTTCTTCGGGGTGCCGACGGTCTGGAACCGCGTCGCCGCCGAACCTGCTGCCGCGCAGTTGCTCTCGTCGGCCCGGGTGCTCGTGTCGGGAAGCGCCCCGCTACCCGTTCCGGTCTTCGACCGCATACGCGAACTCACCGGGCACCAGATCGTCGAGCGCTACGGCATGACCGAGACGCTGATCACCGTCAGTACCCGCGTCGACGGGGAACGACGCCCCGGGTGGGTGGGAGTGCCTCTCGCCCATGTGGAAACCCGACTCCTGGACAACGGCGAGCCACTACCGCACGACGGCGAGAGCGTCGGCGATCTCCACGTCCGTGGGCCGATGTTGGCGTCGGGGTATCTCAATCGCCCGGATGCCACCGCCGAATCATGGCTTCCCGACGGATTTTTCGCGACCGGGGACGTCGCCGTCATCGGCGCGGACGGGATGCACCGGATCGTCGGCCGACGTGCGACCGACCTCATCAAGTCCGGCGGGTTCCGCATCGGAGCCGGTGAGATCGAGACCGTGCTGCTCGCCCACCCGGCGGTCCGCGAGGTGGCCGTGATCGGCGTACCCGACGACTACCTGGGACAGCGCATCGTCGCCTATGTCGTCGGCGACGAGGTCGCCGACACCGAACTCATCGAGTTCGTCGCCGGCGAGTTGTCGAATCACAAACGGCCGCGCGAGATCCGGTTCGTCGAGTCCCTTCCGCGCAATGCGATGGGCAAGGTGCAGAAAAAGCTGCTGGACTGAGCCACTCGTCTCTGAAAACCGCCCGGTGGGCCCGACCCGGCAACGCGCTGCGGGGTCTCCGTTTTCCAGGGGTGGTTTTCAGATCGCGATGCAGTTGTCCACAGCGCCGCCGGCCCCATTGCTGACCGGCGACATGATCGACACTGTCTCGCATGGACTTCGACGAGCTCATCGAGCGGTTCGGCGGCGTGGTCGCCACCCACCAGCTCCTCGCCGCAGGTGAGACCACCGCGTCGATCCGAGATGCCCACCGTTCCGGCAGGCTCACGTCCATCCGGCATGGGTGGTACCGCACTCCCACCGCCGATCCGGAAGTGGTCGGCGCCGTCGACGATGTGGCGACAGCACTGCAGTATGCCGCCCGGTGTTTCGACGTCGAGGGTTTCGTCATTCTCTGCGACTCCGCGCTCAACAGCGGCAAGATCACACCCGAACGCCTCCGTGCCGAATTCGACGACGCGCCGATGTTCATCCGGCGCGCGATCGGCAAGACCAATCGCCTCGCCGCGTCGGGAACCGAGACCGCGGCTCGACTACGGCTCGTAGAGTGCCGGACTGCGGGTCGCTGTCCAGCATCGGGTACCCGGGGTCGGTTGGATCGACCTGGTGGTCGGACAGCGCCTCGCGCTCGAGTTGGACAGCGTCGAACACCACACCGGTGTCGAGAAGTACGAAGAGGACTTACTTCCGCCCGTCAGGAACGGACAGTCTGCGATGTGTCGCCGAGTGCCTCCCGGCGGGCGGTTTCCAGAGGCCCCGACGTCACTGAGCCCACGACCGTTCTGCCAGCCACTCCGTGATGATCGCGACCGCCTCCTTCAGGTGCGGGATCTGTTCGCGCCCCGAGTAGTAGTGCGTCGCACCGACTATGGTGTGCAGCGTATTGTCGGGATGACCGACGGCGTCGAACAACCGATGCGTGTGGCTCGGCGTGCACGCATTGTCGGCGGAGTTGCCGATGACCAGTGTCGGGATCGCGAGGTCGGCCGCGCAGCGCGGGCCGTCGCCGTAGGCGTCATCGAAACTCCACTGCGACAACCAGCTTCGCAGGGTGGTGAACCGGGCGAGGCCGACGGGACCCATGTTCACGATCCGCGGATCGCCCAGGTAGCAACCGAGCTCGCGGTCGTTGGGGTCGACGGTGAGATCCAGCCACCGCGGATCGGCCATCGTTCCGTGGACGATGAACCCGCGCTCCATCAGCGGTTCGCCGTGATCGCGGAGGTCGGCGAGTTGTTCCTTGACCCAGGCGGTGATCCGGCGGTTGCGCGCGATCTGCGCAGCGCGGTACCGGTCGAGGAACTCCGCCGAATACGGCGGTTGATTCGGATTCGACGGATCGTACAGATCCAGCTCCGGGTCGCGGTGGTGCGGATCCGACTCGTCGAGAATCGACGGATCCATCCACTCGGTCAGGGTTCCGTGTCGCGACACGTGCGCGGCGAGCAACATCATGCCGTCCGCGGCGGGCAGGTCGAGGGCGGTCAGGTCGGGCGATTCACCGGCAGGCGTCTCGGTCACCGTCGCGTGCTGGGCCTGCTGCTGGTAGTAGAGCGACAGCGCCCCACCACCGCTCCAACCGGCGAGGATCACCTTCTCGTAGCCCAGCCGTTCGCGCGCATCCCGTACACAGGCACCGAGGTCCTGTACGACCTTCTCCATGATCAACGCACTGTCGACGCCGCGATACCGGCTGTTGCAGTAGATGACGTGATGGCCGGCGCGGGCGAGCGCATTGGTCATCGGCAGGTAGGCCCCGCCCCCGATCGGATGCATGAAGACGATGACGTTCTTCGACGGCACACCCTTGGGCCGGAGCAGGTAGCTCTCGAGAACCACGCTCTCGGTGACCCCGCCATAGGTGTCCTGGTATGCCGAGAGGTCGTCGAAGACAACCAGATAGGGGATGCGGTCGTATTCATGCCGGGTCGGGTCGGTAGCGGTGCTCATACTCGCGACCCCTCGCCGGACTGAGCGGCGTCAGGCAGGGCGGAGACGAGCATCGTCGGTGCGGCGATGAGTCGACGACGCGTGTCGATCGAGATCACCTGCCATTCCACCCGATCGAACTCGTCGAACTTGCGACGGGACCGTTCCCGCGCCCGCTCGGGGATGCCGTGGTGCATGCCCTGGGGTGCGTGGGAGATCAGCCCCGGCGGCATGCCGACACCGAACATGCTGCCGCCGTGGAAGAATGCGATCTCGTCGAAGTCGGTGTTGCGGTGGTACCAGGGCAGTCGTTCGGCGCCCTTGCGCGCCTCGGCCGGGCGCGGCAGGAAGTTCATCACGTACACCCCGGTCGCCTGCATGAACAGATGGACCGTCGGCGGTAGGTGCACGGTCTCGGAGGTGATGACGTCGTAGTCCTCGATGTTGAAGGCAAACGGGAAATTGTCTCCGCGCCAACCCTCTACGTCGAGCGGATGGAAGGGGTAGAACAGCGAGGTCTGCCCCTCACGCTGGCGGAAACGGACCTCGTACTCGTCTCGACCGTCACCGTCGAAAGCCTCGGCTTCGGGAACGACGACGAGCGACGAATCAAACGGAAAGAACCTGCCGAGGACGCCTGGCTCGGGGACCCGGAACTCGTCGACGGCCTCGATGATGAGCAGCAGCGACGGGCCATTGGGTATCTGGCGGTAGGTGCATCCCTTCGGGATGTACACGTAATCACCGGGGCGGTAGGGCAGTCGGCCGAACTCGGTCTCGAAGTATCCGGCGCCCTCGTGGACGAAGACGAGTTCGTCACCGTCGACGGGCCGAAACCAGAAGGGAGCGGATTCGTTTCGACGACTCAACGAGATTCGGCAGTCCTCGTTGTGGAACATCAGGAGCGGTTCGCCGGCGGGGTCGGACTGATCGGTGGGTGTGAGGTCGGTGACGATCCGGTCGACGCCGGTGTGGGTGCCCACCGCGCGGAACTGCGTCGGGTCGTTGCGGCGGTACAGGTGCGCCGTGCGGCCGGTGAATCCATACCGACCGAGCTCATCGTCTTTCAGGTCGTCGACATCTCGGTGCACCTGCCGAGGCGTGCGCCCCTTGCGGTGCTGGATGAACGATTCCATGCCGAACTCCTGTCTCTACGATTTTCTGATGCTAGATTCAGTTTCAGGGGATGACAAGGGTCACACTCGTTCGAGATCCACGTGCCGCGACCGTCGGACCACGTGGTTCGATGAGGAACCGGTGCGTGGAAGGAGCTCACGGTGCCGCCGACCAACAAGGGACGCCAGACCGAGGCCGCGCTTCTCGACGCGGCGCGTCGGACGTTCGCCGAAAAGGGCTACCTGAACACCAAGATCGCCGACATCTCCGCGGCCGCGGGACGTTCGACGGGTTCGTTCTACAACTATTACGACAGCAAAGATCGGTTGCTCGAAGCCCTCCTCGACCAGTTCTCCGAGGAAGTGGTCGAGCAATCGCTCGCGACCAGACACACCGACCCGGAGGCGAGCGTCCGCGCGGCCGTGACCGCGTACTGGACGACCTACAAGAAGTACCTGCCCGAGATCATCGGGCTGTTCCAGATGTCGATGCTCGACGACGACTTCCGCGCCCGATGGCACGCCAACCGGGTGTCCGGCGTCAAACAGGTGCTGTCCGGACTGCGCGGCGCCGAACGCGCGGGCTACGCGGTCGGACTCCCGCTCGAGCCGCTCGCGTCCGCCCTCGTCGCGACCCTCGAGTCCACCTGCTGGACCTGGCTCGCGGTCCGCGGGGACGAGGCCGGACCCGTCCCCGACGACGACACCGCCATCGACATCCTCACAGCCATCTGGTACCGGACCGTGTTCGGGGCCGGCCCAGCCGCTGGGGCGGGCAACTGACGAAGAGGCGCGTAGCGGCTTGCCCTCCCACGGCGCGGCGACGATGCTGGAACGCATGCCCATCGAGGTCCGTCCCGCGGAGAACTTCGACGACATCGCCACGATGGTCGGTCCGAAGAAGCCGACGTCGAACGTCTGCTGGTGCCTGAGCTACCGCATTCCCAGCGCCCAGAATCAGCAGCTGGTCCGCGAGCAGCGTGGCGAGTTCGTCAAAGAGTTGTGCGACACCGGTGTTCCGCTGGGTGTGCTCGCCTACGACGACGCGGGCGAGGTCGTCGGTTGGGCGGCCGTATCGCCGCGCGCGGACACGACCTTCGCACGGAACCGGAAGATCCCACACGTGGACGACCTCCCGGTGTGGTCGGTCTGGTGCATCCGCGTCCGCCCCGGCCATCGCAAACAGGGAATCTCGCACGCGCTGCTCGCCGGGGCCGTCGACTACGCGCGATCGAACGGGGCGCCGGCCATCGAGGGATACCCCGTCGACAACAAGGGCGCCAAAGTCGATCTGACGATGGCGTACGTCGAGACCCGCGGCCTGTTCGAGAAGGCCGGCTTCGTGCGGGCCGCCGACACCTCGTCGGTCCTCGCCGGGTTCCCGCGCGTGCTCATGCGGTTGTCGCTGGCCTGATCGAGGCCACCACTCAGATCAGGTCTGCCAGTTCGGCGGTGGGAACGTGGATCCAACCCTCCCGCGCGGCGACCGGCCGGTCGGCGGCGGCGGGTCGCGTGGTCCGGCCGAGCTCTGCGGCGCGCGCGATCAGCGCGGTGATCACGGCGTCGAACGCGTCGTCGTCGCGGGCCATCCGCTCGGCGTGATCGCCGAGTTCGAGCCACGGTGCCGCCGCCTGCAGGGCGAGCACCAGGTCGGCGAGAACCGGTGCGTTGGCGGCACGTTTGTATCCCCGTGAGGTCAGTCCCCAGCGCTTGAGTGCCCCGGCGGGATACGCCTCGACCGCCCACCCGTCGACGCGGTCGTCGACACCCAGGTCCGCGAGCAGGCCGGCGCATCGGAACGCGACATGCGCGATCTGGTCGGCCGACACACTGAGCGGGCGACCCGCGCCGTCGTCGATGATCCGAAGATCGGTGCGACGCAAAGCAAGTGGACGACGACGAGCGATGTCGTCGAGCCCCCTCCCCGGCGACAACCGGTTACCGTGATGCGCGACGACGAAGTCGACGAACTCATCGGGCCAGCCGAAGGGCGAGTCGATCCCGATCCGGGTCGCCCCGTCCGTGCGGCGCCGGATCGCGGCGTCGTCCGCGCCCACGACGAGCTCGGTCAGCACCGCCCGGCCGGAAGACCAATCCACGCATGCGACAGCAGTTTTCGCCGGTGACGCGGACAGGTCGACGCCGACCGTCCGCATCACCGGGATCACTGCGCCGGGTCGACTCAGAAGTTGCCCTCGAGGAACTCGGCGTAGGCGGGCAGATCCAGCTGTCCATGACCCGACAACCCGATCACGACGACCTCTTCCTTGTCGCTGTCGGCGACGTGCGCGGCGCAGGCCGCGATCGCGTGCGTCGACTCCGGGGCCGGGACGATGCCCTGGGTCCTTGCGAACTGCACACCCGCGGTGAACGCGTCGTGCTGGGAGATGGCGACGCCCTGCACCAGTCCGAGCTCCACCGTGTGACTCAGAGCCGGGGCCATGCCGTGGTAGCGGAGACCACCGGCATGGATCGGATCGGGCACGAAATCCATTCCGAGCGTGTGCATCTTGAGCAAGGGTGTCAACCCGGCCACATCGCCGTGATCGTAGCGGTACTCCCCCTGCGTGATCGACGGACATGCGGCGGGCTCGGCGGCGACGACCCGCGGATTCGAGCGCCCGTGCAGCTTCTCCCGCAGGAACGGGAACGACAGCCCGGCGAGGTTCGAACCGCCCCCGGCGCAACCGAACACGACGTCGGCGCCGTCGGGCTCCACAGAGTTCAGCTGGTCGACGGCTTCCTGCCCGATCACACTCTGGTGCAGCACCACATGGTTGAGCACGCTGCCCAGCGCGTACCGGGTGTCGGGATTCGCGGCGGCGACCTCGACGGCCTCACTGACGGCCATGCCGAGGCTCCCGGTCGTGTTCGGATCCTTGGCGAGCATCGCACGCCCCGACTCGGTCAGCTCCGAGGGACTCGGGTGGATGGTGCCACCGTAGGTGCGGATCAGGAACCCCCGGTAGGGCTTCGAGCTGTAGGAGGCGCGGACCTGCCACACCTCGACATCGATGCCGAACTGCGCGCCCGCGAACGCCAGCGCGCTGCCCCACTGACCGGCCCCGGTTTCCGTGGTCAGTTTGGTCACGCCGTCGAGGCTGTTGTAATACGCCTGTGCGACAGCCGAATTGGTTTTGTGGCTGCCAACCGGGCTCACGCCCTCGTACTTCACGTAGATCCGCGCCTTGGTGTTCAGCGCCTCTTCGAAACGGCGCGCGCGGATCAACGGCGACGGCCGCCACATGCGGTAGATCTCGCGCACCGGCTCGGGGATCTCGATGTAGGCCTCGGTGGAGACCTCCTGCGCGATGAGTCCGCTCGGGAACAGCGCGGCGAGATCGTCGGGACCGACCGGCTCCTTGGTGCCCGGATGCAGGTGCGGTGGGATCGGGGTGTCGAGCTCCGCCGCGAGGTTGTACCAATGCGTAGGGACGCCCACCGTGATCAGATCCGGATTCTCGGCACCGGTTCGAACATGCGTTGTCATGGGTCACCACTCTAATCCTCGCGCCCACGCCGGTGACCGGTGCCGAACGATCCCCGCGCCTCACGCCCCGGGAAGCCGATACTCCTGCCGCGGCCTGCCCGTGGTGCCGTACTGCAGCGACATCGTCAGGCGCCCGGCGGCGACGAGGTTCGCCAGGTGCCGGCGCGCGGTCGGTGCCGCGATGCCGATCTCGCGGGACACGTCGTCGGCGAACAACGACGTACCGGCGTCGAACAACGCCAGGATGCGCTGTTCGGTCGACGAGCCACTCTCCGCACGGTCCGCGGCGCGGGTGCCGAAGCGCAGTGCCGACAGCGCGGAGTCGACGGCGTGCTGGTCGACGTTCGCCCCCGCCAGCACCCGCCGGTACTGGGCGTAACCGGCGAGGCGGCGCGCGAGGTCGGCGTCGTCGAAGGGTTTGATCAGGTAGGCGAGCGCACCGGCACGCATCGCGGTGCGCACCGCTGACGCGTCGGTCTCGGCGCCGACGATGAAGCAGTCGCAGTCGAGCTCGGCGACCAGGTCGATGCCCGAACCGTCGGGCAGATAGACATCGAGGAGCGCGAGATCGATGTCGGGGTGCTCGGCCACCGCCTGCCGGGCGGCACCGATGCTCCCCGCACGCGCCCGGACGGTGAACCCCCGCACCGCGTCGACGATCATCGAATGCAGTGCGGCGACCCGGAAGTCGTCGTCGACGATCAGGACGCCGAGGTCATCGGTCATGAGAGGCCTCCCGGCGTGTCGGTGTCGTTCGATCCAGCGGTGGCGCCGAACTCGTCGAGGCCTTCGAATGCCTCGGAACCGTCCGTCGGCGCGAGGACGCCCGGCAGTCGAGCGACGAACACGGCCCCGCGCGGTCCCGCGTCACCGTCGTGAGCCGCCCCGCCCGCATCGGCGACCCACACGTCACCACCGATCCGACGCGCGATCTGGCGGGCCAGGGCGAGGCCCATCCCGCGGCCGCCGGGGACGAGCGCGCCCGACTTGGTCGTGGCGCCCTCGGCGAAGACGTCGTCCGGCTCGTCGAAGGAGATGCCCGGCCCGGAGTCCCCGACGGTGACCAGGATGGTGTCGCCGTCGGCGATCACCTCGACCTCGACCTCGCCCGTAGCGGGGCCGGGCCCGACTGCATCGACCGAACCGGCAGCCTCGATGGCGTTGTCGACGAGGTTGCCGAGCACGGTGGTGACGACGACGGGCTCGGTGAGGAAACCCTGCAGCCAGGTCTGGTCACCCAACCGCAGGGTGACCCGGCGTTCGCGTGCCTGGGCCGCCTTGGCGTCGAGGAAGGCGTGCAGATGTGGTTCGCGCACGTTGTCGAGCCCGGCGAGCAAGGGCCCTCCCGGCCCGGTCCCGGTGACCTCGTCCAGGTAGGCGAGCGCCTCGTCGGCGTGCCCGTGCCGGAGGAGGCCCGCGAGTACGTGCATCCGGTTGGCCGTCTCGTGGCGCTGCGCACGCAGGGCGGTGCTCATCGATCGGATCGAGTCCACCTCGCGGCTGAGCGCCTCGACGTCGGTGCGGTCGATCACCGACAGCACCATGCCGAGGTCGCGTCCGTCGGCGCGCACGCGATGTGAGCTCACCAGGACGACCCGCTCGCCGACACTCGCGGCGAGTGGCTCGTCGGTCGGCGTGGCGAGGACTGCGGCCACCCGCGGAGTGAGGCCGAGTTCGGCGGCCGGGGTGCCGACAGGCGCATCGATGTCGAGCAGTCCGCGTGCTCTGTCGTTGACGACCCGGACGATGCCGTCCGCATCGACGGCGAGCACGCCGTCGGCCATCGAATGGAGCACCGCACCCTGCTCCCGGACGAGTTCGGCCAGTTGGTCGGACTCCAATCCAAGGGTGAGCCGACGCCAGCGCCGGGCCAGCAGTGCCGAACCCACTGCGCCGATGCCGAGTGCCGTGAGTGCGAGGAGCGAGGTCGCGATGATGTCGCTCCGGGTCTCGGAGCCGAGCCGTTCGGTGGAGACCCCGACGCTGATGAACCCGACGACGGTGCCGTCTGCACTCAGCACCGGGACCTTCGCGCGGACCGACTCACCGAGGGTGCCCCGGTCGGTGTTGACCTCGTCCGATCCGGACAGCACCTTCGACGGGTCGGTGGAGACCGTCTTGGCCAGCTCCGACGCCTCCGGATGAGCGAGACGAATGCCGCGATCGTTGCCGATGACGACGAACAGGGCCCCGGTTCGGGCCCGCACCGCCGCGGCCTGCCGCTGGAGGGGTCCGTCGAGCAGGTCGGCCGCATCCACCTGGGTGCCGGGATGGGCGGCCACCTCGCTGCGGACCTCGGCGTCGGCGGCGACCGACTGGGCGATCGCCAGCGCGCGCTGGGCATACTCGTCGCGCACCCGGTCGTCGGCTCCGGCGATGAGCAGACCGAACCCGACCACGAGGCTGACCGCTATCACCGCCAGCTGCAGGAGCAGCACCTGCGTCCGCAAACGCATGACGTCAGCCTAGTGCTGTGTCGTCGGGCATGGCGGGCGCGCCGACACGGCGACCCGTCGGGGACGGATCGCCGCGTGCGGGTGGAGGTGGACCCTCGTCACCGGATGCCGGGTCAGAACGGGACGGCCCCGACCAGGACTCCGACGGCCAGCATCACGAGGGAGACGACCGTGGCCCGCCACAAGACCTTCTTGTGATGGTCGGCGAGGGTGACCCCGGCCAGCGCGACCAGCAACAGGATCGCCGGGACGAGGGGGCTCTGCATGTGCACGGTCTGACCGGTGATCGACGCGCGGGCCATCTCCGTGGGGTCGATGCCGTAGCGGGTCGCGGTCTCGGACAGCACGGGCAGCACTCCGTAGTAGAAGGCGTCGTTGCTCATCAGGAAGGTGAGCGGGATCGACAGCACGCCGATCACGATGGCCATGTGGGGGCCCATCCAGTCGGGAATGCCGTCGGCGAGCCAGTGTGCGATGGCATCGACCATTCCGGTGCCGTTGAAGACGCCGGTGAGCACGGCGGCGGCGAGGACCATGGCGACGACCGACACGATGCTCGAGCTGTGCCGGGTGATGGCCTCCTGCTGCTGCTTGATGTGCGGGAAGTTGATGGCCAGGGCGATGCCGGCGAAGACCATGAACAGTACGGGGATGGCCACGATGTCGGCGCCGAGGATGGCCAGCAGGGCGACGGTGAGGCCGGCGTTCACCCAGAAGAGCTTGGGACGCAGGGTTTCCCGGTTGGGGTCGAGGACGCCCGAGAAGGATGCGTCGCGGTCGTCGTCATCCGGGTTCGCGACGGGGCGGCGGAGGTCGTGGTCACCGGTGGGGGCGTCGTCGTGACCGGCCGAGCCGGTGCCCGCCGAACCCGAACCGCGTGCCCGACGACCTCTGGGCGGCAACCCGGTTCCGCCACCGGCGGCGACCAGCACCTCTTCCTTCGGGGCGAGCAGCGAGTCCCTGATCTCCAGCTTGCCGATGCGGCGACGTTCGAGGACACCGAGGTGGTACGCGAAGAGCAGCACGACGACGAGGGCAGCCGCCAGCGCAGGGATCATCGGGACGAACACATCGTTGGTGTCGATGTTCAGCGCGCTCGCGGCGCGGGCGGTGGGACCGCCCCACGGCAGGATGTTCATCGTGCCGTTGGTGAGTCCGGCGACGACGGTGAGGACGACGGGGCTGACACCGAGCTTCAGATAGAGCGGCAGCAGTGCGGCCGTCGTGATGATGAAGGTCGTCGAACCGTCACCGTCGAGGGATACGACGCCGGCAAGCACCGCGGTGCCGACCACCAGACGTGCCGGGTCGTCGTGCACCGCGCGGACGACCGCCCGAACCACCGGGTCGAAGAGCCCGACGTCGATCATGATGCCGAAGAAGATGATCGCGAAGAACAGCATCGCCGCCGTCGGGGCGAGGTCCTTGATGCCGTCGGTGATCATGTCGCTGATGTCGAGACCGGCACCGGCGAACAGGCCGAATGCGACGGGGACGAGGATCAGCGCCACGACGGGCGTCGCCCGCTTGGTGATGATCAGCACCATGAAGGTGGCGACCATCCCGAGGCCGAGTGCTACCAACATTGTCTTGCTCGTTTCTGAAGCGGATGTGAGGACGACCACATCGGTGGTCACAACAGAAGTGTTGGCGTAGCGGCCATCACAGTCACGCTTGAGCGCATAAGAATCGTTGTGCGCTTTTCGCGCGCCCCCGATCCGTGACTGCGATGCGTGGTCACCATGCGGACATGGCGCGCTCTGTTGCCACGAAATCCTCAGTCGGGCAGCATCGGCGCGTCGTCACCGTGGTTGCGACCGATCAGCACCGCGCGGGTGACCGAATCGCGCCCGAACCGGTCGCGCAGGAGATCCATCGTCGCGTCGAGTTCCTCGGCATGATCGGTGTCGAAGGGCAGGGCCAGCTGGATGTTGTCGTGGTCGTCGAGGTTGGTCAGCGACAGCCCGACCAGGGTGCAGCCGCGCTCGCGGATGATCGGCATGGCGTCGGCGAGGAGTCCGCGCGCCGAGGCCATGACGATGTGGGTGCGGTCGGTCGGCTCCAGCAGCGTCCGGGATCGGGTGGCACGGGTGAAATCGTCGAAGCGCAATCGCAGAATGACTGTCCGACAGACCCGTTCGGCCGATCGGAGGCGTTTGCCCAGACGCTCGACGATCGCGGTGACCGTCGCCTCGAGGTCGGCCTCGGATTTCGGGCGCCGGCCGAGCGCACGTTGCGACCCGATCGAGCTGCGACGCTTGCCGGTTTCCACCCGGCGCGGGTCCTGGGCGAGCGACAGGGCGAAGAGATGCCGTCCGGCCCCTGAACCGACGATGCCGCGCAACGACCGCTCCCCCAACTCGGCCAGCTGACCCACCGTCTCGACTCCGGCGTCGTGCAGCTTGGCCTCGGTCACCGGACCGACTCCCCAGAGCCTGCGGACCGGAAGCGGATGGAGGAAGTCGAGCTCGGTTCCCGGTTCGACGATCAACAGGCCGTCGGGTTTGCCCACCGCACTGGCGACCTTGGCGAGGAACTTGCTGCGTGCGCCGCCGACCGTGATGGGCAGTCCGACCTCGTCCCGGACGCGGCTTCGGATCGTCGTCGCAACGTCGCGTGGCGTACCGCTGATGCGACCCAGCCCGCCGACGTCGAGGAACGCCTCGTCGACCGAGATCCCCTCCACCACCGGTGTCGTGTCGTGGAAGATGTCGAAGACCTCACGGCTGGCCTCCATGTAGGCCTCGAATCGTGGGGCGACCACGACCGCATCGGGGCAGAGCGCACGCGCCTCGTGGCCGGGCATCGGCGACCGCACACCCCGGGCCTTGGCCTCATAGCTCGCGGCGAGGACCACACCGCCGCCGACGAGAACGGGCCGACCACGGAGCGAAGGGTTGTCCCGCTGCTCGACCGACGCATAGAAGGAGTCGAGATCGGCGTGCAGGATCGACGCGTCGCGCCGCTCCCGCCGCTCGATGTGCATAGAACACATGTTCGCATGGCGGTCGGACACGCACCAGCGTGGTGACTCACAGACCCGCCACCTGGGGCTCACATCTGCCGACCTGATCGGCGAGGTGTCCACCGTCGGCAAACTGGTCGAGTAGCGCACCCACGGAGGAACCGGAAATCCCTGCCGGCTCACACCCGGCAGGGAACGACCCTCATCCGGTCAGGTCCCCCTCGATGTAGCGCTGGAGATTCGGGGCGATCGCGCCGACGGCCTCGTCGGGCGTCATCGACGCCATCGGTTCGACGGCCCAGATGTACCGCATCATCGCGAAACCCATGATCTGCGTGGCGATCATGCCACTGCGGAGGCGACGCTCCTCGTCGTCGGCGCCCAGGCCCGACACACCCATCAGGCTTCGTTCGACGATCATCCGGAGCTTGGCCCGGGTGGACTCCTCGTGCGCGGCCGTCTGCAGCACCGCCCGAAGCACCGGTCCGATCTCCTCGTCGGCCCAGCTGTCCATCATGTAGCGCACCAGCGTCGCCCCGAGTTCGTCGCGCGGCGCCTCCCACGTCCGGGCGACCCCCTCGAGCCACACCGCGGGCGGGTTCGTGCACGCGTCGAGCAGTCCTTCCTTGGACCCGAAGTAGTGGTACACCAGCGCGTGATCGACGTCCGCGTCCCGCGCGACTCCACGGATCGTCGTCCCAGACCAACCGGTCGTCGCGAACGCGTTGCGGGCCGCCGCCAGGATCCGGCCCGAGAGCACCCCGCGCTCGTCCCGCGGCCCGGGTGTCGCCCGGTTTCTCGACTCCGCCTTCGCCATGAGTCTCACCATAGCGTGAAATTTCTCTTGCCCGTCGTCAGAGTTTCACCGTATGGTGAGACAACCTTCCGCAACGACCACCTCCGAGGTATCCCATGGCAGAGACAGCGCGGGACAGCGCCGGTACACCGTTCGCCGGGGCAGCCCCGCAGTCGGCCGACGCCGCGGCACCCGACCGACCGTGGCGCCGCCCGGGCGCCGGGCGCTACGCACTCACGCGGCTGCGTGGAATCGCCCGGCCGCCGGTCGAGGTCGTCGAGCCCGATGCTCAGTCCCTGGTGGTCGAGCGGGATGTCGAGGTCGGCACACGAGACGGAACAGTGCTGCGGGCCAACGTCCACCGCCCCGTCGGCGATGGGCCGTTTCCGGTCGTCCTCTGCGCGCACCCGTACGGCAAGGACAATCTCCCGACGAGGAAGCGGTTCGGCAGGGGTTACACGTTGCCGTTCCAGTACCGCGCCCTCCGGCAGACCGCGCCGGTGCGCTTCTCTGCGCTGACCAGTTGGGAGTCACCGGATCCCGCGTTCTGGACCGCGCAGGGATATGCGGTGGTGAACGCGGACCTGCGTGGCTGCGGTCATTCCGACGGCGTCGGCCGCCCCTTCGCCGACCAGGAGGGCGAGGACGTCCACGACCTCATCGAATGGGCCGGCATCCAGCCGTGGAGCACCGGCCGGGTGGCGATGATGGGGGTCTCGTATCTCGCGATCACCCAGTGGAAGGCGGCGGCGACCCGGCCCCCTCATCTGGTCGCCATCGTCCCCTGGGAGGGTTTCTCCGATGCGTACCGGGATCTGTTGCGTCCCGGTGGAATTCGTGAGACGGGCTTCGTCAAGATGTGGAGCCGGGGCGTGAAGAGCAACCGCCTGGCCTACGACATCGGCGCCGAGTCCGCCGAACATCCCACCCGCGACGACTACTGGCGTTCTCTCGTACCCGACCTGGCCGCCATCGAGGTACCGGCACTGATCTGCGGAAGCTTCTCCGACAACAATCTCCACAGCCGCGGATCGATGCGCGCCTTCGAGAACATCAGCTCCACCGAACGACACCTGTACACCCACCGCAGCGGCAAATGGGCCACTTTCTACTCCGACGAGGCGCAGCGATCCCAGATCGACTTCCTGGCACGACATCTACGCGCAGATGACACGGCGCCTGCGTTGCCGACCGTCCGGCTCGAGGTCCGTCACAGCCGGGACTCGGTGGTCGAGGTCCGCGACGAGTCCCAGTGGCCACCGGCCTCGACGCAGTGGACATCGCTGCACCTCGGCAACTCCGGACTCACACCCGATGCGCCCGAGACCGGTTCGATCTTCTTCGATCCGGCGAAGACCGGAGTGCGGTTCGGAATCACGTTCGATGCCGACACCGAGATCTGCGGATCGGCAACTCTACGCCTGTTCGTCTCCGTCGACGACGCGGACGATGTCGACCTGTACGTCGGTATCGAGAAGTGGTGCGGCGCAGAGTATGTCCCGTTCGAGGGTTCGTACGGGTTCGGCCGCGACCGAGTGACCACCGGCTGGATGCGAGCCTCCATGCGTGACCTCGACCCCGGGCTGTCGACACCCACCGCGCCTGTCGCCACGTACGAGCAGAGGCGCCCACTCGCCGCCGGTGAGGTCGTGCCGGTCGACATTCCGCTCGGCCCGTCCGCCACCCTGTTCCGCCGAGGCGAGCAACTGCGACTCGTTGTCGCGGGACGGTGGTTGTGGCCGCGAAATCCGCTGACCGGGAACGCACCCGCAGCGTACGAACGCGGCTCGCGCGGGCGGACCACGGTCCACTGGGGCGGCGATACGCCATCACGACTGCTGGTACCGGTGACGGCGGTCCGGTCCGCGCACTGACACGACATGCGGCGTGAGACGTCGACCACTTTATCGGAAATCGTTCTCAACACGGCTACGCTGACGACATGGCCCGACCCAGCATCGCCGAGACCTTCAACTCGGCCAGTTCCGACTTCGATCTGGTGACGCCACTTGTCTGGGGCCCGGCCGGCGAGACGTTGGTCGCGCGGGGGCGGACCGCCCTGGGCGACCGGGTACTCGACGTCTGTTCCGGCACCGGAGCGAGCGCACTGGCCGCGGCGCGCGTGGTCGGCCCCGACGGACACGTCACAGCAGTCGATTTCGCCGCGGACCTGGTCGACCGCGGGCGGATCAGCGCCTTTGCAGCGGGACTGCGCAACATCGATTTCCGGGTCGAGGATGTGACGACCCTCGCCGGTCGAGGTGATGACATCGGTGGGTACGACGTTCTCACCTGCGGTTTCGGGGTCTTCTTCCTCCCGGACATGGACGCGGCCGTGCGCGACCTCCTGACGCTCCTGCGCCCGGGTGGGCGGATCGCGGTCGCGGTCTGGCACGACGACGCCCTCTACGACTTCACCGGGGCCTACTTCGACGAGGTTGCGCGGGTGACCAAGACGCCTCCGCCGCCCGGACCGCGCGCACCGTCGGATGGTCCGCCGCACCCGATCACGCGCATCGACACCGAGGAGAAGATCACGGCGTGGTTGGAATCCATTGGTGCCGTGGAGGCTTCAGCATCCGTTCTGGAGTTGCGCATTCCGCGCACCGACGAGTTCTCGTGGTCGATGGTCCTGGGCAGCGGGTTGAGGGGTGCGCTGACAGGTATGGACGCCGACGCCATCGCCGACGTCCGGGCCGGCTTCCTGCAGCGTCTGGTCGACGAGGGCATCACCGAAGTCGACTGCGACACGCTGATCGGGGTCGGCCGACGCCCCGAGAACTGATCTCGACGCGCACCGTTCCTGCCGCCTGCCCCCCGCTGGCCGAGCAGCGTCGGCGCCGGCTCAACCAGCAGAAAGCGACACGGCGCAACCAGCGGGGGGTAGGGCCGGCTCAACCGCAGATCGTGTCACTCCGTCATGGCCGCAAGGTCCATGTAGGAGACCTCCCATGCGTGACCGTCGAGGTCGCGGAAGCTCCGCCCGTACATCCACCCGTGGTCCTGCGTGTCCTGCCACGGACTGCCACCGGTCGCCAGCGCCTTGTCCACCAGAGTGTCGACGGCCTCCCGCGACTCAGCCGAGATCGCCATCAGGACTTCGCGTTCGGTCGCAGTGTCGCTGATCCCACCGGTGATGAAGCCCTGGAACTTGTCCGGGGTCATGATCATCACGAATGACGACTCGTTGACGACCAGGCACAGCGTGGTGTCATCACAGAAGTCGTCGTTGAACGCGAACCCGAGGCCGGTCCAGAACTCCCGCGTGGCCGGGATGTCGGTGGCGGTGGTGTTGACGAACAGCATGCGGGACATCGGATCTCCGTTTCGTTGGGGCGGCGCCCCGAGGTGGGACGGTCAGAACGGTAGACAGGTGCAGCGTCGAAAACTCATCGGCGACTCGACGATGGTGCGGATACGGTTTCGTCACGGGGCAGGACAAGCCTGGGGCCCTCGACGGGTCGCCGCGGATCAGGGAAAGCGGATGAGGCCGGGGACATCCGACGGTGCGGTCCACCCGTCGCGGGCGAAGTCGGCCCAGATCCGGCGCAGCCGGCTGCCGTCCGCCGCGGCCCGTTCGGCGTCGTGGCCGGCCAGGATCGGGGCGCCGGTCCAGATCTCCGGGGTCCCGAACAGCAGCGGGATGTCCACCGTGTGCCCTGAGCGCAGTGGGTGATCGGCTGCGCCCCAGTCGATGACGTACTGGGCGGCCTTTCCGCCGGCCCGTCGGTGACGCCGCGCGAAGCGATCGGCGGCCGACGTGTAGATGGCACGGGTGAGTTGCTGGACGAGGCACTCGTACAGCCGGGTGCCGACCACGGGTATCGCAGGCAGCGACGACACCCCACCGATCGCGGCGGTGAAGAACGCGGCCTCGCGGCTGTTCCACCCGATCAGGAGCTCGACGTCGCGGGCGCGCTGCTCCCACACCGCGTCCACCTCGCCCTCGGGCGGCAAGGGATGGTGGCCGTACTGCGGACCGAAGGACATGAACGCGGGAAGGCCGTGCTGCAGCACCGCTTTGAGGCCCATCATCGATTCCTGGACGGCCAGGACCTCGTCGACGGTCGCCGACTCCGACACCTGGTGCGACGCGGCGAACATGTCCGCATGCAGCCGCTCGCGCCGGCGGGTGATGCCGAGCGGTGCACTCTGCACGATGGCGCGGTGGAACAGACCCGACACGCCGTCGGCCGCCATCAGCTGTGCGATCGCGTCTCCGCCCGCCGACTCGCCGAAGACGGTGACGGTGTCGGGATCGCCGCCGAACGATGCGATGTTCCGCTGAACCCAGCGCAGGGCCTCGATCATGTCGAGCAGGCCGAGATTCGCCGGGCGACTGACACCGTCCCCGAGGAACCCGAACAACCCCAGGCGGTAGGTCACCGATACGACGATGACCCGCTGCTCGGCCACCAGCGTCGCCGGATCGTGGCACGGCGCGTCCGCGGCGCCGATGATGTACGACCCACCGTGGATCCAGACCATCACCGGAAGCACCTCGTCGGGGCGACGGTCGGCGGGCGCGGTGACCGAGACATATTGCGCATGCTCGTCGCCGACCATCTCGCCGAGTGCGGCGTCGCCGAAGGTGCTGTGGACGAGTCCCTCACCGTCGCGCTGGGGACAGGCCGGCGACCACGACGTCGCGTCGATCGGCTCGTCCGCGGGCGGCTCCGCCGACGGCGCTTCGAAGCGCGCCGCGTGCGCGTAGCGGATACCGGTGGCGCGCAGGACGTCTCCGTCCACACGAGCGATGATCGTCCCCGCGGGACACTCGACGGTCGGGCTGGTCAGCGGTAGGTCAGGCACGGTGGGACTCCTCGGTGCGGCGTGGGGTCGCCTCGACCTGGTAGCGGATGAGTCGAGAACTGTTGAGCACCACCGCAACCGACGACGCGTTGTGCAACACTGCGGCGAGCACCGGGGACAGCGCACCGCCCGCACCGATCACCAGCCCCAGCGCGTTGACGGCGATCGACATCCCGTAGTTCTGGCGGATCACCTCGACCGTGTGCGTGCCCAGGTCGCGGATGTCGAGCAACTTGCGCAGATCGTCACCGGCCAGTGCGACATCCGCGGTCTCGACCGCGACGTCCGTACCCGCCAGGCCCATGGCGATGCCGATGTCCGCAGCGGCCAGTGCGGGGGCGTCGTTGACGCCGTCCCCCACCACGGCGACCACGTGACCGAGCGCCTGCAGTTCACGCACGACCGCGAGTTTGTCGTCGGGGGTGACCTCGGCGGCCCACCGCTCGATGCCGAGCTCTGCCGCGATGGTCGCGGCGGTGACCGGGTGATCGCCGGTGAGCATGGCGATCTCGGTGACACCATCGGCGCGCAGCGCGTCGAGGACCTCGCGCGCCTCGGGACGCAGCTCGTCGGACAGGCTCACCAACCCGACCAGGGTGCCGTCGACGGCGAGCAGGAGCGGGGTCTCGCTCGCATGCCGCAGTCGATCCACCCAGTCGATGGCGGCATCGGAGATGGCGACGCCGTGCCGGTCGAGAAGCGACGGGTTGCCGAGCAGGAGCACGCGCCCGTCGTCAGCGCGGGTGCGCATGCCGAGTCCGACGATGACCTCGCACTCGGCGTGCGTCGGGATCTCGATCCGACGCTCCTCCGTGGAGCGGATGACCGCCTCGGCGAGCGGATGACGCGAATGGATCTCGGAGCTGGCGGCATACGCGAGGATCTGTTCGGGCTGCCAGGCGTCGGAGAAGGACACCACGTTCGTCACGACCGGACGGCCGACGGTCAGCGTGCCCGTCTTGTCGAAGACGACCGCCGAGATCCGCCCCGAGATCTCCAGGTGCGATCCGCCCTTGATCAGGATGCCGCGGCGGGCACCGTTCCCGATGGCCCCGCTGATGGCGGTCGGGGTGGACAGTCCCACGGCACACGGGCACGCGATGAGCAGCATCGTCATCGCTCGACGGAGATCGCGCGTCGCCAGCAGGGTCAGCGCCGACAACGCGAACGACGCGGGTACGAAGCGTCGGGAGAAGTTCTCCCCGACCGTCTGGATGGGAGCGCGGTCGCGCTGTGCTTCCTCGACCCGGCTGATGATGCGACCGATCGACGTGTCGTCCCCGACGGCGTCGGCCTCGATCACGACGCGGCCGGTGAGCACCACCGAACCCGCCTGTACGCGATCACCGACGTGCTTGGTCACCGGAAGGTTCTCGCCGGTGAGCGCCGATTGGTCGACGACCGCCTCGCCGTCGACGACCACGCCGTCGACCGCGACGGCGACCTGCTCGTGCACGATCACCGCATCGCCGACGTGAAGGGCGTCGATCGCCACCTGCACCTCGGTGCCGTCGGCGAGGCGCACCCACGCGGTGTCCTGGGTGCCGCGAAGCAGGTCGGTGATGGCGCGGCGGGTGCGGCGCAAGGTGAGGTCCTGGAGGAATTCGCCGATGTTGAGCAGCCACAGCACTGTGAGCGCGACCACGTTCTCACGAAGCAGCAGACTCGCGATCGTGGCCGCCGAGACCAGCGCATCGGTACCGGCCCGGCCCCCGCGCAGGGACCGAAGCGCACCCCGGAGGAACGGGTAACCAGAGAAGATCGTGACACCGGTGGCGACGGTGCGGGATGCCGGACCGAGCAGCGGCGGACGCCGGAAACCGTAGCGACGAAAACCGAGCAGGACCAGTGCCCCGGCGCCGATGCCCATCCGCAACAGGTCGGCGTTGGTGACGTCAGCCGAATGCGGCGCGCGATCGGGCACCTTGGCGAAGTCTGCGTGCGTGGTCGCCGCGATCGCGTGATCGATGGCTTCCGGGTCGGTGTCGGCTCGGAACCACACGACGACCGAGGCCGTCCGCGGATAGGCGTGCACGGCCCGTACGCCCGTCACCCGGGCGACACTCTCCTCGACGGCCACGGCACGACGGTCGGCAGCGGCCCGATCGGGAATCCGCAGCCACGGGACCGTCATGCGGACCCGTCCCGCCGCCGACGACCGGACGACGATGTCGATCGGTGGCAACTCCGGCGAGTACGTCGGCGCAGACGTGCTCACGACTCAGTGATCGTGATCGTGGTCGTGCGCGACCGCTGTTCCCGGCGGGGTCGACTCCTCGCCCAGGCGTTCCTTCGCCTCGGCGACGATGTCGGCGGTGTTGAGCCGCATCGACTCGGCGACCTCTTCGGCCTTACGGGTTCCGCGGATACCCCACGTGGTGGCGACGACCGCGCCTTCACGCAGCGGAGCGCGCCGGGCGACGCTGCGGACGGCGTCGTAGGCAACGGCGCCGACGAATCCCGTCGCGACCGTCGCGCCGGCCTTGGCGAGCAATGCATGAAGGGCCATGTGGAGTCCTCGCTATCCGATGTGCAGCGCACGTGGTTACCGGACACCACGCTACATGCGTGCACCGACGCTCGCCTGCATGAAGGAAATGGTTGCAAGACATGCACATTCACTTATCGATACGTGAGCTAAGCCCGGTTCGAGAGCCGGCCGCCAATTCGATGTGCACGCCCGACCGCCGCGTGCGCCCGTTGCTGCCGATGCCGCCATCGGCCGCGCAGTTGATTCTCGCACCTGCCGTGACCATCTCAGTGAGTATCGGAACGGAGCAAAAGACTCCGCAACCATCCGTCCGTTCCGGTGCGGACTCCGACCGCGTTCGAACGATCACCACTACTCTTGCCCTCATGACCAAGCGAACCGAACCGGACGCCGAGATCGACATCAAGCCCCGTAGTCGCGACGTCACGGACGGCTTGGAGAAGACCGCTGCCCGCGGCATGCTCCGCGCGGTGGGGATGGGAGACGACGACTGGGTGAAACCGCAGATCGGGGTGGGGTCGTCGTGGAACGAGATCACGCCGTGCAACCTGTCGCTCGACCGGCTGGCCAAGGCTGTGAAGGACGGCGTGCACGAAGGTGGCGGATATCCGCTCGAATTCGGCACCATCTCGGTCTCCGACGGCATCTCGATGGGGCACGAGGGCATGCACTTCTCGCTGGTCTCCCGCGAGGTGATCGCCGACAGCGTGGAAACCGTGATGAGCGCCGAGCGGCTCGACGGCTCGGTCCTGCTCGCCGGATGCGACAAGTCGTTGCCCGGCATGCTCATGGCAGCCGCTCGCCTCGATCTCGCGTCGGTCTTCCTCTACGCCGGGTCGACACTGCCCGGTTATGCGACGTTGTCCGACGGCAAGGAGCGTCAGGTCACGATCATCGACGCGTTCGAGGCCGTGGGCGCGTGCTCGCGCGGACTGATGAGCCGCGAGGACGTCGACACCATCGAACGCGCCATCTGTCCGGGTGAGGGCGCGTGCGGCGGCATGTACACCGCCAACACGATGGCCAGCGCCGCCGAGGCGCTCGGGATGTCCATCCCCGGCAGCGCCGCTCCCCCGGCCCCCGACAAGCGCCGCGACCAATTCGCGCGTCAGAGCGGGATCGCCGTCGTCGAGATGCTGCGTCGCGGTATCACCGCGCGCGACATCATGACCCGCGAGGCCTTCGAGAACGCCATCGCCGTCGTGATGGCGTTCGGCGGATCGACGAACGCGGTGCTGCATCTTCTCGCCATCGCCAGCGAGGCCGAGGTCGAACTGTCGCTCGACGACTTCATCAGCGTGGGCAGCCGCGTTCCGCACCTCGCCGACGTCAAACCCTTCGGTCGGCATGTGATGACCGATGTCGACCGCATCGGCGGTGTGCCGGTGGTGATGAAGGCGCTCCTCGACGCGGGGCTGCTGCACGGCGACTGCCTGACGGTGACCGGTTCGACGGTCGCGGAGAACCTCGCTCACATCGCACCGCCGGATCCGGACGGCCAGGTCTTGCGGGCCACGAAGTCCCCCATCCATCCCACCGGCGGCATCACGATCCTCAAGGGATCGCTGGCCCCCGAAGGTGCGGTGGTGAAGTCGGCCGGCTTCGACTCGGACGTATTCGAGGGCACGGCACGGGTTTTCGATCGCGAACGCGCCGCGATGGATGCACTGGAGGACGGCACGATCACCGCCGGCGACGTCGTCGTCATCCGGTACGAAGGCCCCAAGGGCGGTCCGGGCATGCGCGAGATGCTCGCGATCACCGGCGCGATCAAGGGCGCGGGCCTGGGCAAGGACGTGCTGCTGATGACCGACGGACGATTCTCGGGCGGCACCACCGGCCTGTGCGTCGGACACGTCGCGCCGGAAGCCGTCGACGGCGGCCCGATCGCGCTGGTCCGCGATGGCGACCGGATCCGACTCGACGTCGGTCGCGGCCTTCTCGACCTTTTGGTCGATGACGCCGAACTCGCCTCACGCGCAGAGGATTTCACTCCCCTGCCGCCGCGCTACACGCGCGGCGTGTTGGCGAAGTACTCCAAGCTCGTGACTTCCGCGTCGCAAGGGGCTGTCTGCCGCTGAGGGTTCCGCCCACCCGGCGGGACGCCACGTGCCGGAGACGGGATCACTTCTTCTTCGTCTTGGCGGCTGTCCGCCGCGGCTTCGCAGAGCGCGGCGGGATCGTCCGCATATAACCGCGCGCCTTTCCCAGCACGCGGGCCAGGTCCTCGACGTCGTCGCGGTCGAGGGAGTCGAAGAGCAGTTGGCGCAGTACGGCGATATGACCGGGGAACACGGCGGCGAGACGTCGGTGACCGGCCTCGGTCACGGTGACCGTCACCCCTCGCTCGTCGTCCTCCGAGACGCCCCGCGCCACCAATCCCGCACGCTCCAGCAGTCCGACCTGATAGGTCAGACCACTTCTGCTGTAGACCACGCCGTCGGCGAGTTCGGTCATCCGCCGGCTGCCGCCCGGTGCGTCGCCGAGCGTTGCGAGCAGCTGGAACTGTACATAGCTCAGGTCGCCCGCGTCCCGTAGCTGCTGCTCCACCTCATGTCGCACCAGACTGCTGACCTCGATCAGTGCGAAGTACGCCTGTAGTTCGACGGGGTCCAACTGGTGTTCACCGCGCTCGTTCATCCCTCCATCCTACCTATTGCTTCGAATTCGAAGCAGTGTTACCGTTGCCATCAGTTGCTTCGAATTCGAAGCATCACAGCGATCACACCGAGAAGACAAGAGGCAGATCATGAAGGCAGTGCAGTTCGACGAGGTCGGCGGTCCGGAGGTTCTCGAGCTCCGCGATATCGAGCAACCGACGCCGGGGCCCGGCGAGGTCCGTGTTCGCGTTGCGGCATCCGCGTTCAACGCCGCGGACAACGGCATGCGGGCCGGGTTCCTGCCGATCCCGATCGCGTTGCCACACGTGCCCGGGTATGACGTCTCCGGCACGGTCGATGCCCTCGGAGAGGGGGTTCACGATCTCGAGATCGGCGACGCCGTCATCGGGTTTCTCCCCATGGAGCACGACGGCGGCGCAGCCGAATACGTCGTCGCACCGGCCGAGTCGCTGGTGCACGCACCTACGAGCATCCCACTCGCCGACGCCGCAGCACTGCCGTCGGTGAGCCTGACGGCGTGGCAGGCGCTGTTCGACGAGGGCAGACTCGAGCGCGGCCAGCGGGTGTTGATCGTCGGGGCCGGTGGCGTGGTCGGGAAGTACGCGATCCAGCTGGCCAAGCGGGCCGGGGTGCAGGTCGTCGCCACCGCGAGCCCGCGCAGCATCGAGGCGGTGCGGGCTGCAGGCGCCGATCACATCATCGATCACACGGTCACGGAGCTGCTCGACGGGCTCGACGACAGGGTCGACGTGCTGCTGAACCTCGCGCCGATCGAACCCGAGCAGTTCGCCGACTATGTGGCTGCTGTGCGCGACGGCGGGACGGTGGTCAGCACAACGGCTTTCATGGCGACCCCGGACGATGTGTCGCGGAATGTGCAGGCGTCGACCGTTTTCGTCCTGCCGAACCGCGAACGCCTCGGGGAATTGGTGTCGCTCGTCGACGCGGGGGTGTTGACCGTCGAGGTCACGCGGCGGATATCGCTGTCGGAGCTGCCTTCTCTTCACGCTGAAGCGTCGCACGGCCGGATCGCCGGCAAAGTGATAGTGGTCCCGTGACCCTGACGGACCCCGGCTGTGTCGACGTCATGGACCGGTTGGCAGCCGGGTCCCACTGACCGTGTTTGGGCCGCGCCGACGCGGGTACTGCTCGACCTACCAGTTGCTCCAGAAGTGCGGCCTCTGTTGATGACGTGCCCCTATCGACCGACGGCTGGGCGGTGCAGTGCCTCCTATCGGACCGAGCACACCTCTGCCACAGCCGTTTCGGTCCACCCGATCACTCTGTCGGCGAACTTCCTGCACCGCCGGTCCGCCTCCAAACGAGCTCTAGGAGAACCCGTGTACCTACACACTCAGCAACTGATCAACGAGATCGCCGTCGACGAGCCCGATCCGGCCGCCGCCAACGCCTTGCAGGAGGGGCTGGGCGGGCAGTTCGGCGAGATGCGCACGATGATGCAGTATCTGTTCCAGTCCATGAACTTCCGCGGTGATCCGGCGTCCAAGCCGTACCGGGATCTGCTTCAGGGGGTGGGAACCGAAGAGATCAGCCACGTCGAACTCATCGGCACCACCATCTCCCGCCTGCTCGACGGATCGCCGGAGTACAGCGGCAAGAAGACCGATCCGGTCGACAAGCCGGGCGCCAAGGGGGCCACTCCCCTCAAGATCGCCTTGGACACCAGCAACATCCACCATTACCTCGTCGGTGCACAGGGTGCGCTGCCGGTCGACGCCGCCGGAAATCCGTGGTCGGGGTCGTATGTGTACAACAGCGGGAACCTCGTTCTCGACCTGCTCTACAACCTGATGCTCGAGTCCACCGGGCGACTGCAGAAATGTCGGATCTACGAGATGACCGACAACAAGACAGCTCGTTCCACGATCGCCTATCTGATCGTCCGGGATCAGGCGCACGAGAACGCCTTCGCGAAGGCACTGGAGAGCCTCGGGGTCAACTGGGGATCGATCCTGCCCATCCCGAAGACCAACGCCGAGCGGTTCCCCGAGGTCAAGAAGCTCGTCGACCAGGGGCTGCAGAGTGTCCAGTACACCTTCAGTGCCGACGACCAGAGCGACGCGGCGAAGCTGTACCGCGGCGCGTCCCCCAGCAATGACGGAACCGAACTGAGCACCGCGATCATGCCCGAGGGATTCCCCATGACCATCGCCCCCGAACGACGCGAAGAGTTCGCGCCCGGACTGGACAAGGATCTTCTGGCGCTGATCCAAGCGACCGCCGAGGTCGAGATCGCGGCCGCCGACGACCCCAAGAAGTAACCATGTCAGGTTGCGATTTATCCCGGTTTCCGGGACAAATCGCAACGGGATCCCGGGTGACCGCCGACGGATGCTCCTAGAGTCTCACCATGGCCAAAGACCGAGGCGCCCCCAAGCCGGGTTCCGGCACCCGTTCCCCATTGTCCAAGGTGTCTCTGCCGCAGTGGATAGCGCTCGGCCTGACAATCCTCGCGGTGGTCTTCATCATTCAGAACCGGACCACCGTGCGCATCGAGCTGTTCTGGGTGAGCGTCGAGTCGCCCCTCTGGTTCATCCTGGCCGTGGTCTTCGTCGTGGGCTGGATCGTGGGAGTGCTCGCCGCCCGCGGCCGCTACCGTCAGCGCCGAACGCACTGAGCACACTGAGGCGTCGTCGAGGTGCTCGTGTCTACGACGACCGGCCGGCAGGCAATGCCTTCCGCGGGGTGAGGTGGCCGAGCAGCCAGTCGTAGATCGCGTCGCTGTTCAACAAGGTGAAATGGTGTGCGCCGCCGATGTGGAAGCCCTCCTGGAACTTCAGCCCACGACGGGCTCGCGTGTGCTGGCCGCGGCCGCTCGGCGCGAGAACCAGTCCGTCACCGAGCAGGCGGCCCAACGGATTGTCGGGGTCGCGGGTGATGGTGGCGGTGACAAAGAGATGCCGAGCGCCGTCGAGCAGCGGGACGTCGGCCCCCGGCGGTTGCGACCACGCGTCCGGGTCGTGACCCACCCAGTCGTCGTCGGTCAGGCTGCCGTGGAACAGATCTCGCACGCCCGCGCTGCGTCGTCGCAGGAGTGAGCCGATCGGACGCGTGACCGGCGTCCGGCGCAGTGCGTTCGTCGCGAGATGGACACCGCGGGCCAGTGGCGCGCCGAGATGCGGGGTGCCCAGGCACACCGTCTCCGACACCAGGCCCGTCCAGTAATCACCGCGCTGATCGGCTGTGTGACAGGCACTTCGGACGACGAGCCCACCCATCGAGTGGCCGATGAGGGTCAACCGCGTCACCGGGGTCGGCCAGAGCAGCACGAGGGCGTCGAGCAGATCGGCGAGGGCACGACCGTTCTCGCTGATATGACGCCCGGTGTTGTAGCGGACCTGGACCTCGGTGGCGCCGAGGTCGCCGGTCAGTCGCTCACCGTACGTCGGTTGGTCGCCGAGCGCCCATGCGAACTCGGACTCCATGAGTCCGTGCAGGAATACGACGACGTGCCCACCCGCATCAGGGAAACCGTCGTAGAGCGACTCTGCGTCGAGTGCCACCGGCCGGCCGTCGACGCGGATCGACATGTCGGTGGTCAGAGGTGAGCCCGCGGTCTCCAGCTCGTCGCCGATGAGTCCGTTGAGGATGCCGAGCAGCACTGCACCGCGGTGGGTCTGCGACGGTGCGCGACCCTCAGACCACGGCGCGTATTCGGCCGCCGACCGACCGGCGTCGAGCGCCGCGGCAATCGAGTTGTAGGCGCCCTCACTGATGGCGTCGTGCACCATGCGCGCCGAATCGACCGAGCTTCCCAACACCGGCCGGAGCATCCGGAAGACACCACCGGCGATGACACGGTGCATGGATCCGACTCCGCGCGCCGCGGCGCCGGCTTCGTAGAGCCCGAGGTCCGTGAGCGCCCGCAGCTCGGCCTCACGCGTGGTCGTGGCGGTCATGCCCCGAGTGTACAGATGTGCACTGAATTCGTGGTGCGATCGCAGCGCACCCCTCCAGCCGGCGCTGCCCGATCAAGTTGCGGTTCGCCCGGCTCTCGGACCACCGCAACTCCGATCTCAGGCTGGACGGCGTCGGGCCCGGAACACCACGTCGTGCGTGTGGTGACCGCCTCCTGCCGCCCGCCCACGCTCCCGCGTCTCATCGGTCACGATCTCCCAGTCCTCTCCGAGCAGATCCGCGAAGTCGCCGGGCTGCACGTAGGCGTCGGGGTCGAAGCCGTGCGCCCGCACGCCCTCGGGGGCGTGCGCGACCACCAGCAGGGACCCGCCGGGTCCGACGGCCTCGACCATTCGGCGAGCGGCGTCGATGTTCTCCTTCGGGATCGGGAAGTAGTGCGCCGTCACGAGACCGACGTCGGCGGCGGGCACGTCATCGGCGATCACGTCGGCACGCAGCCAGGTGATGGACGGTCGCGGGTCGATCTCGCGGGCCCGGTCGACCGCGACCTGCGAGATGTCCAGGGCCGTGACCTGCCATCCACGGTCGGCCAGCCACCGGGCGTCGGCACCCTCGCCCGACCCGACGTCGAGTGCGGTGCCCGGGTCGAGGTCGGACACCTCGGCGACGAGCGCGGGGTTGACGTCAGACGTCCAGAGCCGATCCGCGCCGCGGTAGCGCGCATCCCAACCCTCGGCAGATCCCGGATCGTGGGGCTTCGCGGGTTGGGTCACGGTGTCGGGGCTGCTGTCGTCGGTGGCCATGCCCTCGACTGTGGCATGCGAGATCGCGGGTCGCCAGAACGGTTGCCGATGCGGCAAGAATCGACCCGGGGTCCGGGTCGACCCGGGTCTCCCGTCACGTCCGTCGACGAACCTGCCGACAGCGGGCAGACTGGTCGACATGGCCTTCCCCATTCGCATCGGTGTCCAACTCCAGCCCCAGCACGCACCCGAGTACTCGCTGATCCGTGACGCGGTCCGCCGCGCCGAGGACACGGGTGTCGACGTCGCGTTCAACTGGGATCACTTCTATCCGCTGTACGGCGCCCCGGAGGGCGAACACTTCGAGTGTTGGACGATGCTCGGCGCGTGGGCCGAGCAGACCTCCCGCGTGGAGATCGGCGCGCTCGTGACCTGCAACTCCTACCGCAATCCGGAATTGCTCGCCGACATGGCCCGCACGGTCGACCACATCAGTGGCGGCCGCCTGATCCTGGGCGTCGGAGCCGGCTGGTTCGAGAAGGACTACGACGAGTACGGATACGACTTCGGCACCGTCGGGTCCCGTCTGAACGATTTCGGCGCGGCGCTGCCGAGGATCAAATCGCGTCTGGCCAAGCTCAATCCGGCTCCCACCCGCGACATCCCGATCCTGATCGGCGGCAGCGGCGAGAAGAAGACCCTGCGCTACATCGCCGAGCACGGCGACGTCTGGCACGGTTTCAACGACGTCGAGCAGTACCGGCACAAGGCCGAGGTGCTGGCCGACCACTGCGCCGCCGTGGGGCGCGACCCCGAGACCATCGAACGGTCCTCGGGTGTCCAGTTCGACGGGGACACCGACGCCCTCCTGCGCGACGCGGACGCGCTCGCCGACGAGGGCGTCACCTTGCTGACCGTCGGCGTCACCGGCCCCGACTACGACCTCACCGCACTCGAGGCGCTCTGCCGCTGGCGCGACTCGCGGAACTGACCCGCGTAGCGTGCGGCGTCGACGACACCGCACGCCCGCACGGCTAGGTTTGTGATCATGCATCGAGTGCCGGCACTTCGGGAACTGCTGACACGCGTGGCCTCGGCGGCCGCGCTGGTGGGATTGCTGGGCTTGATCGTGGCCCTGGCATCACCCGGCGCGGCGTCGGCCGAACCGCCGACCCGGCTGCCCACCTACGTCGTCGACTCCGCCGACGCGATCACACCGGAACAGCGCACCGAGCTCGAGGCGGCGATCGACGCGCTCTACAACGACCACGCGGTCCAGATGTGGATCGTGTATGTCCGCGACTTCGACGGCCTCACCAGCGAACAGTGGGCCGATCAGACCGCCGTCGCCAGTGAGTTGGGTGATCACGACGCCCTGCTCGCCGTCGCGACCGAGGACCGGGCGTACCGGTTGTTCGCCCCCGACAGCGTCGGCGGCCTGGATCAGTCCACGCTCGAAGAGGTGGCCAACGACGACGTCGTCCCGCAGCTGCGCGACGGCAACTGGGCGGGTGCCGGGCTCGCGGCGGTCAACGGGCTGTCCGGAGCGCTCGAGCCGAGCCACACCGGCGTGATCGCGGCCGGGGTCGTCGGCGGGGTGATCGTGCTCGGCGGCGGCGGCGCCTACCTCTACTCACGACGACGGAGGCAACGTCGGATCTCCGAAAGCGTCGAGACCCTGCGTGAGCAGGAACTGACCGTGGACCAGTTGGCCGCCCAGCCCGTCGAGGTGCTCGACCCGTGGTCACGCGAAGTGCTCACCGACCTGGACAACGCGATCCGGACCAGCAAGGAAGAGCTACAGCTTGCGGTGGGCGAGTTCGGGGAGGTCGAGACCGCGCCGTTCACGGACACCGTACGACGGGCCGAGGAGGCTCTGGCACGGGCGTTCGCATTGCGGCAACGGCTCGACGACAACGTCCCCGAGACCGACGACGAGCGCCGCTCGATCCTGGTGCAGATCATCACCACGAGCACCGAGATCGACGGCGTGCTCGACGATCAGGTCGAGAACTTCGACGCGATGCGCAATCTGCTCATCAACGCGGACTCGAGGTTCGATTCGATCACCCAGCAGTTGATCGGCCTCCGCGCCCGGCTGGAATCGGCGTCCCAGCAGCTCACCGACCTCATCGGCAAGCACGGCGAAGCCACCCTGACCTCCGTTCTCGACAATGTCGATCTCGCCCGGTCCCAGATCGACTTCGCCGAGGCCACCGCGGACCAGGGCCGCGCCGCGATCGCCGCGCCGGTGGGTCAGCAGGGCCCGGCGGTTGCCGCGATCCGATCGGCGGAGGGTTCGATCGAGCAGGCGACCGTGCTCCTCGACGCCATCGACCACGCGGATGCAAACATCGCCGCCGCCCGCTCCCGGATGCCTGCGCTCATCGCCGAGGTCGAGGAGGAGCTCGCCGAGGCGGACGCCCTGGCGGAGGCCGGTGGACCGTCACTGGTGAGCGCGATCGAGACCGCGCGCACGGCGGTTGCCGGCGCGCGCGGCAACTTCGACGCCGACCCCCTGGGCACCTTCACCGCGCTGGTCGACGCCGACGCCGACCTCGACGACGCGCTCGCGGCCGCTCGCGATGCCGCTGCCGAACGCATCCGCCGCGCGCAGGTCCTCACGGCCGCACTCGAGTCGGCCGGCGCGAAGGTGACCGCGGCCGCGGATTTCATCGGCACCCGCCGCGGTGCCATCCAGTCCACCGCTCGCACCCGGCTCGCCGAAGCGCAACGCCTCCTCCAGTCCGCCACGGACCTTGCTGCCACCGATCCACCCGCGGCGACGGAGACGGCGCGTCGTGCCGGTTCGCTCGCCGATCAGTCCTTGATGGCCGCCCAGGGTGACGTGGTCAGCTGGCAACAGTCGCAGCAGCGGCACCCGACCGGCGCGTCCACCGCCGGCGCGGTCCTCGGCGGCATCCTCGTCGACAGTTTCCTGCGCGGCACGATCGGCGGTCGCGGAGGGGGATTCGGCGGCGGCTTCGGCGGCGGCTTCGGGGGAGGCGGCTTCGGCAGCGGTGGCCGCAGTCCGGGATCGTTCGGCGGCTCCGGGTCCTCGGGCCGGATCGGCACCGGCGGTCGCTTCTGAATCGCCGGCGCCGGGAGCGAAGCGAGCGGGCCGAATCAGAACACCGGCGCCGGGAGCACAGCGAGCGGGCCGAATCAAAAGCCGCGATGTTCCACGTGGAACCAACAGGGGTGTTGGGTTGCCGTTCACAATCGGGTAGCCATCGGTTCGCTTCGCCCTCCTAACGTGCTCCTCGTCGTGCGCCGGCCCCGTGGCGCGACCATGCTTTCAGAGGAGCCCGTGTGCGTATTCCGTTGCAGCTGTTCATGTCCACCGGTGAGGATGCCGGGCGCTCGTCTCGCGCCTACGTGACCTGCCGCTACAAGTGCGGCGACGCCTGCCGGCACGATCCGGGCAACTCGAGCGACAACACCTACTTCCGGGACGTCGTCCGGACAGCGGTGTCGCGTCGCAGCGTCCTGAAGACCTCGGCCGGCGCCGCCGTGGCCGTCGGCGCAACATCCCTCCTCGCGGCGTGCGGGGATTCCGGTTCGTCCGACCCGGCGTCGTCGAGCGGCACCCCGTCCGGAGATGCACTGCCCGGCATGAAGTTCGATGCCGTGGCGCCGAACACCGAGGACGCCGTGGTGATCCCGGACGGATATCGCCAGGAGGTCGTGATCAGGTGGGGCGACCCGATTCTGCCCGGCGCACCCGAGTTCGACTTCGCCAACCAGACCCCGGAGGCGCAGGCCGGGCAGTTCGGGTTCAACAACGACTTCGCCGGGCTCATCCCGGTCGACGGGGTCGCCGACCATCACTACCTGGTCGCCAACCTCGAGTATCCGACCGAACCGTTCATGTTCACCGGGTACATCGACGGCGAACCCACCGAGCAGCAGGCCAGGATCGCGATGGCGTCGGTCGGCATCGCGATCGTCGAGGTCACCTCGCAATCCGGGAGTGGTGCACTCAAACCCGTTGTGGGTCCGCGTAACCGGCGGCTCACCGCGTCCAGCCCGTTCCGCCTGACGGGTCCTGCCGCGGGCAGCGAGTTCGTCAAGACCGCAGCCGACCCGGCCGGGACGACCGTCCTGGGGACCTTCGCGAACTGCTCCGGCGGACTGACCCCGTGGGGCACCATGCTCTCCGGCGAGGAGAACTTCAACAACTACTTCGCCAACCCGAGCACGATCACCGAACCCAAGGCGGCGGAGCGACTCGAACGCTACTCCTTCGAGGACGACGGGGACGAGCACCACTGGGGACGGTTCGACAAGCGCTTCGACCTGGCTGTCGAGCCGAACGAGGGCAATCGCTTCGGCTACATCGTCGAGGTCGACCCGCATGATCCGAATGCCGTTCCGGTCAAGCACAGTTCGATGGGCCGGTTCAAGCACGAGTCGGCGAACATCTACGTGGTCGGCAGCGGCCCGGACAAGGGCACCGTCGTCGCGTACAGCGGCGACGACGAGCGTTTCGAGTACATCTACAAGTTCGTGTCGAGCCGGAAGATGAAGTCCGGACTGTCGAAGACCGCGCGTGAGCACAACATGGGCATCCTCGACGAAGGCACGCTCTACGTCGCCACCTTCACCGGCGACTCCCCCGATCCGGTCGACGGCTCCGGCACTCCGCCCGCCTCAGGGAAATTCGCGGGCAAGGGATCGTGGAAACCGCTGTTGACGGTCAACGCCGACGGCTCGGCACGCTCCTACGTCTCGGGGATGTCACCCGCCGAGGTGGCGGTCTTCACCCGTCAGGCCGCCGACACCGTCGGCGCGACCAAGATGGACCGGCCCGAGGACATCGAGCCGAACCCGAAGACCGGCAAGGTCTACTGCGCACTGACGAACAACGACGACCGAGGCACCGACGGGAAGGCCGCCGCCGACGCCGTGAATCCCCGCAACGAGAACAAGAACGGCCAGGTTCTCGAGATGACCGACGACCACACCGGTACCGAGTTCACCTGGGAACTCCTGCTGGTGTGCGGTGATCCCGGCGCCGCCGACACGTACTACGGCGGCTTCGACAAGACCAAGGTCAGCGCCATCTCCTGCCCCGACAACGTCGCCTTCGATCCGCACGGAAACCTGTGGATCTCGACCGACGGCAACGCGCTCGACAGCAACGACGGCCTGTTCGCGGTTGCGCTCGACGGCGAGCGGCGCGGCGAGACCAAGCAGTTCCTCACCGTGCCCAAGGGCGGTGAGACCTGCGGCCCGATCATCGACACCGATCGCGTCCTCATCGCCGTCCAGCACCCGGGCGAGCTCGACGACCACTCCGCCGACAACCCGGCGTCGCACTGGCCCGATGGCGGTGACTCCCAGCCGCGACCCGCCGTCGTCGCCGTGTGGCGGGACGGTGGCGCCGAGATCGGCGTCTGATCACGGCTTCCCGATCGCGGCGCCCCTGAACTCTCCATCCGGGTGAGTTCGGGGGCGCCGTCGTCTGCCGGGATCGCTCGACTGCTCACCTTCATCGACACGACCCGACCCGACGCGCCGGGGGTTCGTGACAGTCGTCAAGTTTTTTCTTGACGACTGTCAAGCTTTCGACTTAGTGTGGCGTGCGACACAGATCGCATCGACTGTGTTTCGCTCTCCGCCGGCGCTGACGGCTCGCGGCGGTTCCTACTGGAGGTGTCAACGATGACGAGTTATGACCTGACCGGACGAACCGCGCTGGTCACCGGCGGCGCGCAGGGTCTCGGGGCCGGAATGGCCGAGGCTCTTGCCGCTGCGGGTGCCTCCGTCGCGATCGGCGACGTGAACGCCGACGGCGGTCGGCAGACCGTCGAATCCCTACGCGCGCAAGGCGCGAAAGCCGAATTTGTCGCTCTCGACGTCACCGACGACTCGGCCTGGGAGGCGGCGGTGGCGTCGACCGTCGAGGCCCTGGGAGGTCTCGACATCGTCGTGAACAACGCCGGCATCGAGGTGACGAACCTCCTGGTCGACCTCGATGCCGGAGAGGCGTCGAAGATGCTGGACGTCAACGTCTTGGGTACGGCCCTCGGCATCAAGCACGCGTTCCGCGCCATGCGTCCCGGCGGTCTCGCGGGCAAGGGCGGCGCAGTCGTGAACATCGCATCCGTCGCTGCGACAATCGCTTTCCCGGGGATCAGCGTCTACTCCGCGACGAAATCGGGGATCGATCGCCTCACCCGCGTCGCGGCCGCGGAGTCGGGCAAGCTGGGGTACGGCGTCCGCGTCAACTCGATCTATCCCGCGCTCACCCCGACCGCGATGGGCAACAAGCTCGCCGTCGAGACCGCCGCGCTGGGTCTGTTCGAGTCGCCGGAGGCGGCTGCACAGGCCGTCGCGGAGCTGACTCCCCTGGGCCGGCTCGGCCAGGTCGACGACATGGCCGACGCCGTGGTCTTCCTCGTCTCCGACGCCGCGAAGTTCATCACCGGCGCCGGCCTGCCGGTCGACGGCGGGATGGGGATGTAGCAAGCTCATCGAACCCCGCACGTCACAACGCTTTCCACGAACATCCGAACCAAAACCGTTTCCAGACACGAGGAGTCCCACCATGCCCACTGACAAGCGCGTCGTCGTCTACGGAGCGTCCGGTTACACCGGTCGGCTGATCTGCGAATATCTGCGCGAGTACAACATCCCGTTCCTGGCGGCGGGTCGCGACCATGCCCGGCTGAAGAGCGCGGTCGAGGCGGTGCCCGGCATCGACACCGTCGCCTACGACATCGTCGAGGTCGAGCACACGGTCGAGGCACTCACCGAGGCGTTCCGCGGCGCCGACGTCGTACTGAACACGGTCGGACCGTTCGCCCGCTACGGTCACGAGGTCGTCCAGGCCTGCCTGGAGATCGGGGCCCATTACACCGACACCAACGGTGAGCAGAACTGGATGATCGACGCCGAGGCCCGGTACGGTGCCGAATTCGCCTCGCGCGAACTGGTGTTGACCCCTGGGCTGGCTCAGATGTACTCGATCGGCGAGATCGCGGCGAACATCTGTCTGGAGAACCCGGGACTGGACACCCTCGACATCCAGGTGTTCTGGAAGGGCCACCCGACGGTCGCGTCGACCAACACGATCCTCACGAATGCCGCGTTCGCGAAGGCGTACTACCTCGAGGAGAACGAGTACGTCGAGTGGCCCGCGGACGAAGGTCTGTACACCGTGAGCGTGCCCGGCCAGCACGATCTCGGGCTCGCGCTGCCCTGGGGCGGAACGTCACACCCGGTGTGGTTCAAGAACGATCCGCGCGTGGCCACCGCCAAGGCGCTCGGTGGCGTGTTCAATCGTCCGCTGATGCAGGGCGTTCCGGTCCTCGTTGCGGCTGCGCTCGAACAGATGGAGGGCAAGTCCGAGGAGGAGAAGTATCGCATCATCGACGAGCAGTCGGCCGCCATCCGCAGCGAGATGCCGCCGCGGGAGAATCCGCGCCTGAACACCTCGCTCGACTCGGTGTACGCGTCGGGACCTCTGGGTCGGGCGCACTGTGTGATCCACGGCAACTCCAACTACAAGCAGACTGCGCTCCTCAACGCGCATGCCGCCAACGAACTGCTGCAGGCACGTCCCCGCCGCGTCGGCTTCGTGTCCAGCTGCCAGGCCTTCGGGCACCGCGAATTGCTCGGTACACTGCGGGCTTTCGGTCTGGTGCTGGACCCGATCGTCTCCGTTCACCGCTGAGGTCGGCGTGCGACTCTCGGAGTACCTCGACAAGGGCGCCTCGATGGGACGCGATGCGCCCTGCCTCACCACCGGCGGCGTCACCGCGACCTACGGCGAGGTTCAGGACCGTTCGTCCGCGATCGCGGGAGCGTTGCAACACAACGGGATCGAGGCGGGCGATCGGGTCGCCGTCCTGTCGTCGAACGACCCGCTGGCATTGACGTGCGTCTTCGGTATCTCGCGCGCCGGCGCGGTGTGGTGCCCGGTCAATCCCCGAAACGAGGCCGACGAGAACCGGCAGCTGTTCGACCTCTTCGGGTGTCGGCTGCTGTTCTTCCAGGCGAAGTTCGCCGGGTTGGTCGAGAAGATCAAAGATCAGCTACCTCAATTGGATCGGCTCGTGTGCCTGGACGGCGACGTCGAGTGGGCGACCTCCTTCGACGCCTGGCTCGACGCGCACCGCGCGGAGCCGGACGAGAGCCGACGACCCGACGGCGGCCTGTGCATGCTGGCCGGTACCGGCGGAACGACCGGGCGTCCGAAGGGGGTGCGACTGACCGAGGACAACATGATGACCTCGACCGCGCTGGCGCTGATGAGCTACCCCTTCGGCGACCGGCCGCGCTACCTCGCGCTGGCCCCGCTGACCCACTCGGCGGGGGTGCTGACGTTTCCGATCCTCAGCCTCGGCGGCGAGGTCGTGATCATGCCGGCGCCCGACATCGGCGAGTTCTTGGCGCTGATCGAGCGGCATCGCATCACTCACGCGTTCCTGCCGCCGACGGTGATCTACGGGGTTCTCGACCATCCTGATCTCGATAGTCGGGACCTGACCTCGCTGCGATGTCTCTGGTACGGCGCAGCGCCGATGTCGCCGACCCGCCTCGAGGAGGCGCTGACGCGGATCGGTCCGGTTCTGGGCCAGCTGTTCGGACAGACCGAGGCACCCAACATGATCGCGACCCTGGCGCCGGCGGAGCACTTCCACGACGACGGCTCGATGGCGACCGAGCGGTTCAGCTCGGCCGGCCGGCCGACACCGCTGACCACGGTGGCGATCATGAGCGACGACGGAACGCTGCTGGGTCGCGGGGAACGAGGCGAGATCGTCGTCCGCGGTCCGCTGGTCATGGACGGTTACCACCAGAACCCCGCGGCCACCGCCGAGGTCAGTGCACACGGCTGGCATCACACCGGAGACATCGGCTACCTCGACGACTCCGGCTACCTCTTTGTCGTCGACCGCGCCAAGGACATGATCATCACGGGCGGCTTCAACGTCTACTCGGCCGAGGTCGAGCAGGCGCTCCTCGCGCACCCGGCGGTCAAAGACTCGGCGGTGATCGGTCTACCCGATCCCAAGTGGGGCGAACGGGTGACGGCCGCCGTCGAATTGCGCGCCGGGCAGCAGGTCGACGCCGCTGACCTGATCGTGTTCGTGAAGGAACGGATCGGCAGCGTCAAGGCCCCGAAGGAGATCGAGATCTGGACCGAGCTGCCGCGGTCGAAAGTCGGCAAGATCCTGAAGACGGAGGTTCGCGGCGCGTTCGGCCGGTGACGCTCAGCCCGCCGGACTGGACGAGTGTCAAGTCCGGCGGGGTGGGTACACTGAGGCCTCGTAACTCCAACGATTTCTCCAGCAAGGACGGCGAGATGACGCAGGTCGTCGACCGGCAGGCCCGTATCGAGGCCCGCTCGCGCGACAAGTTCCAGGCGAAGCGTGACGAGCTCGCCATGGCAACTCTGACGACGCTTGCCGAACTGGGTTACGCACGCACGAGCCTGCGGGAGATCGCCCAGAACTCCGAGTACTCGCACGGGGTGCTGCACTACTACTTCACCGACAAACTCGACCTCATCGCCCACGCGGTCCGGCAGTACGAAGCCGTCTGCGTGACCCGCTACGACGAGGCCGTCGCCAACGCCACCGATGCCGCGCACCTGCGCGACGAGTTCGCCGACACGTTCTTCGCCGGCATGCACTCCGAGGCCTCCATCCACCGACTCTGGTACGACCTGCGCAACCAGAGCATGTTCGACGACTCGTTCCGCTCCGACGTCATCGAGATCGAGAGCCGGCGCGAAGAGATGATCTGGCGCGTGGTCGAGCGGTACTGCGAGTTGTCGGGAACAACACCCGTGGTGACACCCGCAGTCGCGTACATCGCACTCGACGGCATCTTCCAGCGCGGTCTGCTCAGCGAGATCGACGGCAGGCCGGAGGGCGTTGCAAACGCCCGACTCGACCTCATCGCCTTCTTCGACGTCGTGGGGCACCTCTGACCGTCTGACCACTCCGTTCGCGCGTTCGTGCGCAGCATCACAACCCCCTGCCCTAATACTTCGAAGTCCTAAGTATTAGACTCTCTAAACGTGTCCGCTTCCGAACCCGCGCAGCTCGCCCTGACCCTGCGGCCGACGATCACCAGGCTGTACCTGGCACTTCGCCGACGCGCACCGTCGGTCGAGCTGACCGCCGCGCAGACCTCAGCCCTGAGTGTTCTCGCCGACCACGGGTCGATGCGCATGGGTGAATTCGCCGACCGCGAATCCATCCGCATGCCGACAGCGACGTCGGTGATCGACGGACTCACGAAACACGAGCTGGTCGACCGCAGCCCCGATCCGACCGACCGTCGCGCCGTCCTCGTCGGCCTCACCGATCACGGACACGCCTTGGTGAAGCAGATCCGCAAGGAGCGGGACGTCATCCTCACGGGTGCGCTCGCCGAGCTCACCGATGAGCAGCGCGACGCCATCGCCGCCGCGGGTCCCGCCCTGCAGGCGCTGCGCGACCGACTCGACAACCATTCCGCCTGATCTGGCAAAGGACCCCATGACCGTCACCGAACACACCCCGAGCGACACCCTCGCGAGCACGGCTCAGACCGAGCCGTCGATGCTCGCGTCCTTACGAGCGCAACCGCGTGCCGTGTGGATCACCGCATTCGCCGCCGTCATCGCCTTCATGGGCATCGGCCTCGTCGACCCGATCCTGCACAGCATCGCCGAGGCGCTGAACGCCCCGCCGGAGAAGCTCACGCTCCTGTTCGGCGTGTATGTCGGCGTCCAGTGCGTCGCGATGCTGCTGACCGGTTGGGCCGCATACCGTTTCGGGCCGAGGCGCACGCTCACCGTCGGGTTGGGACTCATCGTCGTCGCTGCCGGCGTCTCGGCCTTCGCCGACAACATCGACCAGCTCATCGCCTACCGCGTGATCTGGGGTCTCGGCAACGCGCTGTTCCTCGCCACCGCACTGGCTTTCATCGTCCAGTCGGCGGTCGGGAACCGGAACAGCGCCATCATGATGTACGAGGCCGCGCTGGGCATCGGCCTCGCGGTCGGACCGCTCCTGGGCGCCACACTCGGTGAATGGACCTGGCGCGCACCGTTTGCCGGGACCGCACTACTGATGCTGGCCGGCGCTGTTCTCTGTGCGGTCATGCTCCCCGCCGACGGCCCGCGATCCGAGCGCGTCCGGGTGCGGATCGTCGACCCGATCAAGGTCCTGCGCAACCGCACCCTGTTCGTCACCTCCGTCGGGTCCGCGTTCTACACGGGCGCACTGTTCACCGTGATCGCCTGGGCACCCATCGCGATGGGACTCCGGCCCATCTATGCGGGACTGGTCTTCTTCGGCTGGGGTCTGCTCACCGCGGTCGCAGGCGTCTTCGTGGCACCGCTCCTGGCGCGGCTCGTCGGCGAGAAGGCCGGGGTCATGGTGGCCATCTCGACGTACGGGCTGGTCATGGTGCTCGCCGGGGTCGGCACGGCCACCGGACAGGTCTGGCTGATCGGGCTGGCCGTCATCCTCTCCGGCTTCCCGTCCGGCGTGCTCAACACCCTCTTCACCGACGTCGCGATGTCGGCGGTCGGCGGCGACACCCCGCGTTCGGTCTCCAGTGCCGGATTCAGCTTCCTGCGCTGGATGGGCGCCGCCATCGCAGCGGTCCTCGTTGCGTACCTCGCGAAGTGGACCGGCTCGGAGGCGACTCCGTGGTGGTTCGCCACCGGGTACTGCGTCGTCGCCCTCGGCGCGGTGTCGCTGGCGAAGGTCGCCCACGACCGCAAGGTCGCCGACGACGCCGCCCTCATCGGGGCCGAGGAGTTCTGAGGCTCAGGGGGCGGGGATCGGCCTGACGTTCCGATGCCCCTGGATGCACACCACCGCGGTGAGCACGGCGGCCAGCCCCATCGCCCAGGACATGTGCGCGTAGCGCAGCAGCACAGCACCGACGACCGCGCCGGCGAACAGGGCGAGAATGGCCGCCGACCGCCTGTTCCACCAGCCGCGCCACCCTCCGGTGAAGAGGTCCGCGGACAGTTGGGTGAGCGTCGACGTCACGACGACGGTGGTCATGTCCTTGATCGCGAGCTTGCGCGCCACACACGCCTGCACACCCATGACCCCGGCGGTGGCACACGCCGCCACGATCTCGAAGTGCGCCGAGTCCGCGACCCGGGGAACCGCGAACAGCGCGGTGAGAGTCACCAGAACCGCGCTACCCATCCCCAGTAACCCGGTGGTGAGCGACGTCCACGACGTGTCCTGACGCCGGAGCAGGAACCCGGCGACGGCTGCTGCCAACGTGAACGTCGCCAGTGCCGCCAGCGGCCCGGCCACCGGCAGATCATCCGCGCCGGCCGCGCCCATGCCGAGGATCACGACGTTGCCGGTCATGTTGCCGACGAAGACGCGGTCGAGACCGAGGTAGCCCACCGCATCGACCAGTCCGGTGACGAAGGTCAGAACGACCATGAGAGACACCGCGTGGACGGGTCCCCGCCTGCTTGCCTGGGCAGATCTCGACAGGGTTGCGCCCGCGGTCATCTGGTGAAGGAACCGCGGTCGTTGTGCTCCCATGGGAGTTCGTGCTCGCTCGGCGATTCGTCGAGCAGTTCGACGATGAAATGGGTGACGCTGCGGTCCTCCAGATTTCGGATGCGATGTGGTTTCAGAGGCAGTTCGCGCCCCACCGTCTTGTAGAGGACAAATCCCGCCTGGGCGACCTGGCTGATCCCCCACTCGTCGTCACCCAGGTCCTGGCCCTGCGCGGTACCGGGTTCGGGCCACACGACGACGTGGTCATGGTGATGCTGGTGGAAGTCGAACATCCCGTGCGGCTCGAGCGTCATGGACCAGACGCGCACGCGGTCGTTCTCGAAGAGAAGTGTGTCGCCGGGCGTCGGCGGGATGTCGCGATCTGCGGTGGACATGGGACCTCCTGTATTGGATGCTATTTTTGGAGAATAGCATCTTCTTACTGAAAGGCTCCCCAACTCCGATGAAACGTCAGCAGGGCGCCGGCGACCCGAGAAGCATCACAGCCTGGGGCATGGTGCCGACTCCCTTCACCCGGACCGGCGATGTCGACCACGCCTCCCTGCACCGCGTCGTGACACACCTGCGCAGTTGTGGCTGCGACGGTTTCATCGCGCTGGGTGCCATCGCCGAGCCGGGCACCCTCAGCCGAAGTGAGAAAGTCGATACCGTGCGGACCATCGCCGTGGCGGCGGGTAGCGCACCGGTCGCCGGTGCGGTTCTCGCACTCGAGCCCGAGCGGTTCGACGCCGACCTGAACGCTCTGAGCACACAGACCCGAGACGTTCTCTCCGCGATCATGATCCCGGTGAACAGCCCCGATCCGGACCTTCTCGAGGCGGCGATCGAACACGCCGGCCTCGCCTCTGGACTCCCGGTCATACTCCAGGACCTGCCCCGGTTCTCCGGTGTCCACATCGACACCTCCGACCTCGCCGCGGCGGTGTCGGCGAGCTCGTGCTGCATGGCCGTGAAGTGTGAGGCGCCACCGACGTACGAACGGATCCGGTTTTTGTCGGAGCACACCTCCACTGCCCTCATCAGTGGGTTCGGCGGCCTCGGCCTCGTCGACGACGTGATCGCGGGTGCATCATCGGTCGCAATAGGATCCACCCCGACGCGGGAGGTCGTCGAGGCGATGAGGCGGGCGCTCGACGGCCGTTACGAAGAGGCATCCGCGATGATCGGAACGGTGGCGTCGCGAATCCACTTCGAGACCCAACCAGGCGCGAATGTCGCCATCCGCAAACGATATTGGCAACGGGCCGGCGTCATCGAGACACACGTGGTACGACAACCGACCCGCGGATTCGGTCCCGAACTCGAAGAGCATTCGCTCGTTCACCACCCGGCGGTCTCGCCGTTCGGCCTCACGACCTGACGTCGTCCAACAGGCGGGTGGTGACGTCGATCAACGAGTCAGCGTACTCGTCCGGGCTCGGAAAGCCGTCGTAGGGAACGGTTCCGGGGGCCAGATGACCTAACGAGATGACCCGCATGAGCAGACTCTGCACGATGACTTCATAGGCCGTCGCGACAGCCCGCTCGTCATGGACGCCTTGAGCTCTCAGGCTGTCGACGAGAACCGATCGAATCTGCTCGTGGAAGGCGAAACCCCGACTCCGCAGCCGCTCATCGTGGGCGGAGTGGACGAAGATGAACGCGTACAGGCGTTCCGCGCCGAACAGGGTGCGGCTCAACGTGCCGATGTAGGCACGCAGAATCGCCTCCGGCGTCGGCCGCGTCTCCGCGAGACGTCGCTCGATCTCGTCGGCGAGGTCGGAGAGCGCCTGGTCCTTGACCGCGTACAACAACGAGTCCTTGTCCGGGTACCGGCCATACACTCCCCCGACGGACACCGCCGCACGGGAGGCCACCGCCGCCATCGTGAAGTCCTGGATTCCGACGTCGGTGATCACCTCGATGGCGGCCTGCAGGATTCGTGCCGCCGATTGCCGACTACGGCTCTGTTGTGGCTCCAGCGCGGGGCGAACGGTCATCGAATCGCCTACTCCTTCCAGGACTGTCGCAAGAACGACACCGCGTCCTCGGTCCGTGTGTCGTCGGAGAACTCGGCCGCTCCGTGATCTGCGCCCTCGACGATACGGAGCGTGCTGCGGAAGCCGGCCTCCTGGAGTGCAGTATGCAGGTTGATCGACTGCGCGTGTCCGACGCGCGTGTCCGCGTCTCCGTGGACCAGGAGGTAATCGGGCCGAACGCCCGCCGTGAAGTGCGCCGCGACGGCGGGCACGACGGCGCTGCTAGCGGCGAACAGGTCGACGATGTCGGACAGGTCAGCAGCCGCCCGTGCTCCCGTCGGTGAGGCGTCGGCTCGCAGAGATCGCGCATCGGCCACACCGTAATGCGCGATGACTGAACGAACGACCGCCGACTCGCGGCCCTCGTCGACGCCACGCCCCACCAGCCTGTCCCCGGTCACAGCGGCGATGCCGGCGAGCAGCGCGCCCGCGGAGCTTCCCCACAGCGACACCCGCTGGGGGTCGAGATTCCACTCGTGGGCGTGCCGGCGTAGCCAGCGCACGGCGGCCCGCACGTCTTCGACCGGTTCGGGGAAGCCGACTTCGCCCGCCAGTCGGTACGACGCGGATGCGACCGCGATCCCGCTGCGGGGCAGGGAGTTCCACGGTCCCATCTCGCGCACTCCGCCGACGAAGCTGCCGCCGTGGATGTAGACCACCACCGGCCACGGACCGCCGGTGGTCGGAAGATGGAGATCGAGCCGCAGGGGTCGCCAACCGGGTATCGCCGCGAAGATCAGGCCGCGGTGACTCGCCGTCGCAGGCAGTACACCCACCGGAGGCGGTGACAACAGTTCGGGAGGAGTCACCGACTCGTAGTCGATCGAGGGTGCGACGTCGGCGATGGTCCGGGGCATGGTCGTGACTCCTAGTCGAGGACGGACAACTCGTTGCGATTGCCGATGTGCTTCTGCCGCGCTGCGCCGTAGACCGCCGCGGCGATGGGGAGAAGTGGCATGAGCAGGACGATCAGCTTCGTACTACCTGTGACATCGGAGTAGTTGGCGATGATGACACCGAGGACCACCAGGAGGCACAGGCCCGACACGATGGGCGCGACGAGGACCGCCCAGACATTCGCCCGGGGGAGCTTCCCCAACCGGGCCGCCACGAGGATGCTCACGCAGCATCCGAGCATGAGGGCGGTCAACGAGATGCTGGTGACACCCGACACCATCGGAAAAAGGTTGACGATGGGATCGGCACCTGCGACGACGAAGGGTGCGAGGACCACCACCGAGATTCCCGTCTGCACCGCTCCGGCCACGGATGGCGTTCCCCATCGCGGATGCACCGACGCCAACACCGATGGCAGCAGGTCCGCGCGGCCGAGGGCGAAGTGATACCGGGCCGCCATGTTGTGGAACGCGACGCTGGCGGCGAAGAAGCTGATGGTGACCAGGACGGACAACAGATTCCCCGACCACGAGCCGAGATAGATGTCGGCGGTCGCGAAGACCAGCGCGCCCGGGTCCTCGGCGGCGACCGCCTTGACGTCGTCGAACGCCGCGACCAGCGACCAGGTGGCGACGACGAAGACGCCCACGAGCAGTGCGATAGAGGCGTACGTCGCGATCTTGATGCTCTTACGCGCCGCCCTGGCCTCTTCGCCGTAGATCGCGGTCGCTTCGAATCCGACGAACGACAGGACACAGAACGCCAGCGTCAGCGCCACGTTCCCGTCCAACATCGCACCGGGTGAGAAGACGTCGAACGACCAACCCTCCGGACGCTGGACGGCGACCGCGACCGCGAGGACGAGCAGCATCACGAACTGCAGGATCGACACGACGGTGATGAGGTGTTTGGCGACCTCGACGCCGCGCCGGCCGAACCATGCGGTCAGGACGAGCACGACGGCTGCGTAGAGGTACCAGGGCGCATCGAAGCCGAACATCGATTCGATCGTCAGGCCGAGGAAGTACCCTGTCGCCGCGGCCATTCCGGCCGCCGCCATGTTGTAGGCGGTGGTGGCGACGAACGCCGCACCGGAGCCGACGAGACGTCCGAGCCCGAATCCGATGAAGGCGTAGTACGCACCGGCATTCGTGACGTACCGAGCTAGGGTCACGAACGCCGAGGCGAACACGGTCAACGCGAGTGCGACTACCACCAGAAGTCCCACGGTTCCGGCGCCGACACCGAACCCGAGGCTCAGGGAGAGATTCGACGCCATCGCGGTGAGGGGCGCGGCGACGGCCACCACCATGAACGTCAAGCCGCATGCGCCGATCGTGTTGCGCTTGAGATGTTCGGTATGCGGGACTGGTGGCCGGCTGGTCTGTGAGGACATGGTGCCTTCGATTCCTGTGGGTTGGGGCCGGTCGCTCGAGTCTGCGAGCCGGGCCGTCGAACGGACTGCAGCGGTATACGCGAATCCGAATTCGTGTTAGAACTATTGCATCCAATTCGAATCACCGTCAATGGCGAAGGTGATTCGTAACACATCGGAAACACGCCACCGCACGGAGCGAGCTGGTGGTTCCGCACTCGGAGGAGACCCACACGATGCGAGTTCTGATTTCTGGCGGCTCGGTGGCCGGCCTGACCGCGGCGGCTCTGTTGAGCCGTGACGGTCACGAGGTCACCTTGTTGGAACGTGCTTCCGGACCGCGGCAGGGCGGGGTCGCCGTCGACGTTCGCGGACCGGCGCTCGATGTTGCTCGGAGGCTGGGCCTTCACGAACTGTTGCTCGACCATCGCGTCGACTACGAGGACCGCTTCTCGTTCGTGGACAGCGCGGGGGTGCCCCAGGCCCTCGTGACGCCCAACACCGATGTCTACGACAGCCCCGACGACATCGAGATCTCGCGCGACCGGCTCGTGGACATCCTGTCCGATGCCGTCCCCCGAGCGGTCACCACGTCGTACGGGTCCTGGATCGATGAACTCGAGGACGAGGACTCTCATGTCACCGTCGGGATCCGGGGTGCCGAGACCCGGCCTGAGGAGTTCGATCTGGTGATCGGGGCCGACGGTCTGCACTCCGGGGTTCGACGACTGGCCTTCGGGCCCGAGCACCGCTTCGTACGTCACCTCGGTCTGTATGTCGGCGTGATCCGGAGCTGCTCGACAGATCTGGGCGTTCGGGACACGACGGTCTACAACGAGCCGGGGAGGATGGTGATGGTCCGCGGCGACGGTCGGGAACAGTCCGTCATCCTCGGATACCGATCCCCACTGATCGACTACGACTACCGCGACGTCGACGCGCACCGAAGAATGCTCTTGAACGCTTTCACCGGCGACACGGGCTGGAGGTTCGGTGAGATCCGCAACGAGATCGCGTCCACCCCGGACCTCTACTTCGACGCCGTCAGCCAGACCGTCATGGACTCGTGGACGACCGGACGCGTCGCACTCATCGGCGATGCCGGGTACTGCGCATCGTTCTTCTCGGGTATGGGCACCACCCTCGCCATGACCGGCGCAGCCGCATTGGCGCGGGCCCTCGCCGAGGAGGCCACGGTGCCGAAGGCGCTGCACGCCTACTGCTCGACGATGCGTCCCGTGGTCGACGCCGCGCATGCGTTGGCCGGCGAGGGTGCCGACATCCTGTTCCCGACGACGGATGAGGACATCACCCTCCGCAATCGCCGATACGCGCTGAAGGTCTGATCGCCGCATGTCCCGCCCGGCGCCGACGCTGCCGTAAGATTGGCGCTCGTCCCGACGAGCCTGGGTGGAGGACGAGCAGGTGCTGGTGGAACCTACCGCTGACGAGCCGCTGTCGATGAGCGACTCGTTGGTCGCCGAACTCCAGCGCCGAATCCTCGACGGTCAGATCGCCGTGGGCTCGTGGCTCCGGCACGAAGCACTCGCCGAGGAGTTTGGTGTCAGCAGAACCCCTGTCCGCGAGGCTCTCCGGGTGCTCCAGGCACAGGGGATCGTCACGATCGTCAAGAATCGCGGCGCGCTCGTCGAGGGGCTCTCCGGACGCGACATCCGCGAACTCGGCGAGGTGCGTGCGGAATTGGAGGGTTTGGCGGCCGCGCTCGCCGCGGAGAACATGTCCGACGACCTGCTCATCGTCGTCAACACGGCGTGGGACGCCTTCGAGTCCGCACTGGACGCCGGCGACACCGATCGCACAGCCCTCGAGGGAACGTGGCGAGAAGCCAACCGGCGCTTCCATTCCGCCATCCTGAACGGATGCGGCAACCGTCAGCTGGGCATCACGATCAGAGAGGTCAGTCGTCGACTGCCGACCAACTCGTCGTTCGCGATCTACGCCAGGAGTTCGAGGCTGCTCCGGGACAACCTCGAGCAGCACCACGACATCGCCCGCGCGATCGAGGCGCACGATGCCCGTAAGGCGCGCGAAGCCATGTCGTGGCACATCCGATCGACGGCCGAACATCTCGCCCGATGGGTCGAGGACCAGGACCGGGCCTGACCGGTCTCTCCAGGCCACACCGGCCCGAGCAGTGATTGCATCCAATTGGCTCCGGTGTGCATACTGCTTGCATGACCCTGGCCTCCTCGACCACTCGCTTCCGTACTCCGTCTCCTGACGTCAGCAGGCCTACCCTGCGCGGGTGGTTCGGCATGGCCGCGTCGACCCACTGGATGGCCACCGGCGCGGCTCAGTCCGTGCTGGAGCGCGGCGGCAACGCATTCGATGCGGCTGTGGCCGCGGGTTTCGTGCTCCACGTGGTCGAACCCCACCTCAACGGCCCGGGAGGCGACCTGGTGGCTCTCATCGCACCCGCCAATCGAGGCCAGGCCGAAGTCGTTGTGGGACAGGGGCCCGCACCCCGGGGCGCCTCCATCGAGGCGTTCACCGCCATGGGGATCTCCGAGGTCCCCGCGGCGGGCGCCCTCGCCGCAGCGGTACCCGCGGCCGTCGAATCGTGGCTGTCGATCCTCGAAGAACACGGCACATGGCACCTGGCCGATGTACTCGCCTACGCGATCGACTATGCCCGCAACGGAATCCCGTGCAGCCCCAAGCTGGCCGGAGTCATCGAGACGATGGCCCCACACTTCCGCGAGCACTGGCCGACCTCGGCCGAGGTATGGCTGACCGACGGCATACCGGGCGAGGGGGACCTCATCCGGAACCCCGCGTACGCTTCAGTCCTCGACGAACTGGCGGCTGCCTCGTCCGCGACGTCTCGAACCGAAGGCATTCGACGCGCCCGAGAACTCTGGCGCGGGCCGATCGCGCGGTCGATCGTGTCGTTCGCATCGCGGCCTCATCGACACTCCGACGGGCGGGATCACGCCGGGGTGATCACGGCACACGATTTCGCCGAACTCAACGTCCCGCGCGAAGAACCGCTCGTCCGGAACTTCCACGGGGTCGAGGTGGTCAAGGCGGGGTTCTGGTCATCGGGACCGGTGTTGCTCCAGGCGTTGGGCATCCTGGAATCGGCCGGCCAGACCAGGAGCATCGATCCGTCGACCGTCGAGGGCATCCACACCATCACCGAGGCGATGAAGCTGGCGATGGCCGATCGCGACGCCTACTACGGCGACGCCCGCGCCCTGCCGGACATCGTCGCCGAGTACCTTCTCTCCCCCGAATACTGCGCTCGACGTGCGGGCCTGATCTCCGACGAGGCCAGCGGCGACTTCCGTCCGGGCCCGGTTCCCGGATGCCGGCCCTTCATCCCTCCCGTGTCCGAACCCGACGATGTCCCGACAATCGGGACCGGTGAGCCCACCGTCTCGCGAGATGGCGAAACACGGGGCGACACATGCCATGTCGATATCGTCGACCGCTGGGGGAACTTCGTCTCCGCGACTCCGTCCGGCGGGTGGCTGCAATCCTCGCCGGCGATTCCCGGCCTCGGTTTCTGCCTCGGGACGCGGCTGCAGATGACGTGGCTGGATCCGACCTCGCCGTCGGCGTTGACGCCCGGCCGCCGCCCGCGGACCACGCTCAGCCCCACGATGCTGTCGAGTGCCGGAACGCCCGTCGCCGCGCTGGGTACGCCGGGGGGAGATCAACAAGACCAATGGCAGTTGCTCTATCTCCTGCGCACCGTTGTCGGCGGCTACACGCCCCAGGAGGCGATCGACGCGCCCATGTTCCACACCACGGCGATCACCAGTTCTTTCTGGCCTCGGGTGAGGTCGGAGCGCGGTCTGGTGATCGAGGACCGCGTGGATCCCGGAGTGCTAGACGGTCTACGCGAACGGGGACATGACGTCGCCGTGTCATCCGGATGGTCGCTCGGCCGCCTGTCCATGGTTGGACGAGATCCGTTGAGCGGCATGCTCAGCGGAGCCGCCAATCCCCGCGGGGGTCTCGGATATGCCGCCGGCCGGTGATGCGGTGAACCGCGCGTAGTGGCTTCACGGGGCACCTGTGGCCGGCGACTCGCCTGTCGCGGCCCGTCTCAGCAACTGATGCGTGCGATAGGGGACGAGTTCCTGCATGGCGAGGCTCACGTTGGTCCGCTCCACCCCGTCGACGTCGAGGATGAGTCCCGCGACGCGGTACAGGTCGTCGGTGTCTGCGGCGACGATTCGGATGAGAAGGTCTGAGGGGCCGGATAATCCGATCACCTCGACGATCTCCGGGATGCCCGCGAGGCTCTCGGTGACCTCCGCGAGTCGGCGCTGATCGACCGTGGTGATCACGAAGGCGAGCAATGGCAGACCGAGGCTGCGCGGTGAGACCCGCCGGTCGTAACCCCCGAGCACATCGTCCCGATCCCACCGATCGAGCCTGGACTGCACGGTGTTTCGCGATACCTTCAGCCGGGCCGCGAGATCCACGCCGGTGGCTCGAGGGGTATCGCACAGGGCGAGGAGTAGGCGCGCGTCGGTGCGATCGAGATCAGGCATACCGCTCAGTGTGCCACACCACATACCCATTCCGCCTGAGCATGATGCGCAATCAGAAATAGAGCGGTTGCGCATTCAGTGCGTCGATGTTTGTCTCGAACGAACAGACTGACCAATGGCACCAACCGTTCTCAGGAGGAACCATGGCGTTCGAACTCCATGCCACCCCCGCCCAGCTCATCACCGCGGACGGGACTCGCGTCGAGGACGACGACCTGTCGCCCGCGATCGTCGACATCGACGGCGAGGCCCTCCGTGATCTCTACGAGGATCTCGTCGTGGTTCGCCGGATCGACTCCGAGGCAACGGCTCTGCAACGCCAGGGCGAGCTCGGACTGTGGGCTCCGCTGCTCGGCCAGGAAGCCGCACAGGTGGGATCCGCACGGGCACTCGACACGTCCGACTTCGTCTTCGCCAGCTACCGCGAACATGGCGTCGCCTACTGTCGCGGCGTCGATCCCACGCATATGCTGCGGTTCTGGCGCGGTTCGACCCACTCGGGATGGAATCCGCTCGAGTACCGGATGACCACTCCGGCAATCATCGTCGGATGCCAGGCCCTGCACGCGACGGGTTACGCCATGGGTTCGGCACTCGACGGAGACACCGCCGCGACGATCACCTACTTCGGCGACGGCGCCACCAGCCAGGGCGACATCTCCGAAGCCTTCCTGTTCGCGGCCAGCTACCGGGCCCCGGTGGTGTTCTTCTGCCAGAACAACCAGTGGGCCATCTCCGAGCCGGTGTCGCTGCAGACGACCGTGTCGATCGCCGAACGCGGCCGCGGGTTCGGCATCCCGTCGATTCGCGTCGACGGCAACGACGTGCTCGCCGTGCTGGCGGCCACACGACTGGCGCTCGCCAACGCGCGAGAAGGCAACGGGCCCAGCCTGATCGAGGCGGTCACCTACCGGATGGGCCCGCACACGACGTCCGACGACCCCACCCGCTACCGGGACGCCGCCCTCGACGACGAATGGAAGCAGAAGGATCCCCTCGATCGGGTGCGCGCTCTGCTGGAGCGCGAAGGGCTCGTCGACGACGCGTTCCTCTCCCGCATCCAGAAGCGGGCGGACACCACCGCCGCCGCATTGCGCAAGGGCTGCCTGGAAACCGTCGAACCCGAACCCATGTCCCTGTTCGATCACGTCTATGCCGACCCGCATCCGCTGATCGACGACGAACGCGCACAGTACGCGAGCTATCTCGCCGGATTCGAAGGATCGACACGATGAGCAACACCACCACGCTCCCCCTGGGCAAGGCACTCAACGCCGGTCTGCGGCGCGCGCTCGAGGACGACCCACGAGTCCTGTTGATGGGTGAGGACATCGGGGCGCTCGGCGGGGTCTTCCGCATCACCGACGGACTGCAGAAGGACTTCGGACCGCATCGTGTGGTCGACACGCCGCTCGCCGAGTCCGGCATCCTCGGAACGGCGGTCGGGCTGGCCATGCGCGGCTACCGGCCGGTCATCGAGATCCAGTTCGACGGGTTCATCTACCCGGCCTTCGACCAGATCGTGTCCCAGGTCGCGAAGCTGCACTACCGGACGAGCGGTAACGTGAAGATGCCGCTCACGATCCGCGTCCCCTACGGGGGCGGCATCGGCGCCATCGAGCACCACTCCGAATCCCCCGAGGGCTACTTCGCCCAGACCGCGGGTCTGCGCGTGGTCACGTGCAGCACCGCCGCGGATGCGCATCTGATGATCCGGCAGGCGATCGCATCCGACGATCCGGTCCTGTTCTTCGAGCCGAAGCGGCGCTATTGGGAGAAGGGTGAGGTCGATCTGCAGGCCCCCGCCGACTCCTACCCACTGCACCGTGCGCGGACCGTCGTCGAGGGCGACGACATCACGTTGCTGACCTATGGACCTCTCGTCACCACAGCCCGTCAGGCCGCGAAAGTCGCTGCCGAAGAGGGCACTTCGGTGGAGGTGATCGATCTGCGGTCACTGTCACCGCTCGACATGGACACCATCGAGAACTCCGTGCGCAAGACGGGGCGACTGGTCGTGGCGCACGAGGCGCCGGTCTTCCTGGGTATCGGCGCGGAGATCGCCGCCCGCGTCACCGAGCGATGCTTCTACCACCTCGAAGCCCCCGTTCTGCGTGTCGGCGGCTTCGCCATCCCGTACCCGCCAGCCAAGCTCGAGGAACACTTTCTCCCCGATGTCGACCGCATGCTCGATGCGGTCGACAAATCTACGGCCGCGTGACGGCAGAGGACCTGACGATGAGCACCATCAACACCTTTCATCTGCCGGACCTCGGTGAAGGACTCACCGAGGCCGACCTCGTCACCTGGACGGTCGGGGTCGGCGACACCGTCGAACTCAATCAGGTGATCGCCGAGGTCGAGACAGCCAAGGCCTCGGTGGAACTGCCGTCCCCGTACGCCGGGACCGTCGTCGCACTGCACGCCGCCGAAGGCGACACCATCGACGTCGGCCGGCCCATCATCGAGATCGATACCGCCGGGGAACCCGTCGATCGATCTGACGTCGAGGCCGAGTCCGCGGCCGCTGCCTCCGAAGGGGAAACGGAACGTGTCCCCGTCCTGGTCGGTTACGGGGTCGCCGGCGAGGGCACGAGCCGCCGGCGTCGAACCGGGACCACCCCGCTGGTCGACGACGCACCGTCCCCCGACACCGCCACCCGGGACATCACGCCGGTGACCACCGAAGGTCGCCGACGTCCGCTCGCGAAACCGCCGGTCCGGTTCCTGGCCAAGCAGAACGGGGTCGACCTGGCCGCGGTCACGCCGACCGGCCGGCACGGAGAGGTGACCCGTGCCGACGTGGCCGGGTACCTGTCCGACCGGACGGCGCCGTCCGCAGACGACTCCCACGTCGCTGCCGACGTCGTCGCAGATTCACCCCCGGCCACACCGCATCTCGAGGAAACCCGCACGCCGATCAAGGGCGTACGCAAACACACCGCGGCAGCGATGGTCTCCTCCGCGTTCACCGCGCCGCACGTCACCGAGTTCGTGACGATCGACATCACCGAGACCCTCGGACTACTCGATCGTCTTCGCGCCCACCGCCGGTTCGCCGAGACCCGACTGACTCCCCTCGCACTGATCTCCAAGGCGTTGCTCATCGCCTTGCGGTCGAACCCGAGCCTCAACTCGTACTGGGACGAGGACGCACAGGAGATCGTCACGAAGCACTACGTCAATCTCGGCATCGCGGCCGCCACGCCGCGCGGACTGATGGTGCCCAACATCAAGGGCGCAGAACGCATGTCGCTCCACGAACTCGCGGGGGCGCTGGTCGAACTGACCACCACGGCGAAGTCGGGCAAGACCCCTCCGGCCGACCTGGCGGGCGGGACCATCACGATCACCAACGTCGGAGTGTTCGGCGTCGATTCCGGTACGCCGATCCTCAATCCCGGTGAGGCGGCCATCCTCTGTGTCGGCGCGATTCGTCGTCAGCCATGGGAACACCAGGGCGAGATCGCCCTTCGCTCGGTCACGACCCTGAGTCTGTCCTTCGACCACCGGCTCGTCGACGGCGAACAGGGTTCACGTTTCCTCGCCGACATCGGACGCATCCTGTCGGACCCGTTCGAACTGATCGCGCTCGGATGACCGGGCGCAGACCGAAGACAGGAGAACCCTCATGACCCGCACCCCTGATGTCGTCGTCCTCGGCGGTGGTTCAGGCGGTTATGCCTGTGCGATCCGTGCCGCACAACTCGGGCTCGCCGTGACGCTGGTCGAGTCCGCCAAGCTCGGCGGCACGTGCCTGCACCGGGGTTGCATTCCGACCAAGGCGCTCGTCCACGCGGGCGAGGTCGTCGAGACCATTCGGGACAGTTCGCGATTCGGCGTGCTGGGATCACTAGACGGCATCGACATGGAACGGGTCCACTCGTACAAGAACGGAGTCGTCGGCAAACTGTTCCAAGGGCTCCAGGGCCTGATCCGGCACCACGGCATCGAGGTGGTCTCCGGCCATGGCCGGTACGTCGGCAACAAGACCGTCGACGTCGACGGCGAGCCGATCGAAGCGCGACGCGCTGTGGTCCTGGCGACCGGTTCGCAACCTCGGACCATTCCCGGCCTCCCGATCGGCGACCGGATCATGACCAGCGACGACGCCCTCGAGCTGTCGCAGATCCCCTCGCGAGCAGTCATTCTCGGCGGCGGTGTGATCGGGGTCGAGTTCGCCGGTCTCCTCGATGCACTCGGGACCGAGGTCACCGTGGTCGAAGCGCTCCCGCGACTCGTCGCGTCGGAGGACGAGTGGTCGTCGAAGAGACTGGCTCGGGCTTTCCGCAAGCGCGGGATCGACGTCAGAACGTCGACGAAGGTCCTCGATGCGCACCAGACCGGAGCCACCGTCACCATCAGCATGGATGCCGGGGAGAAGATCGACACCGACCTCCTTCTCGTCGCAGTGGGTCGCGAACCCCGCACAGTCGACAGCGGTGTCGCCCAGGCGGGCGTCGCTCTCGATCGAGGCCACATCGTCGTGGACGATCAGCTGCGAACGAACCACGACGGGGTGTGGGCAGTCGGAGACGTCGTCGCTGGACTGCAACTCGCGCATCGCGGTTTCCAACAAGGTCTGTACGTCGCCGAGCAGATCGCCGGTCACAATCCGCCCCCGCTCGAAGAGACCGGAATCCCGCGTGTCACCTACACGAGTCCCGAGATCGCGTCCGTCGGGCTCACCGAGGCGCAGGCCCGAGAGAAGTACGGCGACGTCACCACCGCCGAGTACGACCTCGCGGGCAACGGCAAGAGCCAGATCCTGGGCACCGCAGGAGGAATCAAGCTGATCCGCGCTGGCAACAACGACCAAGACGGCCCGGTCGTCGGCATCCACATGGTCGGGGACCGTATCAGTGAACTGGTGGGTCAGGCCCAGTTGATCGTCAACTGGAATGCCCACCCGGAGGATGTGGCCGCGCTCATCCACGCCCACCCGACCCAGTCCGAGGCTCTCGGCGAAGCGCATCTCGCACTCGCCGGCCAGCCGCTCCACGCCCATGGCTGACACGATCTGCCACCCCATCGAAGAAGGAACCACCTTGTCCGTCACCGTCGACACCCGCCACGATGCCCCCGACGCCGCCGTGTTCGGCCGCACCGACGCCATCCCCGGGCTCCCCCATGAACAGGTGGTCTTCTGCGAGGACGCGGCCACCGGCCTCCGAGCGATCATCGGTATCCACTCCACCGCACTCGGTCCCGCGCTCGGTGGGACCCGATTCCACCCGTACCCTGATCAGGGCGCAGCGCTCACCGACGTACTCCGACTCTCCCGCGGAATGACCTACAAGGCGGCGGTCGCGGGGGTCGATCTCGGCGGCGGGAAGGCCGTGATCATCGGTGATCCGGCGCGGGACAAGACACCCGAGCTGCTGCGGGTCTACGGCCGCTTCATCGACACCCTCGGTGGTCGGTACATCTCCGCGGGTGACGTCGGCACCGGCACCGAGGACCTCGACATCATCGGTGAATTCACCGACCATGTCGTCGGACGATCCGCGTCGGCGGGCGGCTCCGGGAACAGCGGGCCCATGACCGCTTTCGGTGTGTACCAGGGCATGCGGGCCGCGGCCGCGGCAGCCTGGGGGTCGCCGGATCTGGGCGACCGTGTTGTCGGCGTCGAAGGCGTCGGAAAGGTGGGCGCCGAACTCATCTCGTTGTTGCTGGCCGACGGGGCACGCGTCGTGGCCACCGATGTGAACCACGAGGCGTTGGCCGCGGTCGCGAACCGGTTCTCGGGGGTCGCGACATCAGGTGACCTGTTGGGCGAGGCGCTGGACGTCTATGCGCCGTGTGCCCTCGGCGGAACCCTGCATCCGCTGTCGCTGGAACGCATGACCGCGTCGGTGGTGTGCGGGGCCGCGAACAACCAACTCCTCGAGCCAGGCGTCGACGAACTGTTGCATGATCGCGGGATCACCTGGGTGCCCGATTATGTCGCGAACGCCGGCGGGTTGATCCAGGTCGCGGGTGAACGAGAGGGAGTCGAGCCCGACGCCGTGCGCAGCCGCGTGGCGACCATCTACGGAACGGTGACCGGGATCTTCGAACGCGCAGCCGCGGAATCCATCGCCCCCGGCCGTGCCGCCGATCGGATCGCGCAGACGCGTCTCGCCGAGGCCCGCGCCATGTGAGCAGACCGCGTCATCAACCCCGGCGCGCCCGAATCCCGTCCACGTACGTCAGTCGCCCGGTACCGTGCGCGGGATGACGGATTCCAAGGTGATCGTCGCCATCCGGGGCGGTGGACCCGCACGCGCCGACGTCAACGCCCTGGTCGAGCGCTGCGCGACAGCGGGCGCCACGCGCGTCCAGGTCAACATCTGCGACGACCTGGTGTCGGGCGCCATGCGCATCGACGAGCTCGACCCGCCGATCGGCGCGGTGGTGTCGTTCTGGGCGCTCGAAGCGGCGACGGTGCTCGACGCCATCGATGAGGCAGTCGACGGTCCGATAGCCGCGTGGGAGGTCACCGCGCGGACACCGCTGAATCCGGACCTTCCCGCCGACGGGTCGCGCATCGACGCGCTGTCCAACATCGCGTTCCTGCGCCGCCCTGACGACCTCGACCGCGACGAGTGGCTCCGTCGGTGGTTGGACGATCACACCCAGGTCGCCATCGACACCCAGGCCACGTTCGGATATGTCCAGAACATCGTGGATCGACCGCTGACCGAGAACGCCCCGCCGGTCGCGGCCATCGTCGAAGAACTGTTCCCGATGGCGGCGGTCAACGACATCCACGCGTTCTACGGAAGCGACGGGGACCAGCGGGAACTCGAGCGCCGGATGACCTCGATGCTGGAGAGTGTGTCGCGGTTCGGCGCGGACCGCCACCTCGACGTGGTGCCGACGTCGCGTCATGACTTCGACCTCAGCCGGTCGCGGACCTGAATCAGGCTGTCACACAGCCGAGTCCGGGAACGCGATCACCGACAGGAAGCGCACCGGCAGTTCGACGAGTTCGACGGGCCCGTGCGCCCCTTCACCGTCGAGCTGTAGCGAGTCGCCCGGTTGCATCCGATACACCGACCGACTGTGCGCGTAGTCCATGACGCCCTCGAGGACGTGCAGGAACTCGGTTCCGGCGTGCTGGAACAGCGGCTGGGTGACCGACTTCTCGGTCAGGGTGACGAGCAGGCACTCGAGGCGCTTGTGCTCGCCACGTAACGAACCCAGCAGCTCGTACTCATGCCCCTCCCGGGAGCCCTCACGAATGATCTCCGAACCCTCACCGGCTTTGACGAACACCGCCGACCGCTCCATCTCGGCGCCGCGGAACAGCGAGGTGACCGACACGTCGAAGCCGTTCGCCAGGCGGGCGAGGGTGCTCAGACTGCAGGAGGTCTGGGCGTTCTCGATCTTCGACAGCATCGCCTTGGAGATGCCGACGCGAGTGGCCATGTCCCCCACCGACAGCCCCTGCTGGCGTCGCAGGCGCCGCACGTTGTGCGCGATCGCGGTCTCGAGCTCCAGCTCCTCGACCGACTGGTCGACGGGCCGCTCCCGCGCGGTGCCGGATTGATTCCGGATCAGAGGGTCGTCCGTCACGCTGACAGCATAGAGAGAAACATCGTTTCCTGACAGTTGACACACGATGACACCCTGTGGGCGGGGAGATCAGCGCATCTCGCCGGCTCCCTCATACGGATGCAGACTCACCAGCAGGTCGTTCTCGGCGAAGCGCGAGTAGCGGAAGTCCCGCGGGTCGACGTTCTTCAGGGTGGTCGAACCGGTGAGGAGCAGATCGGCGACGAGCTTGCCGACGGCCGGCGAGATCTTGTAGCCATGGCCGGAGAATCCGGTGGCAAGGAACAGGCCGTCGACCGGTGCGGGACCGATGACGGGGTTGTAATCCGGCGTGACGTCGTATGCACCGACGTAGCTGCTGGTGATTCGTGGGTCGGGCATGTCGGGGAGTCGGTGGCCCATTTTCATCACGATCTTGTCGATCGTGCTCGAATCCGCACGATTCGCGTAGTTGTCGGGATCGATGTATTGCGGCGCGGCATGATCCGAGTTTCCCACCAAGAGTTCACCGTTCGGTTCCCGGCACACATACGACAGTCCTGCGAGATCAGACAGGACCGGCACGACCGGGGTCGGTTCCCCCTGATCGACGAGAACCAGCTGGGCGCGCTGGGCCAGGACGTCGACGGGCACTCCGACGGGTTCGGTCAGCGCGGGTGTCCATGGTCCCGCTGCCACAATGACGGAGTCGGCGTAAATGAGCTCGCCGTCGGCCATCTCGGCCCCGATGACACGACCGCCGGCGCCGGTCAGCAGCCGGGCCACCGGCGAGGACTGCCTGATCTTGACACCCAGTTGGCGGGCGGACGCACCGAACGCCATTCCTGCCATGTAGGCCTCACCGCGTCCACCAAGTGGCTCGTAGGCGAAGGCCGCGAAATCGTCTAGGTGCAGTCCCGGCCAGAGCTCGGCCATCTTGTCGTGGGCGATGAGCGAGACGTCGATGCCCAGTCCTTGCATCATCGCGACATTCGCCTCCAGCGGGGCGACATTGTTCTCGCCGACACCCACGACGTACCCGCATTGCTGGAAGGACATGTCGTCGCCGAATATCTCGGTGGCGCGCGTGAAGATGTCGATCCCGTACCACGACATCGCCGCCAGCGATGGGGTCCCGTAGTGGCAGCGCACGACGCCGCTCGACTTTCCGGTCATCCCGGAACAGAGGGTGTCGCGTTCGACGACGAGGACGTCGCTCACGCCCTGGTCGGCCAGCGACCAGGCGATGGCCAGGCCCTCAAGTCCTCCGCCGACGATGAGGAATCTTGTTGTGGTGATGGTCATGTGGGTCACGCTTTCGGGGTCGGGGGGCCGGGTGGAGGGTCGGTCGGGGTGGAATGCTCAGGCGTTGGCGGGAGAGGTGAGCAGGTCTTCGAGGACGGTGGCGAGCGCATGCCCACCGGCGTCGGCATCGGGGTCCTCGACAAACTCGTCGGGCGAATGCGAGACGCCGGTCGGGTTCCGGACGAACAGCATGGCGGTGGGAAGCTCGTCCTTGAGAACCCCGGCGTCGTGCCCGGCTCCGGTGGGCAGGATCGGAGCGTCGGGCAGCAAGCCGGCCAGGCGCCCCCGCAACCCGGGATGGAAGTCGACCCGCGGGCTCATCGACGCTTCGGCCAGCGTCACGGTGCAACCTTCGGCTCGCGCGTGTCCCCCTGCAGCATTTGCGATTTCGGCGACCAGCGCGGCGACGACGACATCGTCGGAGTGGCGGACGTCGAGCCACACGTCGACACGCGAGGCGATCACATTGGAACCGCCCGGCACCGGATCGAGTTTGCCGACGGTGGCGCGCGCACCGTCGACGGATCGGGCGAGGCTGCGCACGTCGAGCACGGTGGCAGCCGCGGCCACCATCGGATCTCGACGGTCTGTCATCAGGGTGGTGCCCGCGTGATTCCCCTGGCCGCCGAACGACAATCGCCAGCGGCCGTGCCCGAGGATCGAGGATCCGATCGCGATGGCACGATCCTGATCGACAAGGCCTCGACCCTGTTCGACGTGGAGTTCGACGAAGCAACCGATCTGGGCGAGGCGTTCGTCGTCGCGGCCGATGCCACGGATGTCGAGGCCGTTGCGCGTGGCGAGGTCGGCGAAGGACGTGCCATCCGAATCGACGAGGGCCGCAGCACGTTCCGGGGTCACCGCTCCGGTCATCAGTTGCGAGCCGAGACAGGCCAATCCGTACCTCGAGCCCTCCTCCTCGGGAAACACGGCCAGCGCCAGCGGGCGTGCCGGCGCGATCCCGCGGTCTTGTAGGACATCAACGGCGGCCAGAGCGGAGGCGACGCCGAGCGGGCCGTCGAATGCACCACCGCCGGGCACCGAATCCAGATGACTGCCGGTAACAACGGCGTCGGACAAGGCCAGCCGGCCCGGGTTCCACCAAGCCCAGGTGATGCCATTGCGGTCGGTCTCGACATCAAGGGACCGTTGCGCGGCCGCAGCGATGAACCACTCGCGCAGCTCCAGTTCAGCCGATGAGTACACCGGTCGGCTGTATCCGCCGCGTGCGTTGTCGACGCCGATGTCGGCGATCTCGGCGAGCAGTCCGCTCACCGATGGAGGGTGTGCGCTGGATTCGGTCACGCGGGTGACTCCTCATCGTTGATTGGCGACCGCCGAACAACGTCGGCCGATGAACTGATGTGCACGACCGCGACGGTCGCGGCGCCGGAGATCTCGTTTCTCTGCCTTCCCAAGAGCACGGTGTCCCAACGGCATAGTTCCGCACCGTTGACCCGAAGCGCCCCGGTGAGGACCACCCACGCACGACCGTTACCCGGACCGACCGCGACCCGCCCACGGATGTGTCGCAGGTTCAGTGCGCCGACGACAACGCCTCGACGGGTCATCAAGTTGAGCAGATAGGTCGCGCCACGCACAGGCCCGGCTTCGACGTCGTCCTCGCCGGCGAACGAGACACGGTCCAGCAGCCCGAGGGTGCGCGAGGTCCCGTTGATCGTCATGTCCACCGGGTCATCACCGACGACCACAGCGGCGCGGTCGACGCCGGCAAACGTCGAGAAAGCGGATCGCTTCTCGATGTCGGCCAGGCTGAGGGCCCAGTCAGGCTCGTGCCCGCCGCACCCGGCGGCGATGCGACGGGTCGTCCCGCCACCATTGCGCCACGAGGTCACGTCGAGCGACGACAGCGGGATGACCTCCGCAACAGTGGAGTCGATGGTTGTATTCGTGCCGTGCGCATTCGATGCGCGGTCCAGCGTCATGTCGATGATCCATTCCGAAGTGGTCGATTGCAGCGACACCGTGGTCGGCCTCGTGCCGGCAGGAGTGGGAATCCTGGAGTGCCGATGTGGCCTACGACGGCGATCACCGCCGGGTTCTCACGCCGCGCACAGTGTCATTCGCACGACGTCAGAAGCCGGCCCCCGGAATCCAGTTCGTTCCGGCGAGCGGCACCCGGGCCATTGCCGACGCCTCGATCGAGATGGCGACGAGGTCTTCGGGCTCCAGATGCTGCAGATGCGCCTTGCCGCACGCACGGGCGATCGTCTGGGCCTCCATCGTCATCACACGAAGGAAGTTCGCGAGACGCTTTCCGCCGAGCACGGGATCGAAGCGCGCCGACAGTTCGGGATCCTGCGTGCTGATGCCCGCGGGGTCGCGCCCGTCTTGGAAGTCGTCATAGAAACCGGCGGCCGAACCCAGCGCCTCGTACTCCTCGGAGTATCGAGGATCGTTGTCGCCCAGCGCGATCAGCGCTGCGGTACCGATGGCGACGGCATCCGCGCCGAGCGCCATCGCCTTGGCGACGTCGGCGCCGTTGCGGATTCCGCCCGACACGACGAGTTGGACCTCGCGATGAACACCCAACTCCTGCAAAGCCTGCACCGCCTGCGGGATGGCGGCGAGCGTCGGGATGCCGACATGTTCGATGAAGACGTCCTGGGTCGCCGCCGTTCCGCCCTGCATGCCGTCGACCACGACGACATCGGCACCGGAGTGCACGGCGAGCTTCACGTCGTAATAGGTGCGGGTGGCACCGACCTTCACATAGATCGGCTTCTCCCAGTCGGTGATCTCCCGCAGTTCGTTGATCTTGATCGCGAGGTCGTCCGGACCGGTCCAGTCGGGGTGGCGGCAGGCGCTGCGCTGGTCGATACCCTGCGGCAGCGTACGCATCCCGGCGACGCGCTCGGAGATCTTCTGTCCCAGCAGCATTCCACCGCCACCGGGCTTTGCGCCCTGGCCGAGCACGATCTCGATCGCATCGGCTTTGCGCAGGTCGTCGGGGTTCATCCCGTACCGCGACGGAAGGTATTGGTAGACCAGGTTCTTGGACTGCCCACGCTCCTCCGGCGTCATCCCGCCGTCACCGGTGGTGGTCGACGTACCGACCTCTGACGCGCCGCGTCCGAGAGCTTCTTTCGCCCCGGCCGACAGCGCACCGAAGCTCATCCCGGCGATCGTCACCGGGGTGGAGAGATGCAACGGGTACTTGGCATTTCGGCTGCCGAGGACGACGTCGGTGTCACAGCGTTCGCGGTAACCCTCGAGCGGATACCGGGACATCGACGCGCCGAGGAACAGCAGGTCGTCGAAGTGTGGCAGCTTGCGCTTGGCGCCCCAGCCGCGGATGTCGTAGATGCCGGTCTCGGCGGCGCGCTGGATCGCGGCGATGGTGGTGCGATCGAACGTGGCCGACTCGCGCAGGCCGCGCTGTTCGGTGCTCAGGTTGTTCGTCATGGTGGTTCTCTTTCGTCGTGTGGTCGTGCGACGTCGCGGCCCTTCGTGGCTCGTCGCTGGCGCTCCTCGCACCTCAGGGAGCAGAAGGTCGGGCCGCTGGCGCTCCTCGCACCTCAGGGAGCAGAAGGTCGGGCCGCTGGCGCTCCTCGCACCTCAGGGAGCAGAAGGTCGGGGCCGCTGACGCTCCTCGCACCTCAGGGAGCAGAAGGCGCTCAGTACGCGGCGGTGTTGTCGACCTTGAAGTGGTAGAGCTCGCGGGCCGATCCGTAGCGGGTGTAGTCGCGGGGATCGTCGTCGCCGAACCCGGCGGCCTTCAGGAGTCCGGCCAGTTCCTCGAGGTGTTCGGCGCGCATCGGCTTGGCGATGCAGTCGGCGCCGAGGGATGCGACCTCGCCGCGTACGTAGATTCGGGTCTCGTAGATGGAGTCACCGAGTCCGTCGCCCGCGTCTCCGCGGACGACCAGGCGGCCGGCCTGGGCCATGAAAGCGCTGTTGTGCCCGACGTTTCCGCCGACGACGATGTCGACGCCCTTCATCGAGATCCCGCAGCGGGCGGCGGCGTCGCCCTCGACGACGAGAAGCCCGCCGTGCGCGGTGGCACCGGCCGACTGCGAGGCGTTGCCCTTCACGATGACGCTGCCGCTCATCATGTTCTCGGCGACACCGGTACCGGCGTTGCCGTTGATCGTGACCTCGGCCTGCTGGTTCATGCCGGCCGCGTAATAGCCGACGTGGCCGTTGATCGTGATCTTCAGGGGGAGGTTGACCCCGGCGGCGACGCTGTGTGCGCCGGCCGGATTGTCGATGACGATCTCACCCGAGATGTCACCGTGGAGCGTCGAGTTGATCTCGCGCAGTGCGGTGCTCGCGAGGTCGAAGGTGTGGTTGGGACTCATCGTCTCAGCTTTCGCCGTGCCGGTGGAGGCGGGTACGGAAGTTGTCGAGGCCATGTCGGCGGTCATCGTGTCCATGCGTAGACGACCTCCGGCTCGGGCTCCCAGATGCGGGCGTTCTCCACGCCGGGCAGTTTGGCCAGCGCTCGGTACTCACTTGCCATCGCCACCCAATCGTCGGTCTCGGCGATGACGGCCGGTTTGCACGCGATCGCGTCACGGACCACAGCGAACGAATCCCGGTTGGACACGAGGAGGGTGTAGAAGCCGTCGAAGTTCACGCACACCTCCTTCAGCGCGGTTTCCACATCTTTGCCCGCCGCCAGCTGGTGGGCGACGAAGCGAGCACCCACCTCGGTGTCGTTCTCACTGTCGAATTCGACTCCCGCGGCGCGCAGTTCCCGTCGGATGGTGGCGTGGTTGGCGAACGAGCCGTTGTGGACCAGGCATTGCTCCGGACCGACTGCGAACGGATGCGCCCCCGAGGAGGTGACGGCCGACTCGGTCGCCATCCGGGTGTGACCGACCCCCTGCCATCCCGAAGCCGCTGACAGACCCCAGGATTCGGTGAGGTCTCGGGGAGCTCCGACACCTTTGAGCACGGTGAGGTCGGCGCCGAAGCCCGCGACGAGAGCGTGCGGGTAGGCCGCTCGGGCGGCGGCCAGCAGTTCGTCGGACGTCACCGGGGCGGAGGCCACGAGAGTGACGTCGATCGACTGTGCCGCGACGGGCACGCCGAGGGCCGCGCTCAAGATCGCGGACACCTCGTCGGGCACCGCGTCCAGTTCGAGCAGGGAGATGCAGCCGTGACCCGGCGGCGCCCACGCGGGGTTGCCGTAGACGGCGATTCCTGCCGAATCCGCACCGCGGTCCTGCATCTCGCCGAGCATCTCGGCGAGCATCTCGCCGAGCCGGGGGTGGAGGTCCGGGTTGCGCAGATGCAGCCCGACGATTCCGCACATGGTCAGATCCTTTACGTCGAGGGGTGGATGATGCTGTCTGAGAGATGAATCGGTCGAGGTGGACGGTCAGAACGCCGTCAGGTACTTGTCGACCTCCCACGGCGTGACCGCCGCGTGCCAGTCGAAGAACTCGTCGCGCTTCAACCCGGCGAAGTACGTCGAGACCCGCTGCTGATCGGCCGGCCAGTCCTCTGGCAGTGCGGCGTCGAGCGTTCCGGTGACCACTGCGTCGGCCTCCAGCGCCTCCACGGCGTGCAGGAGGGTGAGCGGGAGTTCGGCGATGTGACCGGGACAGTTCCCGACCGCACCGGGGTCCAGACTCCGCTTGATGCCGTCGAGTCCGGCCCCCAGCAGCGCGGCGGCGGCCAGATAGGGATTCGCCGATCCGTCGCCTCCCCGGAGCTCGACCCGCTGGTCGTCGGGCACTCGGATGTAATGGGTGCGATCGTTGCCACCGTAGGTGGCCCGCCGGGGAGCCCAGGACGCACCGGAGCGGGTCGCTGTCGCACCGGTGCGCTTGTAGGAGTTGACCGTCGGCGCGATGACGGCCTGGAGTGCGGGTGCGTGCTCCAGGATTCCGCCGATGAACCCGTAGGCGGTCTCCGACAATCCGAGGCCGCGCTCGTCGTCGGTGACCTGGGGGAACACCGCGTCACCCGCCTGCGTCAGGGACAGGTGGAAGTGCAATCCCGATCCGGTGCGCTCGGCGAACGGTTTCGGCATGAACGTGGCGATCATGCCCTTCTCGGCGGCCAGGGCGGAGAGCAGGTAGCGGAGGGTGACGACACGATCGGCGGTCGTCAACGCATCGGAGTAGGCGAAGTTCTGCTCGAACTGGCCGTTGCCGTCCTCGTGATCGTTGGCGTAGTTGCTCCAGCCGAGCTGGTTCATCGCGGTGGAGACAGTCGTGAGATGGTCGTACATCCGGGTGAGGCCGCGCACGTCGTAACACGGCTGATCGGAGTCGTCGGCGGCGTCGGCGGTCACCAACGAACCATCCGCGGCCCGCTTGAGCAGGAAGTACTCGACCTCCGCCCCGACCCACGGTTCGAAGCCGGCGTCCGCGGTCTGCGCGATGAGCGCCTTGAGGATGTTTCTCGGCGCGAAGGGCCACGGCTTGCCCTCGACATGCGGATCGCACTGGACGACCGCGAGCCCCTCTTTGATGAACGGGATGGGGAGGAACGAGCGGACGTCCGGGATCGCGATGAGATCGGGGTCCTTCGGTTCCTGCCCGATCGCGCCGACGGCGTAACCGGCGAAACCCACACCGTCGGAGGCCAGTTCGTCGACCGCCTCCACCGGCACCAGTTTGGCGCAGGGTTTGCCGCGGAGGTCGACGAACATCGCGAGGATGAACTTCGTGCCGTGCGTGGCGCAGAGATCGGCGAGGTCGCCGGTCGTCGTCTCGGTGGTTGTCATCATGTGCTCCGGGGGTCGACTCTAGGGGCTTCGGTTGCGTCTGTCCACTCACGTGAACCTTTGTCTACTAGTAGTAGACCTGTTGGATGTTTCGGCCCTGTTTCGACTCAGTGAGCGGTGGGTGTCGGTTTGCCCGCACGATTTCGGCGTCGCACAACGCAGACGCCTCGGGGGCCCACCGTCGAACGGTGGGCCCCCGAGTGGTCGGGTCGAGAACGACGACCGGCGTCGATCAGACCCCGGCCGGCGGCGCCGATGTCGGAGCGCTCGTCGGCATGGCCTCCTCCACCTTCTCCGCAGCGCGAGCGGGCGACATGGTCGCGAGCCCACCTGCGTGTCCGACTGAGGCGCTGGGGATCTCGTAGGCGGTCTCGGCGTGCAACGCGGTGTCGAGGCCGACCATCTCGGTCTCCTCGTCGACGCGCATACCGATCAGCTTGTCGAGTCCCTTGGCGATGAGCCAGGTCATTCCGAACGAGTAGGAACACGTGATGACGATTCCGGCGAGTTCACGCCAGACGATGTCGACGGGTCCGCCGAACAGGATGCCCTGGACACCGGCGGGTGCCGCCTCGGTGGCGAAGAGCACGATGCAGATGGTTCCGACGATGCCGCCGATGCCGTGCACCGCGAAAGCGTCGAGCGTCTCGTCGATCTTGATCTTGCTCTTGAAGCTGAGCAGGAACGCCACGACCGCAGCGGCGAAGACGCCGACGAGCAGGGCACCGAGCGGGGCCATGCTGCTGGCCGCCGGGGTGATGCCGACGAGGCCGGCGACGGTACCGGTGATCATCCCGAGGGAGGTGACGTGTCCCTCGCGCCACCTCTCGATGATCGCGAAGCCGATCATTCCCGCCGAGCCGGCCAGCAGCGTGTTCAGGATGACGGCCTGCGCGAGGAAATTGGCACCGAGCGCGCAACTGCCGTTGAACCCGAACCACCCGAAGAACAGGATGCCGCCGCCCATGATGGTCATCGGCACGTTGTGCGGACGTTCCATCCGGCGCTTGCGCGCGCCCAGCACGACTGCCAGCGCGAGTGCCGCGACACCGGCGTTCATGTGGACCGCGGTTCCGCCTGCGTAGTCGACGATCTCGAGGTCGTTGAGCAGGAAGCCGCCGCTGTGGTTGTCGTCGACGTCGGCCGCGAAGACCCAGTGCGCCACCGGGAAGTACACCACCAGCAGCCAGATCGGCGCGAAGACGAGCCACGCCGAGAACTTCATCCGCCCGGCCGCACCACTTGCCACGATGGCAATGGTGATCGCGGCGAACAGGATGAACCACGCGGCGAAGTACAGGTTCTGGGTGGCGCCGGAGGCGTCGTCGGTGAGCCAGTTAGTCAGGCCTATGTAGTCGGTCGGATTGCCGATGAATCCCCACCCGCCCACCGACGGGCCGGACACCAGTCCGTGCCCGATCACGACGTAGAGGACCGCCGTGATCGCCAGGGTCGACATGACCATCGTCATGATGTTGAGGACGTTCTTCGATCCGACCATGCCGCCGTAGAAGAAGGCCAGGCCGGGGAACATCAGCAGGACGAAGACGAAGGCCGCCAGCATCCATGCCAGGTCGGCATTGGCGGCGAGTATGGGTTCCATGAGCGATCTTTCGGTTCAGGGACTCTACGAGAAGTCGGGTGTTCGGGACCTGAGCTCACGGGCGTCATTGACCGCGCAGATATGCGACGACGCTGTCGCGGTAGTCGAGAAATCCCTTGTAGGCGGCGATGTCCTCGCCGAGCGTCTCGATGACGGTCGCCAGTTGACCGGCCCACTCGGGAATGCGCTTCACGTCCTCGAGCGAGGCCATGAATGTCCGAATATTGAACGTCACCGCACCCGACATCGGCAACCGGACGAAGTGTTCCAACTCGATTCGCAGACGTGCGCGGCCGAAATCGCCGTCGGCGACCATGCCCGGGACGTCGGTCGCCCACTCCGGGAGTTCCTCGAGGCTGACGTCGAGCTTGTGGGAATCCGACGCCGACAGCGTCCAGTTCACGCGGCGGTACACCTGATCGGCGGGTAGCCTGCGCAGGAACTGCTCGGCGCGGGCGACGATGCCTTCGCGGAGCATCCGGGGAACGGGTGCGTGGATCTCGTACATGTCCATGCCGACGTCGAACGAGACCGACCACGCCGCGGCGAAGGTGACGACGCCGGCGTCGAAGTACAGGTGTCCGTCGCGCTCGGTGACGAGCAGCAGGTCGTCGGGGACCTCGCGGGCGAGGAACTCCATCGGGCCCCACGGCAGGGTGGCCGGGTCGCCGACGACGAAGCCCTGGTCTGTCCCGAGAAGGTCGTTGCGCCAATGGAATCGGCCGTCACCGTACTCGGTGAGCCGCATGTCCGCGGAATAGGCGTGGCCGAGATCCCGGAGGTAGTACAGGAGAAGGTCCCAGCACGCGAGTTCCATGCCCGGACGCACCCGGACACGCATCGGATCGGCGTCGAGGATTCGGCGTCGCTCGGCCATGATCGCCGGGTACTCGACACCGCCGAGGTCGACGAGGTGCCGCCCCCATTCCCCGGCGCGGGTGGGGCGCGGGATGCGTGCCGGCTCCACGTTGACGCTGTAGGAGAACTCCTCCAGTTCGTCCGGGAACGGCCAGGGCAGGTTCGCCAGATGGTCGACCCGCCGGTCACATTCGGCCCGCTCGCTTCGCTCCCGGCGCCGGGTCGAGAACGAATCGATGCTCACAGGTCCACCTCGATCTCCTCGCCACGCGACACGCAGCACAGCATTGCGTCGCCGGTGGCCTTTTCGTCGTCGGTCAACACGAAGTCACGGTGCTCGATACGCCCGCGTCGCACCGGGATCCGGCATTCGCCGCACACCCCCTGACGGCACAGGTTGGACACCGGCACACCGTGGTCGAGAAGCCGCTGCAGCAGCGACACCCCGGGCGGTACGTCGATCCGGACCCCGGTGGACGCCAGGGTGACGGTGAACGGGTCACCGGGATCCTGCTCGGGCGCACTGAAGCGCTCGAGATGAACACGTGCGCTCGGCCAGCCGGCCGCCTCGGCGAGTTCCGTATACGCCGTCAGCATCGACGCCGGGCCGCAGGCGTAGGCGTGTGTGCCGAGCGGCTGGGCACGAAGCCGCTCGGCGAGCAGCGCGGCGGTCGCGGCGGCACCGGACACCTCGTGCAGCGTCACGGTGGGTTGCTCCGCGAGCGCGCGCAGGTCGTCGGCATGCGCATCGCACCCCGGGCGATACGAGTAGACGATGTCGACGCGAAGCCCGTCCCGGGCCAGAGCTCGGGCATGGGACAGCACCGGCGTCACACCGATGCCACCGGCCACCAGCAGGGCGCCGCGCTGATCGAGCACCGGCGCGAACATCGAACGCGGACCCTCGATCTCGACGACGGAATCCTCAACGAGGTTGTCGTGCAACCAGTCCGAGCCACCGCCCGCACCTCGTCGCAGCACCGAGATGCCGTAGCTGGTCGGGTACATCCCGTCGTCGACGAGCGAGTAGGCGTTGCGTTGTCCACCCGCGGAGATGATCAGGTGGCTGCCCGGCTGATACGCGGTCAGAGCCGGCGCATCGGCATCGAGGGGTCCGAACCGGAAGTGGGTCACCTCATCGGTGAGTCGTCGCACCGAGAGGACGCGCATCGGTCTCGGACCGGTGACGTATGCGGGGTGGAGGTGAGCCGGATACGCCACCCCGACAGTGGCCGCGGTCATGCCTCGCCGCCCGACGCGGAGCCCAGAAAGCTACCCAGTACCGGCGAATGATGCTCGTGCACTTCGAGATCCCGTGCGCAACCGGGGCACACGACGGTACCGCCGGCAGCGGCGACGACCCGAAAGGCGTCGCGGCAGTGTGCACAGTACAGTGGCAGATCGCGCGTGTGCGTGACATACGACGACAGTTCGGCCGCCACCGCGCCGGCGGCCCGGGCCATCGCGAGTGCGGTCATCACGTCGTACTGTCCCCCGGTCACCAGGATGCGGGTGCCGGTGCGGCACTCGTCGAGAGCCGACCGAAGCGCCGACCGGTCCGCTGCATCGACGAGTGCGTCCAGGACCAGCAGACGCGTCGCGCCGATCGCCTCGGCCTCACCCACCCAGCCCCGGGACACGTGCGCGACGTCGGCGTCGTCTCCGATCGCCACGACGAGAAACGCTGATCCGGTGGTGTCGACCGCCGGCGGCCTCGTGGGCCAGACCGGCATCCCCGGTCCAGGCGTCGCGGCCGGCACGGGTGCGGCCGCCCGCAACCACTGCGCCGCTCGATCCCGGAACTTGATGATGCCTTTGTAGTCGGCCATGTCGGCCGGCAGCTCGGACAGGACGTCGGCGGCGCGGCGCCGCCAGGGTTCGACCGTCGCGAGTTGGTCGAGCGGCAGCATGTAGGTCCGGATCAGGAACATCACCGCACCCGAGTCCGACAGGCGGATGAGGTGTTGCACCTCCACGCGCAGATGCACCCGCCTGCCGAACTCGTCGTCGGGCACCCGCTGAATGGCCTCCCGGTCGGGTCCCCACTCGTGGTAGATCTCGGTCGAGACGTCGAGGCGGCGGTCGATGGTCAGGGTCCAGTTGGTCCGCCGGTACGGCTGATGGGGTTGCAAGCGCTTGAGGAACTCGTGCGCGCGGGTGATCACGCCTTCCTTCCGGATGCGTGGCACCGGTCCGTGGATCTCGAGGAAGCTCATCCCGACGTCGAACCCGAAGCTCCAGTCGGCGGCGAAGGTCACCACCCCGGCGTCGACATACAGCTGGTCGTTGCGCTGATCGAGGAGCGCGATGTCCTCCTGCACCTGAGAGGTGATGTACCGCAACGGTTCCTCGGGCAGAGACGCGGGATCGCCGTAGCGGAAGTGCTGCTCGATGCCCAGGATCTCGTTCCGCCACAACCAGGTGTCGGTTCCTGTTGTCCGGAGCTGCATCTGATCGGGGTGGGTGACGTCGAGTTCCCGCATCAGCGTCAACATCGCGTCCCAGGCGGCCGGCACCATGTGCGGCAGCACCGCGTGGCGGGTGGGATCGGCGGCCAGGATCATCGCGCGCCGGTCGAGTTCGGCGCGGTACTCCGAGTCGATGTCGACCACCGCTGCGCCCCACCGGCCGGCCGCGGTGGTCACCGTCGTCCGTGCCGGCTCGACGTTCGTGCTGTATCGGTAACGGTCTTCGGGGAACGGGAACGGAAAGCCCGCGAGGAGATCATCCGCGGACGGCACACCTGTTCCGGCCGCCGGTTCGAATGTGGTCGTCACAGTGGAACCTCCAAAGTGCTTGCGGCAGTGGCACGCGAGACGCACGGCATGATGGCGTCCCCCGCGTCTTTCTCCTCGGTGCTGAGATACAGGTCGCGATGGACCGGGGTACCGCCGGCGAGCGGGATGCGGCATTCTCCGCACACCCCCTGCCGGCAGAGATTCGGCACTGCGATGCCCTCGTCCTCGAGTGCCTCCAACATGCTGGTCCCCGCCGGCACGTCGACCGTGCGTCCCGAAGCGGTCAGCTCCACGCGGAACGGGTCGCCGGGATCGAGGGCGTCGACACCGAACCGCTCGAAGTGGACGCGCGATTCCGGCCAGCCCGCGTCGACGGCGGCACCGACGACCGCGTCGATCATCGACGACGGTCCGCACACGTACAGGTGGGTCCCGACGGGTTGGGCTCGCAGTGCCTGCCCGAGACGATCAGTGAACGACGCACGGTCGGTGAACAATTCGGCACGACGACCGGCCAGACGGGTGACATCGTCGAGATGCGCGGCCGACGAGTCGCGAAAGACGTAGAGCAGCTGCACATCGCGACGCCACCTGACCGCCGCCCGAAGGTGCGACACCATCGGGGTGATGCCGATCCCACCGGCTATCAACAGGTGCTTGCGCGCCCGGGCGATCGGCGCGAACGCGCTGCGCGGCAGTCCCACCGTCACCGTTGCGCCGACCTCGAGTTCGTCGTGGAGCCACCGTGATCCGCCCTTGCCCCCGGGGAGCCGCAGAACCGAGATCGAGTACTGCGACGGGTGCGCGCCATCACCGGTGAGGCTGTAGGCGTTGGTGGAAGCGCCCGCGTGCACGACCAGGTGGCTGCCCGGGACGTATCCGGGCAGTGCGTTCCCATCGGGGTCGGCAAAGGTGATCGTCCGGATGTCCCGAGAGGGCGCGTCGACAGCGGTCACGACGAGTTCCAGTGTCGTCGCGGCAGATGCACGACGCAGGACGGGCTCGGACGGGCTCATCTCGGCCACTCCGCTGATCATGAGACGGGTTCCTCGTGTGGTTCGTGTGCTGGACAGGGCGATTGGGCGGTCTCCGCGTCGATCATGAATCCCAGGTAGTGACCGGTCCGGCGCGAGACGTGGTGGTACACGAGGAGATCGCGACGACATCCGGCGCAGGCGACGACATCGTCGATCGCCGCCGCCGTACGCGTGACCGAGCGGCAGTGCGCACAGAAGACCTCGACGGTGACCTCCGCTGCGGACGCCGCGGGAACGACGGTGATCTCGTCGTCCTCGAGGCCGGCACCGAGCGCCACCGCGCGCAGGGTCAACGCCGATCCCGCATCGGCTGCGATCCAGACCCGTACGCCGACAACGGCTTCGGTCAGCGCACTGCCCAGTTGGGCGGCGGCGGTGTCGGTGTCACCGTGGATCCGGGTCGTGGCTTGCGGTGGCAGTGCGGACTCCCAACGCGCAAGTGTCTCGGCGACGTCCCCGACACCGACCAGCACGTAGGAGTTGCCGGTCGGTGTAGGCGTCGTGGCCTCGATCGGATCACCGGGACGTGCCCACACGGGCACGCTGGAGTAGGCGATCTGCGACATGGCCGCGGCTCAGAGGAGGGTGGCGTCGCGCAGCCCGGTGTAGAAGGCGAGCGCATAGTCGGGGGTGCTGAAGTAGATCTTCGAACCCTTCGGGAAGAAGATCGCGTCCTTGGCCTTGGCGACCGCCTTCTGGCCGGTCTCCTTGTTCTCGAGGAGGAACTCACCTTCGAGAACGACCTTCATCTCGTCGTACTCGTATTCGTAGTACAGCGGCTCGTCGGTGTGGCGCAGCTCGAAATAGCCGCTGCACATGGGACTTCCGTCCGGATTCTCGTAGACGTCGCCGATGAAGCCCTCGGTTCCGGGGTACTCGGCTTCCGGCATCTTCGGCAGGTCTTCGTGTCCGCCGCTGGTCACGCGGAACTCCAACGCCTTGGCACTCTCGATGGTCACGATGCTCCTTCACAGTTTTCCGATGCGTACTCGCGGGCGGCGGTACGTCGACGATGTCCTTCGGATCGTCCGCGGTGCGGATCTACGTCGGCCGCGTGCGGCGACTCCCCTCAGTGGACTTTGTCCCCTGTTATGAAACAAGCGTCGTGTTTCGGAAGTGTGACGGCTCTGTAATGGAGTGCTACGCGCTGAGTGAGCGGATACCCCGTTGTACATTGCGTCCCGCCTCGAAGTCTGACAACATTCGTTCTCAGTTTGATGGGAGGTGTTCGGTGAACCAGCGGCGTCAGAGGGCGACGGTGGCCGTGATGGCGGCCGCAGACGGACGGCAGGTCCGGCGAGAGGACGGTCTCGCCGGCGTGCGCGACCCGCGGCCCACCTGTTCCTCGAACCCGGACGCGTGGTTTCCGGAACAGAACGCCGGACCCCGTAGCCAGGCGAACCGTCACGCGCTCGACGGATGCGTCCGCTGCCCCATCCGTTCCAGTTGTGCCCGTCTCGCCCTCGACGACCCCACGCACCTCACCGGCATCTGGGCGGGCGTCTACGTGCCGCCGCCGGGCCACCAGCACACGGCCCGTACCCATGCGCTGAACCGGCTGCGGTCGATCGGGTTTCCCGCCACACGGGAGGATTCCGCGGACGCCCTCACCGCGGTGTGAGTCCCGGCCACTACCCGGGAGGTAGTGGCCTTTCCGACCTCCGACGCCGACTCTGGGATCACGACGATTCCAGGAGGTGTCCGATGACCACCCACCCGACCATCGCGAGCACGCGGCCCCCTGCACATGTCGCGCCCACGAGCTCCAGCCCACGCTGGCTGACGGCAGTGTTGCGGTGCGACCGGGCCCTGTCGTCCTGGTTCATCGGAGCCGGCTTCTTCTTCGCGCCGGTCCTGCTGATTCTCGATCCGTGGCCGATCGCCGTCGTGATCGCGTGGGTGACGATCTCGGCGTCCGGACTGTGGCTCGGCCTGCTCGGCGTGTTCATGGCCGCAGGTCTCGCCCAGGTGCTGCGCGCCGGTGAGGAGATACCCGACGAATTCTGGTCCGGCCTCCTGGAGTACCGCATCCGAACCGGCCGGACGCCAACCGATCGGGCGTCGGGAGCCCGTCGCTAGGCGGGATCGGTTGCGCCGACCTTCGGCGCTCCGGTCCGGCCACGGACGAGCGCGGCCGCCGCGATGAGCACGAGCGACAGGCAGGCCGCGACGACGAACGCGAGGTGGATGCCGTCGGCCCCCGCCTGTAGCGGATTCACCCCGTCGTCGATGGCCGACTGCGTACCCCGGGACATCAGCGTGATGAACAACGCGGTACCCGCCGCTCCGGCGACCTGCTGGATCGTGCTGACCGTCGCGCTCCCGTGTGAGTACAGTTCGGGGCTCAGCGAGCCCAGGGCCGAGGTCATCAGCGGGGTCAACCCGAAAGCGATTCCGGCGCTGAGGATCACGTGGGCCGCGATCACCATGCCCAACGACGACCCGGCGTCGAGCGTGGTGAGCAACCACGTACCCGCGCTGACGGCGACCGTGCCGGGAAGAACCAGCGGTCGTGCGCCGACCTTGTCGAACAGTGCTCCCACGAACGGCGCCAGCAGACCCATCACGAGACCGCCGGGCAACAGCACGAGGCCGGTGGTCAGGACATCCTTGCCCATCACGTTCTGCAGATAGAGCGGCAGCAGGATGAGGGCGCCGAAGAGCGTCAGCATGAAGCCCGCCATCAGCACCACGGCCAGCCGGAACGATGCGATCGCGAAGGTCCGCAGATCGAGCAGCGCCAGGCCGCGGTCGGCGAGTTTGAGCTGTCGCACGACGAACAGCGCCAGCGCGACGGCGCCGACGACCAGCGGGACCCAGGGCGGGATCGGCGCGTGTCCACCCGCCGATTCCCCGATGCTGCTCAACCCGTACACGATTCCACCGAAGCCCAACGCCGACAGCGGGACCGAGATGATGTCGAGCTGCGCGGGGCGCCGCTCGGTGACATTGCGGACGAACACCCCGCCGAGGATCAGCGCGCCGATCGCGATGGGCAGCACGATCCAGAACATGGCTCGCCAGCTGAGGGACTGCAGGATCAGACCGGACACCGTGGGCCCGACGGCCGGCGCCACGGCGATGACGATGGAGACCAGTCCCATTGTCCGGCCGCGGTTCTGCTCCGGTACGACGTTGAGGATCGTCGTCATGAGAAGTGGAACCATCAGCGCGGTGCCGGATGCCTGCACCACGCGCGCGATGATCAGCAGTTCGAAGCCCGGCGCCAGCGCGGCGACGAGGGTACCGATGGTGAACAGGCTCATCGCCGCGATGTAGATGGAGCGGAGGGTGAACCGCTGCATCAGGTACCCGGTGATCGGGATGACGATCGCCATGGTGAGCAAGAAGCCGCTGGTGAGCCACTGCGCGGTGGCGGCGGTGATGTCGAGATCGGTCATCAGCGTGGGCAACGCGACGCTGAGAATCGTCTCGTTGAGAATCACCACGAAGGCCGCGACGAGCAGCACGCCGATCAGCAGCACGCGGCTGCGATCCGTGCCGGTGGCGGAGCGGTTGTCGGTGCCCTGCAGGGCGGCGTTCTCGGTCACAGGCGTTCTTCCATCGCGTCGGTCGTCCGGTCGATCACAGAACGAAGCTACCGGATAATGGCAGAGACTGCCACAGTGGCAGTAGATGACACTGGCGCAGATCAGCGCGCTAGTTGTAACTCTTGGGGAGGTTGTGAACGGCGTGGTTCCGGTCAACAGGTGAGGGCCTCCGGTATCGATGTGGTTACCACACACACGCCGATCACCAAGAGGCCCTCATGACCCACCGTAATGCTTTTCT